>JAISCQ010000249.1 GCA_031265445.1 Bacteroidales bacterium
GCCGCGCGGACGGGGCAACCACTACTGGTTCGACCTCAACCGCGACTGGGTAAACATCGTACATCCCGAAAGCCGGGCGCGCGTTGCCTTCTATCAGGACTGGCTGCCGCACGTTCAGGTCGATCATCACGAAATGGGTGCCAACAGTTCGTTTTTCTTCGAGCCGACTAACCCCGACGGAAACGAAAGCCGTTTCGTACCTCAGGCCACTTACCGGCTTAATGCCGAATTTGCCGTCTATTATGCCCGTGCGCTTGACCGGATCGGTTCGTTCTATTACACCAAGGAAGGTTATGACAACAAAAATCCTACCTTTGGATCGACTTATCCCGATTACAACGGAGGTGTAGGCATCCTGTTCGAGCAGGGATCTTCGCGTGGCATTCAACAACTATCCGACAACGGATTGCTGACCTTTTCCCATACGGTCAGGAATCAGCTGGTGTCGAGCATCGCTACCATTGAAGCAGCCAATGACAACCGGAAAGCCCTTTTTGACCTGCAAAGGGAATTTTTTACCGTCAATTCGAAGAACAGCGCTAAAAACTATATTATCGGCGATGTATACGACCGGTCGCGCCTTGACAGATTCATCAACCGTTTGCTCGACCATCGCCTCGAAGTATATGAAAATAACAGCGATGTCACCCTCGACAGCGTAAAATACGAAAAAGGAAAATCCTATATCATCCCTGTGGCGCAACCCAACAGCGCCCTGGTTCAGATTATTTTCGACGAAAAAAAGGACTATGACGATGTCAGAAAGCTGGGTTACGGCGCCGGATTTTCGGTCGCTTACTCGTCGGGGCTGGCATATGCGCAAATCGCCCGTCCGGATAAAGGCAAACGGTTGGAGGAAAAACAGACAGGAAAAATCGCTTCCTTATCCCGTTCCGATTATGCCTATCTGATTGATTTCAGGGATTCCCGAAGTCAGACGGCGTTGTTCCGGTTGCTGGAAAAGGACGTCATCGTCAAGACGGCTTCGCAGGAATTTTCGATCCGTCATTCGGGGCAGACTATTGATTTTCAGGCAGGTACCCTGCTGATACCGGTTGCCAACCAACCATTGGCAGGCGGCGAACTGTTTGCACTGCTACAATCGGTCGGCGAGACAGAAGCGGTCAACATCCTGCCCGTTACGACCAGTTACAATGTTAAGGGTGTGGATTTGGGAAGCAGCGCCTTCCGCCGCGTCCGTAAACCCAAAGTTTTGCTCTTGACCGGAGGCAGCATTTCCTCGACTGAAGCGGGTGAAGTATGGCATTTATTCGACCAAAAACTGGCTTATCCTCTTGTCCGCGTCGAAGTCGAATTGTTCAACAGGATACCTCTCTACGACTTCAACCGGATCATCCTTGCAGGCGGCTCCTATACCGAATTGAACGCCCGGGCAATCGAGAAACTAAAACAGTGGACGAACAACGGCGGCGTACTGATTACCCTCAACAGCGCTTCGCAGTGGGCAAGCCGGAGCCTGCTTGAAAACCGTACCGACAGCATTGTGGTATCGCCTGCGCCAACCGAACGTCGTGGAATTCCGACCTCAGTCATTGAAACGCGCATTAATCTCAACAGTCCACTAGCCTATGGTCTAACGCGGACGAGCCTGCCCGTCAGCAAAGAAAGCCTTTCCGTACTGAAAGGAAGTCCCGCAAACACAGTAGCCACATATTCCGATAACCCGCTGCTGAATGGCTATCTGCCGAAAGAATCGGAAACGGTATTTAAAAATTCCGTCTCCATATTAACTGGCAACAACCTTATTTTGTTTGCGGAAGATCCTGTATTTCGCGGCGTTTGGGATGCAACGGAACGAACGTTTGTCAATGCGGTAGTGTTTGGCGACCTGATCCGGCCTGTTTTTTAGTGAAATTCTGTAAGTGCGCAGATAACAATCGCTCGGCAGCAAGAGAAAATAATCATATTATCAACAAAAAGCGTCTTCCTCACCGCTCTGTCAATCGGATAAGAGGACGCTTACTTTTTAACAATTAAAAATCATGACAAAAATAGTTTGTTTTTTGTTATTCGCAGTCCTTTTCTTCCCGTTTTCAGGTCTTGCACAGGGAAATGAAGTGAAAATAAACGGAAAAGTTCTTGATGAAAAGACGCGGGAGCCGATTATTGGGGCCGGTATCTCGCTGGCAGGCTCAAAAGGAACAGGAACAGTGAGCGACGTAGACGGAAGTTTTTTCCTTACCGTCAAATCGGTTCCGGCTACCCTTTCCATTGACTATCTGGGCTACAAAAACCAGGAAGTAGATGTATACGAATCCGCAGAGCCGGTCATTGTCCTGCTCCGCGAAAATGTGAATTTTCTAAATGAAGTAGTAGTTGTAGGCTACGGAACACAGAAACGTAAAGAACTGACGGGAGCCGTTACTTCCATCTCAAAAGAAACACTTTCGCAACCCATTGTATCGTTCGACAATCTGCTTGGTGGTGCGGTGGCAGGTTTAAATATCACGCAGGGCGGACAACCCGGTTCTACGTTCTCAGTCCGTATCCGCGGTGGTAACTCTATTAATGCAAGCAACGAACCGCTGTATGTGGTGGACGGGATGATTCTGTACGACATCAGTTCAAGGAACGCCACCACCAACACCACTTTGGGAACACAGGTCTCAAGCAATTCAACGGACGGGGGAATAAGTCAGGTCTCGGCAAGCCTGAATCCGCTGGCCGCCATCAATCCGAACGATATTGAGAGTATCCAGATACTGAAAGATATTTCGGCCACGGCCATCTACGGGTCGCGCGGGTCGAACGGCGTCATTATCATCACCACCAAAAGCGGGCAAAAAGGCAAGGATAAGATTGAATATCAATATTCCATCGGTTGGCAGCAGGCAACCAAAACCCTCGACTTGCTGGACGGACAGGAATGGGCGGCGCTCAACCGCGAAATCGGCGGACCGCTCCAGGGCCTGAGCGATGCGGAAATTGCAGCTTTCGGGAAGGGTACCAACTGGCAGGATGCAATTCTCCGCACGGCAGCGACACAAAGTCACCAAATCTCCATCAGCGGGGGCGACGAGAAAACCCGATACTCGCTTTCGGGCAATTACACCGATCAGGAGGGTATCCTTCTCAATACCGACTTCAAACGCTATACGGGAAGGTTAAACCTGGAACGCGACGTGCTGAAAAACTTCAAGGTGAGCCTCAATTTGAATGCGAGTAAGCTGAATCAGGAGGGGTTGAATAATTATCCAACGTATGCCTACCGGGATAATCCGCTGGAAGATGCGCTCCGCTTTTCGCCGGCCGTTCCGATTTATAATGCCGACGGCAGCTTTAACTATGCCAATCCGTATGAAGTAGGAGACTTGCGTGACGGCGACCGGACAACCAACGCCGTATCCAGTCTGATCAATACAACGGCGCAAAATCATGCCAACTCCTTGCTTGGCAATGTGGCGCTCCGGTATTCCATCATTCCTTCCCTGATACTGAAAGTGTCGGCGGGAACGAACATCAACAACGCTACGTCGAACTATTATGCACCCTCCTATACTGCAGGCGGTTTTACGCCCAACGGATTCGCAAGTGTGGGCAATCGACGCACCGACATCTGGCAGTATGAATATACGCTCAATTACGTCAAACAACTGAGCCGGGAACATTACATTGACGCGCTGGCGGGCTATACCACCCAAAGCACCGTCTCAGAATCTGCCACCGTCTCGGCAGCCAACTTCGCCAATGAACAGATACTCTGGCACAGTCTGCAAAGTGGAAACAGCCGTGAGGCGCCGGCATCGAGCGGTTCCAAATCGATCCTGAACTCATTCATCAGCAGGATAAACTATACCTTCAGAGAGAAATATAACCTGACAGCCACCCTCCGGGCCGACGGTTCTTCCCGTTTCGCACCCAATCACAGATGGGGCTATTTCCCTTCGCTCGGCGCTTCGTGGAACGTGAGTGATGAATCGTTCCTGAAAAATAATCGCAAGTTGAACGAACTGAAATTGCGGGCTAGCCTCGGAACGGTGGGTAACCAGGAAATCGGTGACTATCAGTATGAAGCAACTTACGGACCCGCCAGCGGCCCTTATTCGTTCAACGAACAGCTAATAGTCGGATATATCCGCACCCGGCCCGAAAATCCTGATTTGAAATGGGAACAGACCGTCGCTTATAACATCGGCGTCGACGCCAGCCTGTTCAACTATCGGCTCACTGTTTCTGCTGATGCTTACTACAAGAAGACTTCGGATTTGCTGCTGAATACACCGACCTCCATTGGCACCGGCTTCACTTCCGTACTGCGAAACGTCGGAAATATCAGTAATAAAGGCCTTGAACTGGAAGCAACCGGTACAATTATCGATCAGCGCAAACTGATATGGAATGTTTCGGCGAATATAGCAAAGAATATCAACCGCGTACTCAAACTGGCAGGCGACCAGCAAAATATCGGCTCAACCACTTGGGTGGGGTATCCACTTAACGCACAATATTATATTGTGTATGACGGAATCGTTCAGAATGGCGATGATCTTTCAAAAATTGCCGGCCCCTCGTGGAAGCCTGTTGTTGAGCCGGGTGATGAACGATTTATAAACCAAAATGACGATGATGTGGTGGATGAAACCGGAGATCGTGTCATCCTCGGTTCGCTTAATCCCGACATTACCTACGGTTTCTCCACCACTCTTTCATACCGCGATTTCAGCCTGTTCGCCTCCTTTCAGGGTGTGAGTGGAAACAAAATTTATAACAGTCTGCGCCAGACGCTTTCGACACCGAATTTCTCATACAACGGACTGGCCGTACTGAACGACCGATGGACGCCGACGAATCCGTCTACCGAAATCCCGAAAGCGCGAACAACAGCCGCAACCTACCAAACCAGCCGCTTTCTGGAAGACGGCGCTTATCTGCGACTGAAAAACGTGACGCTGAGTTACAATCTGCCGGTGAAAATACAGTCGGCCCCCTCTGCCAAATTCCGCATTTTCCTGTCGGGACAGAATCTGTTTACTGTTACTAAATTTACGGGCTACGATCCGGAAACCGGTGGCGGGAGTTCCTATCCCCTGGCAAGAACAATATCCCTGGGAGTGAATCTTTCGTATTAATCTGTTTAAATATATTCACAATGAAAAAGTCTATCTTTATTTTATCCATCATACTGTCTGCAATCCTTTTTTCCTGCAGCGACCTGGAAGTTGTTCCCATCGGACAGGTATCCGACAGCAACTTTCCGAAAACCGATGAAGACGCTATTGCGGTCACTTCCGCCATCTATCAACCGAATGTCGGTATCAGTACGGCCTTGGGATATGCCATCGACCTGACTTCCGAGTTGGAAACGAATGCTGAAAATCCCAACAGTGGCGGCGCCTTACTGGGGAAAATGCAGTGGGAGCCAAGCAACAGTTACGTCTCCAGCGTCTGGAACGCACTCTACAATATAATTACGCGCGCCAACGACGTCATTGACAAGGTCGGCCCTTCGGAAATCATTACACCCGCGCTGCGGACGCGGCTCACGGGCGAAGCCAAATTTCTCCGCGCTTACGCCTACTTCTATCTGGTTCAGCTATGGGGCGAAGTGCCACTGGTGCTGCACAACGTAGACGGTGATAAAACGCCGCGTACGGCGGTCAACGACGTGTACGCCCAAATTGTCTCTGATCTGAAAGATGCTGTCGACGCACTGCCGGCATACACGGAGTATGCGGATGCTGACCGCGGGCGTGCTTCGAAGGGCGCAGCCATCGGCTATCTCTCGAAAGTCTACCTCGTCTGGGGACAAACGGATGACAGCGCCGATGCATCTACGCGCAGGGAACGCTTCTCAGAATCGGTGCGCTATGCCGACCTCGTCACCGGCTATTCGCTCGAAGAAAACTTCCTTGCCAACTGGGACAATAACAACCGTAACGGGAAGGAAGTCCTCTTTTCCGTGCAGCACCTGCAGGGGCAGGCGGCGGCGACGAGCGGCGGAAACCACCTTGTACATTGTTCGTTCTACGGCGGGCTGTCGAACTCGCTCTTCCCGCACGTGTATTCTACCAATTATTATGAGAAAGATGCGGATGGTAAAGTCATCGTGTCAACCATCGCCAACAAATGGTACAACGATTTCGACGACCGCGACCAGCGCAAGCGTGGCACCTACCTGAAGGAATACCGGATCAGCGAAGACTCACTGTTTGTGTATGACTACGTGCGCTACCGCAAATACATTGATACGGCGCATATCACGACGACGGCCACGACGATCGATGTCAACCGCACCGTCATCCGCTATGCCGAAATACTGCTTCTGAAGGCTGAAGCTATCAACGAACGCGATGGGGCGCCCAACGCAGAGGCCTACGAAGCGATCAATCAGGTACGCCGCCGCGCCTTTCGTCAGCCACTCAACAGCACATCGGTAATAGCCGACCTTCCTGCGGGATTGGATTATGCAGGCTTCAAGGCAAAAATACAGCAGGAACGCGTCTTCGAACTCACCTACGAACAGAACCGCTGGACAGATCTTGTCCGCTGGCGTATCTTCGTCCGGACACTCAAAGAGGCCGTGAGTAACAAATGGATTGCCGACGATACGGGCAAACAAGACGTGAAGCCGTATTTTTACCGCTTCCCTATCCCCAAGGCCGAACGTGACATTGACCCCGAACGTTTCTGGCAAAACTACGGTTACGATGGGAGTACTATCGCAGAAAATCCTTATCGAAACTTTGAGCCAGGATGGACAGACAGGTAAATCGAACGTAAAAAACAATGGAAATTATCAATCTATTTAAGCATTTGAATCATGACTAAAATGAACCAACTTGTAAGATCCGGCAGCCTTTTGCTGCTACTGGCAGCGCTTGCATCCTGCAACTACTCCGGTGATGGCGCCCGGGCGACACTCCCCGATTTCCAGCAACGCCGCCGCGCCGCGCTCGAAACACTCGAAAAAACACCTTCCGACCAGATTCAGCCTATCCGTCTGGAAGTCCGGACAACTGCCGAACAACGCTCCGGCGTGCGTCGTATCCGTATTCGCGGGCACCAGATTATCAGCGATAGCGATTATTCGTTTGCAGGTTACAGCCTTGGCCCCGGTTCACCGGAATCGTCGTTGACTGCTATTGCAAGTGACCTGGCCGATGCTTTCCTTAGTCAGGCAGCCCTCAAAGGGGTGCAGATTGACTCGCTTGGTGTGTCGATTACCAGCCGTCGCGACTCGGTGCCGCCTGCCGTACGTATTGTGTATCCGCACAACCTGCTTTATACGATTTACGTGAAATCGCCGGCCACCGACGAACAACTGGAAGAAATCCGCCTGCTGGCCGAGCGCCATTCGCCCGGATTCAATGTGGCTGCCGAAAAG
>JAISCQ010000264.1 GCA_031265445.1 Bacteroidales bacterium
GATCAGCAGTCCGTTGACATTACCCAGGTCGGGATCTACAGCCCGTTCGGGACATGCCATCATTCCGAAGACATTTTCGGAGTCGTTGCAAATAGCGGCAATATTATCAATGGAACCGTCGGGGTTCGATTCTGCTGTTGTTTTCCCGTCCTCGCTGCAATAGCGGAACAGTATCTGCCCTTTCTGATGCATTTCGCGCATGGTTTCCTTGTCTGCATCAAACCGTCCGCATGCATGGGCAATGGGCAATTGCAGCGTCTGCCCCTTGCTGATCAGTCTGGTAAGCGGGGTGTCGGTATTATCCGGCCTCACAAAAACATTTTTCCCGATGAACGTTTCCGACAGGTTCGGGTTCAGGGTTCCTTTCAACAAACCGGCCCGGCATAAAATCTGGAACCCGTTGCCGATGCCCAGCACGATGCCCCTGTTTCCGGCAAACTTTCTGATGGAGGCCACGACCGGCGATTTGGCGGCAACGGCTCCGGGGTTGGGCATGTCGCCAAAGGAAGCTCCCGTCGGCAATATCACCACATCAACCCCTTGAAGATCGGTATCTTCGTGCCACAACTCAACCGTATCCTGTTCCAGGATATAATGCAAGGCATACACTGTATCGGAAAAACCGGCGCTCCCCGGAAAATTAACTACACCAAATTTCATGTTCATCAGATTTTGACGGCAAACTTACATGTTTTCCGCCACATACGCAATTTTTTGTTTGATTTCTGTACATGTACAGGACAATTACGGCAACAATTCGGCAGGAGGATTCCGCATGCTGAAATCGGGAACAAAATCAACATTGCTTTGGTTGCCTGCGCGGTCGAAAATGTAATATTCAACGCGCATGGTATCCACTCCTTCCGGCAGGGGGCTCGGTGTAAACAGTTGTAGCCGGATGGTACCCTTCAATACCTTGTTTTGAGCCTTGGTCTTGTCCATCACAGACTTCCAGGGTATATTCGATGTCTGCATGATGACAGTATCTTCAAATTGATAGGGTTTGTAGGTACTGTCGGGAAGTTTTTGATACCATGTATAATGTATTTTGCTGATCGAATCCACATCCTGCGGACTTATGCCAATGTCGCCGTCTCCGTCCACAAAGGAAAACGTCAGAATAGCAAATTTGCTGACACCCATATCTTTGGTCAAGCTATCCACTACGACTAATTTTTTAAAATGGATTTCGGGTATCGGCGGGTATGACTCATACGCGCTGCACCCCCACAGGAACCACCCGAGGCCAAGCATACAGAGGAAAGGCAAAACCGTTTTCATAACCATCAATTTTTACGGGACAAATGTACAAATAATTTTGATTTTGCTATTTCATCAGGTTTGATTTACTTTTGCAACATGCAATTTTTGATTGACGAATTTCGATAAAGGCATTGACCGTGAATCAAAAATCAAGAAATCAAATCAATCGAAAATGTTATTATTGTCTTCTTTTCTTTCGCTCCGTATCACCGATGTAATTGATATTCTGCTTGTGGCGTATCTGTTGTATCAATTGTACATGCTTACGAAAGAGACGGTAGCGATTAATATCTTCATCGCCATTTTTGGCATCTTCCTGTTTTGGCTGCTGGCAAAGGCATTGAATATGCAGCTCACGGGCGCCATTCTCCAACAGGTATTCAGCGTGGGGGCCATTGCGCTGGTCGTTCTGTTCCAGCCCGAGATACGCCGCTTCCTGGTAAACCTGGGCACCCGGTACCGGACGCGGCACAAATGGCGTTTCGAGAAATTTTTTGCTTCGGACAAAGAGCTGATTCCCGGCGTAAAGATCAAATCCATCGCTAAAGCATGTATCCACATGAGCGAATCGAAAACCGGCGCGCTGATTGTGATCACCCGTTCCACTTCGCTCAAGGTCTACGCCGAAACCGGCGACGTTATCGATGCGGTTACCTCCAGCCGGTTGCTCGAAAATATCTTTTTTAAAAATACCCCATTGCACGACGGCGCGGTGATCATCGAAAAAGACCGTATCTATGCCGCACGCTGCATCCTTCCCGTTTCCGAAAGCCGCAACCTGCCGCCCAGCCTGGGTTTACGCCATCGAGCCGCATTGGGCGTTACCGAAAACACCGATGCCCTGGCCGTCATTGTATCCGAGGAAACAGGACATATCTCCATTGCCGACCATGGAATGGTACACGAAGACCTCTCGAAAAACGAATTAATCCAAACGTTTGAAAAGTTATTGACGGAGGATTGATGCTTTCGCCTTCGTCGCTTTGCAGGAAACGCAGCGTATATGTCCTCGCCTTTCATCCGGTTGTATATCTGTTGTTTCTTGCATGACCGCCTCTGTATGCGTACGCTTTCGAGAGCAAATGTATCGCCATGATCAATTCTTTCATGAATTTATTTCTCATTTCATAAAAATGCATTACTTTTGCCCCGAAATCTTTTAGGGGTGTCTGTGTATCATAGACTGAGATCATACCCATTGAACCTGACCCGGACCATACCGGCGTAGGGATAAAGATTGCCGCCGCGGGGCAATTTTCTTCATCGCGTTTTTAGCATCTCACCAATCCCCTTTTTTGTTGAACCTGTTTCATGTTTCGAGTTTGATATGATTTCGAATTTGAGGTTATTGAAACACAAAGCGCTTCGTGCGACCTTATAGCTTGCGACACCCGCAAGTTATAAGGCAAACCCTTTGTGCGCCTTTACGGTAAATATCCGGACTTGAAACACGGAACGATAATTAATTCAAATGAAAAAGGTAACTTTTATTGTATTTTTTTGTTATTTACCGGGCTTATACGCCCAGACCGATTCGATCCGGCAAGTGGATCTGTCGGAGATTGTGGTTTCGGCCACTCGTGCCAATCATCGTACGCCGACCACATTTACCAACCTGAAAGCCGTGGAAGCCAACAGGATCATGGTTTCGCCCGAAGTACCCGGCGCTATCGGGTTCACGCCTTCCGTAGTAATGACTTCCGAGAACGGCGCTGCCATGGGCAATCAGACGTTCCGCGTGCGCGGAAGCGATGCGACCCGCACCAATGTGACTTTCGACGGCGTTCCGCTGAATGATGCCGAGAGCCAGGCCGTGTTCTGGGTGAATATGCCCGACCTGATGTCGTCGCTGCAAACCATGCAGATACAGCGGGGCGTAGGAACTTCGGCAAACGGGGCTGCATCATTCGGCGCTACGCTGAACATGCAGGCGGTACAGCCGGCTGCCGAGCCATACGGACAGGTAAGCGCCGCGTACGGATCGTTCAACACCTTTAAGCTGAATGTCGCCGCAGGAACCGGACGCAGCAAGAACGGATGGAACGCCGACCTGCGCTGTTCGCTGGGACGCACCGACGGCTACATCGAACACAGCGGCTCCAACCAGCAATCGCTGTTCTTCACGGGCGGCTATTCGAGCAGCCGGAGGATCGTCAAGATGAACGTCTTTTACGGCGACCAGCACACGGATATTTCGTGGGAAGGCGTGCCGGAGGATCAGATGGCTGTGAACCGCCGTTACAACCCGTCGGGGCTGCATACCGGCAGCGAAGGAAGCATGGTCCGCTACGACAACGAAACCGACAATTACCGGCAAACACATGTGCACCTGCATTACACCGAGATGCTGAGCGAGCGTTTCAAGCTGAATACCACGCTGTACTATACCCGTGGCAAAGGTTATTATGAACAGTACAGGGAAGAGGACAGGCTTTCGAAATACGGACTGCCGGCATATAACGACGGGAACGCTTCCATCGCCGCGACCGACCTGATACGCCGCAAGTGGCTGGACAACGACCTGTGGGGAGCCATCGTAACAGCGACGTATACAACCGGCAAGACCCGCGCTTACCTGGGTGTTTCGGGCAGTTATTTCGATAATCGTCATTATGGCGACATCATTTGGGCACAATACCGGCAGGCGGTTCCTGCCGGTTACGAATGGTATCGCGGCGCCGCCCAAAAGCCCGACATCAGCGCTTACCTGAAGGTGACGCAACAGCTTGGACAACGCTGGTATGCCTTCGGCGACATCCAGTGGCGGGGCATCGGGTACGATATGAAGGGACTCGATGATGATTTGGCAGACCTCACACAAGAGCACCATTACAATTTCTTTAACCCGAAAATCGGCGTAACTTTTGCCGTCACGTCACAGCAGCGCGCTTATGCTTCGTTTGCAGTGGGACGCCGCGAACCGACCCGCACCGACATCAAGGATGCCCTCAAGTACGGCGGTACGGCTATGCCGCGTCCCGAAACGCTCTATGATGCGGAAGCAGGATACGAACTGAACAGTCAGGCAGGATCGCTTGGCGTCAACGTCTTTTATATGTATTACATCGACCAGCTGGTAAATACCGGCAAAATGAACGATGTAGGTTACGCCCTGATGGAAAACGTACCGGACAGCTATCGTGCAGGGATCGAGTTAACCTTTGGCATCCGTCCGGTAAAGGCGTTGCAGATGAACGGAAATATTGCATACAGCCGCAACAGGATCAAAAACTATGTGGCTTATGTGGATGCAGAAACCGCAGACGGCGTTGCATTGCCCCAGCGCGAAGAACGCCCGGGTACCGTTGACCTCGCTTTTTCACCCGAATGGGTTGGCGCGGCAGATGTTTCGTACGAAATCATCAAGGGGCTGTCTATTGGTTTAACCGCCAAGTATGTCGGCAAACAGTATTACGACAACACTTCCCATGCTACGCGCCGGTTGGACGGATATTTTGTGAACAACGCCATTGCGTACTACCGGCTTGACTTCAAAAAGTTTTACGCAGGATTGCAGTTTGCCGTGAATAACCTCTGGAACGCCGGTTATATTTCGAATGCAGCCGTATATCGCGGTTATGTCGGCGACGAAGAGTGGGTGGCCCGGTATTTCTTCCCGCAGCCGTTCCGTAACTTCATGGCTAAGCTCACAGTGGGTTTTTGAATGAATGATGGCGCTTTCTGCACGTTGCGCCAACCGAACCTGCAAGTTCAACGAACTTAATGATTCGGTTACCTTGCCTGTAATGACCCGCCGTTATAAAAGCCGGCGGGTTTTTTGTGCGGGTACAAAAAAGAATGAGCATCCGCATGAGGCATAACAATCCGATCATCTTACCGTCTTCAAAATCGTAGCGTCACGACGGTACCCCGGTCTACTTCCGATTCGATGGAAATACTGCCGTGATGCAGGTTCATAATCTGCCGGCATATACTTAAGCCAATGCCGGATCCGCCTGTTTTGGTCGTAAAAAACGGCACAAACACTTTGTCGAGCACATCGGGGACAATGCCGTAGCCGTTATCGGTAATCGTCGCTACCGGTCGCTGATATTCGTTCTTGTGTATATCGACGGTTACTTCGGGATTCGGCAGTTCGCAACAAGCTTCCCATGCGTTTTTTATCAGGTTGATAAGTACTTGCTCCGTTAAAGCGCGGTCGGCAATGATTTGCATGTCGGGAGGCGCTACGTGGAATGTAAACCTGATTCCATCCGCCTGCAATAACCGGCTGATGTCGGATAACACTTCTTTAGCGGGAGTTTCCGCAAGCACAGGTTCAGGGATGCGGGTCAACTGCTGGTAGTTTTTCACGAAATCAACCAGTCCCCTGCTACGGCGATGAATAGTCTGTATAGCCCGGTTCAGGACATCGTCCTGTTTCGAGCCTGCCGGTTCGGCCAGTGTCTCAGCCAACGAGATGATGGGCGTAATAGAGTTCATGATTTCGTGGGTAAGCACGCGGATCAGTTTGCGCCAGGCATCGCTTTCGTGTTCTTCGAGAGCCGGTTGGATGTTTTTCAGGCTGATCAGTTTCAAGTCTTTACCGCCTGCACTGAAATAGGTGGCAGTGACAGCGTATCTCGCCGCTGTTCCGTCCCTGTTGATGGTCAGTAGCTTTACTTCGCGCGGCGCCAGCTGTTCCAATATTCCCGGCAAGTCGGGAGAAGCGTTTTCCAGATCGTCCAGTTTGCGGGGCTGGGGCTTGCCGAACATATCCACTGCTGTTTTATTGATCCACTCCACGGTACCGTATTTGTTCAGCGCCATGATTCCTGAATCGATGCGTTGCAACAGTGTATCGTAGAACATCTGTTCGGTTTCGGCTTGCATCAGCCGGATCCGGAATTGCGCCAGGCTTTCCTCCATGGCATGCGCCAGCTCTTTCGGTAAGCCTTTCCCGATAGCCGGGCGGAAAGAGATATTGAATTCGTTGAACCGGACGGCTTCGATGAACCGTTTCATATCTTTCGTGCTGCGGTTCATCCATCGCCCAAGGTCGACCGCACGCCATAAAAGGATCAGGAACACCATGCCGGACAGCCAGTAATGTCCTGTTGTTAGCAATGCGCCCATCGCAACCGCCAACAGTACGACATTCGACAATCTCAGAATCAATATGGCTTTATGCTGAGGCATGCGAACTGTTCGGATTCTTACATGTCGTGCATCTCAGCCGTTCTGTCGGAAATCACGCTTTAATGCCACCATTTTGATGGCTGTTACGGCAGCCTCCACTCCTTTGTTGCCGTGTTTGCCGCCTGCACGGTCGAGCGCCTGTTCGAGGTTGTTCGTGGTGAGCACTCCAAAAATGACGGGAATCTCGAAATCGATGGAAACTTGCGTCAGTCCTGCAGTAACGCCCTGGCAAATATAGTCGAAGTGCGGCGTTTCGCCACGGATCACACAGCCGATGCTAATAATGGCATCCACGGAAGTGTATCCGGCCATCATTTGCGTACCGGCAGTGAGTTCAAAACTTCCGGGCACGTGGCGCAGCAGGATATCCTCGTCTCTTACGCCGTGTTCCCTGAGGGTTTGTACAACGCCTTCCTTCATGGCAAAGGTTACTTCGCTATTCCATTCGGCAACTACGATGCCGATTTTCATCCCGCTTGCATCGGGTACATCATGATGTTGGGAAAGATTTTGTGTTGACATTATTCTTACAGGCCGGTGATTCAATCATCGATCATCAATTGCCGCTTTGCCTGACCCTGATCCGGGCGATGTATTTGTCAATCGTCCGGCCTTCGGTACTTGTGGCGTAATCGGTTTTGATACGTTCGTACAGTTCGCCGGCTTCTTTCAGGTTGCCTTCCTTTTCGAGCAGGATGCCGGCACGTAACAGATACAGGGGTGATGTAAAATCGTTAGCCCTGTGTTCCGCCGCTTTCTTGTAGAAACTGACAGCCTTTCCCGGTTCGCCAAGCTGTGCATGTGCATCGCCGATGCCACCCAGTGCGATGGATGATAATATCCTGTCTTTCGATTTGAATTTGCTTAAATAACCGATGGCTTCGTCATATTCGCCCATACGCAAAAAACAAAGCCCGGCATAATATTTTGCAAGATTGGCCGACGGGGTGAATTTGTAATCGCTGACGATGTCGACAAATCCCAGGTTGTTGCCGTCGCCGTCCAGGGCTTTTTCCCAATCATCTTTCTCGAAATATTGTTCGGCAGGAAACATTTGTGCTGCAGCTTCTTCTGACTTCTTATCCACATAAAATCTCTGAAATGCCATATAAAGCACCACAATACCCAATACAACAGCAATTACCCAAACAATCTGCTTTTGGTATATTTCAATAAACTGCTCGGCTCTGGTTAAGGCATGCTCCACGCCTTCAACTCTCACTTCGGCTTTGTCATTCGTTTTCTTTGACATACATTCAAATCAGGTTAAAAAAAATTTGTGCAAAAATATAAATTCCTGGCGAAGAATAAAAATTTTACTAAAAAGGCTTGATTCTTTTTTAGAGGCGCTATGAAAAATACGGGTTATAGACGTGGCTGCTGCCCGGGATTTTCGCCACTGTCAGGTCAAGACCGAAAAACAAAACGATTTGTTGGTTATTTCTCATTCTTTTATTGTACTTTTGCGGCTTGAAACAGGTGGGAGTCACCGTGCCGAAGGCATGACCGGTTTGAAGTTTTCCTTCCGAAAATAACGGGACGTACCCCAAAAGTAGATATTTGAAAAAAACAGGATTATGGCACGTTATCTTGATCCGAAAAATGATTTACCCTTCAAGCGGATCTTCGGCGAACATCCCGATCTGCTGAAGAGTTTTCTCAATGCGCTGATGCCCCTGGAGGAGAATCAGCAGATAGAAAGTCTGGAGTATCTTCCCACAGGACAGATGCCATATAAGCTTTTAAACAGATATTCCATTGTGAGTGTCCGCTGCAGGGACAATCGCGGACGTCAGTTCATGGTGGAACTGCAAGTGTACTGGAACGACTTTTTCACCAGATGGATAGCGTTCAATGCTCCGGAAGCAAGCGGAAAGCAAGCGGAAAAGAGAGATGATCTGCTGCAGCCGGTGTACAGTCTGGCAATACTCAACAAGGCATTTGACGAAAAGACGCCGGAATTTTATCACCACTACCGTATCGTGAACGACAAAAATACGGGTGAGGTGATTGAGGGGCTGGAATTTGTGATGGTGGAACTGCCCAAGTTCAGGGCGGAGAACTGGGCCGACCGGCGGATGGCGGTACGGTGGCTTCGCTTCCTGAAAGAAGATATGCGCGTTATATCCAACGAATTAAAGGAAAACGACAATATTCGCCGGGCGCTGGACATGTGCGAGAAAGGCGCCTTCACCGAAGCCGAACTGGCAGCTTACGACGAATACTGGGACATCGTACGCATCGAAAAATCGTTTATATCCGGAGGCAGAGCAATGGGCAGAGCGGAAGGCAAAACGGAAAGTTTAATCGGTGTTGTTGTCAACTGTAAACGTATCGGTATACCGGTACCTCAGATACAGGCAATCACCGGTCTTGACGAGCAACGGATTCTGGAAATCTTCCGCTCAAACAACGAGGAATGAAAATAATTCTGCAAATTCTGCATATAATATAAATTTTACGTTCATGGCGCGTTATCTTGACCCGAAAAATGATTTCCCCTTCAGACGCATCTTCGTCAAACATCCCGATCTGCTGAAGAGTTACCTCAATGCGCTGATGCCCCTGGAAAAGGATCAGCAGATAGAAGAACTTGTGTATCTTCCCACAGGACAGATGCCATATAAGCTTTTAAACAGATATTCCATTGTGAGTGTCCGCTGCAGGGACAATCGCGGACGTCAGTTCATAGTGGAACTGCAAGTGTACTGGAACGACTTTTTCACCAGATGGATAGCGTTCAATGCTCCGGAAGCAAGCGGAAAGCAAGCGGAAAAGAAAGATGATCATCTGCTGCTGCCGGTGTACAGTCTGGCAATACTCAACGAGGCATTTGACGAAAAGACGCCGGAATTTTATCACCACTACCGCATCGTGACCGACAAGAATACGGATGAGGTGATTGAGGGGCTGGAGTTTGTGATGGTGGAGCTGCCCAAGTTCAGGGCGGAGAACTGGGCCGACCGGCGGATGGCGGTACTGTGGCTTCGCTTCCTGAAAGAAGTGGAGGAAGAAATGCGCGTTGTACCCGACGAATTAAAGGAGAACGACGATATTCGCCGGGCGCTGGACTTGTGCGAGGAAGACGCCCTCACGGAAGCCGAGCTGGCAGCTTACGATAAATGCTGGGACTTCATACGCGTCGAAAACTCGCTTATATCCGAAGGCAGAACGAAAGGCAGAACGGAAGGCAAAACGGAAAGTTTAATCGATGTTGTTATCAACTGTCAGCGTAACGGTATACCGTTACCGCAGATACAGGCAATCACCGGTCTCGACGAGCAAAAGATTTCGGAAATCCTTCGCTCAAACAGCGAGGAATGAAAATAATCCTGCAAATAATGGCATGTGATGAAATACATATATTTAAAAACCGGAAGTCATGAAACGGCGTAAAAAAGGTGAACGGGTACTGATCTCTTTTGATTTTGCAACAAAGCGCTTGCTGCGCAACAAGGCGAACTATGAAGTTCTGGAAGGTTTTTTGAGCGAACTGCTTTTGAAAGACGTATCGGTCAAGAGTATCGGGGAAAGCGAGAGCAACCGGGAAAATGAGGAGGATAAGCAGAGCAGAGTGGATATTCTGGTAGAGGAAGAATCCGGCGAGATATTACTGATAGAATTGCAATTCAGGCAGCAGATAGATTTTTTACACCGCATGCTTTTCGGAACAAGCAAGGCGATAACCGAGCGTATGGATGGGGGTGATGAATATCTGCAAGTGAAGAAAATATATTCCATCAACATCGTCTATTTCGACCTTGGACAGGGAAACGATTATGTTTATCACGGTAAAACACGCTTCATGGGTCTTCACAAAAAAGACGAACTTCATCTCTCCGGCCCCCAGCGTAAAGCTTTCGGAAAGGAAACAGCCGCTGACATCTACCCTGAATATTATATTTTGAAGGTTAATAACTTTGACGATGTCGCAAAGGATACGCTTGACGAATGGATCTATTTTTTTAAGCACAATGTCATCAGGGATGAATTTACAGCCAAGGGTATGGACAGGGCGCGTAAGGCGCTTGTCCGGGACAACCTCACTCCGGAAGAACAGAAATACTACGACTATCTCTTGCATATACGCAGTGATAATAGAAGTTACTTTGCCTCGTCAAAAGCTGAAGGCAGAGAAGAAGGTATCATAGAAGGCTTGGAAAAGGGCAGAATAGAGCGTGAAAAACTTGCGGCAGAACTCGAAAAGGAACGTAAGAAGCTCGAAAAGGAACGTAAGGAACGCGAAGAGCGAGAAGGAGAACTCGCAAAGGAACGGGCCGCTCTTCTTGCCGAAATTGCGCGATTAAAGCAAAATGGAGCATAAGTGGCCGGGTGGATAATGATGTGGACACACCAACAATGAAATTCGGTTGATGCAATAAATATACGTTACCTTTGCGCGGTCATTAAAGAAATAATTTTACGATTATGGCACGTTATCTTGATCCGAAAAATGATTTACCCTTCAAGCGTATCTTCGGCGAACATCCCGATCT
>JAISCQ010000294.1 GCA_031265445.1 Bacteroidales bacterium
GCAAGCTGCGCTTCGCTTGCATGCGGTTACGAAAATAAAGCCCTTCGGGCTATGATGCCTTGAGAAAATTTTGGACAATGTAATCATGAAAAATGTAATGCTTATTTTCTGATAACTCCCCGGAAGACATTATATGAAGCCCGGACATCAGCAGCGCAGGCTGTACACGCTGTGCACGTCCGGACAAACGGTCGAAACATTTCGTATACGCTTTGCCCGTCAGGGCATTCATATCCATAGAATCAGTGCGAAAAACATCAACAAATCTCTGACGGGGATTCATCATGCGAAATCTCCGCGATAAGCGGGGTGTGCGGCACGGGTGAGCAACAGGGCTGAAAGCGGCAATTACAAATTGCCTGATGTTCCGAGCCGAATTGAAAATTCGGCTCAACGGCGCTAATTTGCCGCCTGCCGGGAGTTTCGGTCTGGGACGGCTATATTTTTTTACTGATATGGTTCCCCGCGATAAGCGGAACATGCGGCGCAGGTGAGCAACAGGACTGAAAGCGGCAATTACAAATTGCCTGATGTTCCGAGCCGAATTGCAACTTCGGCTCAACGGCGCTGTACCACAGAGTGTAAGCGACAAAAAACAGAGTGTAAGTAACAAAAAACAGTATGTAAGATACGTACCACAGGATGTAAGCAACAAAAAACAGCATGTAAGCGACAAAAAACAGCGTGTAAGATACGTACCACAGCGTGTAAGATGCATACCACGGCATGTAAGATGCATACCACGGCATGTAAGATGCATACCACGGCCTGTAAGATACGTACCACCGAGTGTAAGATACGTACCACAGAGTGTAAGCAACAAAAAACAGAGTGTAAGATACGTACCACAGAGTGTAAGATGCGTACCACAGCATGTAAGCAACAAAAAACAGCGTGTAAGATACGTACCGCAGCATGTAAGATGCGTACCGCAGCGTGTAAGATGCATATTCTGTTTATTCGTCATTGCTTCACTGCGATCACTGCCCGGAGTATGGATGGATCAATTTCAACCCTTCGGCTACAGGATAGATTTTACCGTCAACGATACTGACAACGAAGGCATCCCTGAAGTCGGCCTTCACCTTTTTCGCGGTTTCCTGCACCGTGGCATAGTCGGCGGTGCGGCCGACAATGTATTTGAAGAAATTTTTCGATGTCTGTATCCGTTCCACGCCCCTGTATTTCTTGAAATTGTTCGGGCCGGTATCCATCGGTTTGGACGAGGTGGCTATCTGTACGCAAAATTCTATCTTTTCCGAAGCGACGGATTGAGCCTGATCGCTTACCTGTTCGGCAGCCTGTTGCGGCTTGGTCGAAGCCGGGGCGCTGTCGGCTTTGGGCTGGTCGATGCTTGCGGCATGTTCGCCCGGATGGAACGAACTGCGGTTCTCGATTTTGGCCTTGTAGGAGCAAAACGCCCGGAAGATAGAGGTGGCTAATTTTTCCTTCCCGGCTGCCGAATTCATAAATCTTTCCTCTTCGAGATTGGAGATGAAGCCCAGTTCGACCAGCACGCTGGGCATGGTCGTTTTCCACAATACCAGGAAATTAGCCTGTTTTACGCCACGATCGTACCTCTTTGCCGAGTTCTTAAACTGCTCCTGCAGTTCCGCTGCAAATCCGAGGCTCTGGTTCAGATACGAATTTTGCAGCAGCGAAAAGTAGATGTACGATTCGGGCGAATTGGGGTCAAAGCCTTCGTAGCGCGTCGAATAGTCGTCCTCGATGAGGATCACTTCGTTTTCGCGTTTGGCCACTTCCATGTTTTCGGACGATTTGCTGGACCCCATCACGAACGTTTCGGCGCCGTATGGGGTTTTCTTCTTACTGGCATTGGCATGGATGGAAATAAAAAGGCCGGCATGCGCCTTATTCGCAATATCGCCGCGTTTGTCGAGTTCAATGAAAACATCCCGGTCCCGCGTGTAAATCACCTCCACATCCTTAAATTGTTCCCGGATCATTTTCCCGACCTTCAGGGAAATGTCCAGTACAATATCCTTTTCTTTCGATTTGGCGCCGGTTGCACCGGGGTCGCGGCCACCGTGTCCGGGATCAATCACCACTTTTTTCAGTACCGACGCCTGGTCGTCCTGCGCACGGATGATCCCCGGCTGTAACAAAAACAGGGAAAGGAGGCACACAAAAGCGGATGGATGAAAAAACATGCGCCGCCACACAATATACGTCATGAATTATCAGTTTTAAAAGCCAAACTTTAATCATTAATGCAAAGATTGCTTACCTTTGCCGAATATTTTAATTATATAATATACGCCGCAAAAATAGCATAAAACTTGTTTTTGAAGTCTTTTTTATATCTTTTTGTGTTGTTTGCATGGGTAAGCATCGACGCTGTTACGGCACAGGAGGCGCCGATAGCCGACAGCCTGGCTGTTTCTCCTGTCGATACGCCTGTTGGTAAACTTGCCGGCGACAGTATCGCTGTTGATTCCACGGCGATGAAGCCGAAGAAGGAGCCGCCGTTCAAAACCCGCGTTAAATATAAGGCTGCCGATTCGATCAAGATCAGGATACAGATACAGCAGGTCTATATGTATAAGGAATCCCGGGTTGATTATGAGGACATAGAACTGACGGCTCACAAAACGCAATTCGACATGGCTTCCAAAATTGTTTACGCTAAAGGAGGGCGCGACAGTCTCGACCATTATATGGAGGCGCCCGTATTCAAACAGGGGAGCCAGGAATACGACGCCGACTCGCTGTCGTATAACTTCGACACCAAGAATGGCATTATTCACCGGATCAAGACCCACCAGGGCGAAGGGTATCTGCAGGCTGCCAAATCCAAACGTTATGCCGACGGGCATATTGATATGGGTGGCGGAATATATACCACATGCGATGCCGATCATCCCCATTTCGGACTGAGATTGAGGAAAGCCAAAGTAATACCGAGCGATCAGGTAGTGTTTGGCCCGGCATACATGGAACTGCTGGATATACCGCTGTATTTTTTAGCGCTCCCTTTCGGTTTTTTTCCGCAAACGAACAAGACAGCCGTATCCGGGGTGATCCCGCCCAGCATAGGGATGGAAGTGAGCCGCGGCCTGAGCCTGACCAACGGGGGCTATTATTTTGCATTTAATGATCACCTCGATGCCCAGCTGATGGGCGATATATATTCAACCGGCACATGGCGGTCGATGCTGACTACCCGGTACATGAAGCGCTACAAGTTTTCGGGCAACCTGGACATGACTTACGGCGTGTCGGTAACCGGCGAAAAAGGGCTTGACCTGAGCAAAACCAAGCAGTATTCCGTGCAGTGGTCGCACCGGCAGGATCCAAAAGCCAACCCCAACCACACCTTCCAGGCGAGCGTTAACTACAGCAGCAGCACATACGACAAGGAATTCAACTATACAAGCTCGAACGCATATTATAACAACAGCAAGAACTCGAGCGTTTCATTCTCCCAGAACTGGCCCAATTCACCCTTCCATTTTTCCACGAACATGAGGATTAACCAGACCTCTACCAATGGGGTGACAACGATTGATTTCCCGAACTTTACGTTCAGCATGGACCGGATATACCCGTTCAGGAAAAAGGAAAGCGTGGGTAAACCCAAATGGTATGAGGATATCGCCCTGCAATATGACGCAAGTATGCAAAATTCGCTGACAGGCAAAGATGACAACCTGTTCAGCGAAAAGAACATGAGAAACATGAGGAACGGGTTCCAGCACAGAATACCGTTTTCCATCAATTTCAAGGCATTGAAGTTTTTTAACATCACGCCTTCGATGAATTACAGCGGAGCATTGTATACCAGCCAGATCAAAAAAACATTTTATCCCGATTCCTCTCTTGTCAACAGCGCTCAAAAAGGAGTGCTGGTAACCGATACGATCCGCAAACTGTCGTATGCCCACGCCCTGTCGCCCAGCCTTTCCATTTCGATGACCCCTAAATTCTACCTGATGAACAGGTATGGCCCAAACTCCAGGGTGGAGGCCATCCGCACGGTGATTTCGCCTACGGCGGGCGTCAGCTATGTTCCCAACCTGAGCAGTTTATTCAATTATCATGAGCAATATACGGATGCAAACGGAAGGGTGATCAAATATTCCATCTACGACGGCCAGCCCGTTTCAACCCCCTCGTCGCCGGGGCAAAGCGGCTCGGTGAATGTCGGGATCAACGGCAATGTGGAAATGAAGGTGCGCTCGGACAAAGACAGCACCGGGCAATCGCGGAAGGTTAAACTGCTCAATAATATCAGCGCGACCACCTCGTACAATATGTTTGCCGACTCGATGAACTGGAACAATATCTCTCTGTCGGCCAACACCACGATACGGGGAATCAACCTGACGCTGAGCGGAGGCGTCGATCCGTACAGACTGTCCCCGGCAGGTACCCGGATCAACCAGTTCGGGCCGCGACTCACCAACATGAGTTTCAACACGGGGATTTCATTACCTCTGGAAAAGAAGGAAACGAAAAAACAGGAAGGAACGGAGGGCGCACAGGATGCTTATTCGTATTTTGATATCCCCTGGAATGTGAGCCTCAATTACGGCCTGAGCTATTCAAAATCGGGGTTTACAGGTAATGTCACACAAACCCTGTCCATTTCGGGAAATGTCACACTGACGCCGAAGTGGTCGCTCAACTTCTCATCGTCATACGATTTCAAAGCCAAAAAGATAGCCTACACTACGGCGACCATTCAGCGCGACCTCCATTGCTGGCAAATGAGCATGAATTTTTCGCCATTCGGCGCCAATAAATTTTATTTTTTCCAGATCAATGTTAAATCGAGCACTTTACGTGACTTAAAATATGAAAAACGCAAGAGCGCAAGCGATTTCTCAAGGAATGCATGGTAAGGGCCTCACGCTTCCCTTAAAACAGGAAAGGAAAAGAACACAATCCGCGGATCAGGAGCGGATATTCCCTCCCGCCGGGGGAAAGAGGCGCCGCATTAACATCATCACCATGGGATGCTCGAAAAACCTGGTGGATTCGGAGCGCCTGATGCGGCAACTGGCGGCAGCAGGATTCGAAACCGTACACGATGCCCGGTTAGACGAAGCCCCGGTTGTGGTGGTGAACACCTGCGGCTTTATCCATGATGCCCGGCAGGAATCGGTCGACATGATCCTGCAATGCGTCGAAGCAAAGAACAGCGGCATTATTGAGCGCCTGTTCGTAACAGGATGCCTGTCGGAACTGTACAGGAAAGAGCTGGAACGGGAGGTGCCCGAAGTCGACCGGTACTTCGGGGCGCGCAACATGGAGGAAATCATCCGCAGCCTGTCCGGCGACTACCGTTACGATCTCCGCAGCGAACGGATCGTGTCCACGCCGGCACATTATGCATACCTCAAAATTGCCGAAGGATGCGACCGTACCTGCGCATTCTGCTCCATACCGCATATCCGCGGGCCGCACGTTTCAACGCCGCTGGAGGATGTTGTGAACGAAGCCCGCTTCCTGGCCGGAAAAGGCGCCAGGGAACTGCAGGTGATCTCGCAGGACATCACCTCCTATGGCCTGGATCTGTACAGGAAACAGATGCTGCCCGAACTGATCGCCCGCCTCTGCGAAATAGAAAGTATCGACTGGTTGCGGCTGCACTACGCTTACCCCAACCGTTTCCCGATGGAGATTGTGGAAATGATGCTGCGCGAACGCAAGATATGCCGCTATATCGACATCCCCGTGCAACATGTTTCGGACAGGGTGCTCAAGAATATGCGGCGTAACATCACCGGCAGGGAAACCGTTTCACTGATCGAGACGATTCGGAGTAAGGCGCCCGATATAGCGCTTCGCTCCACGCTGATTGTCGGTCACCCGGGCGAAACGGACAGGGATTTTGCACAGCTGGTCGACTTTGTGGAGCAAATACGTTTCGACCGGCTGGGAGTATTTACCTATTCGCACGAGGAAAACACATACGCAGCCAGACATTACCGCGACAGCATCCCGCACAGGGTGAAACAGGAACGCGCCGACCATCTGATGGAGATTCAGCGGCGCATTTCGGAAGAACTCAGCCGGCAGAAAACAGGTAAAACCTATACAACGATTATCGACCGGCAAGAAGGTGACTATTATGTTGGCCGTACCGAATACGACTCGCCCGAAGTGGATATGGAGGTATGGATACCGCGAAACCGGGCTCGCCTTGATACAGGGAAATTCTACCGGGTAGAGATATACGATGCAACAGAGTTCGATCTGTACGGAAAAGTGGAAAACAGTTCGAAAGACTGATGGCTGGCATGTCAAGTCGTTTTTTACTGCATGATGATTGCCAATTATTGATTCTTTTTTTCGATATTTGCGGAAAATTAGGTGTTGAATATTTCATAAAAACGGCATTTTGCAGACGAACGACCATATTCAGGCGCAATTTAAGCAACTGTATGAAAGATATGCTCCCGGTTTGATTTTCTTTGCCCGCAAGTTTGTGGACCATCAAACGGCCGAGGATATGGTACATGATGTTTTTCTGCGGATATGGAGCCGCGATACGGTAATGATCATCGACGAAACCGTCGGGTCGTATCTGTTCCGTGCCGTACAAAACTGCTGCCTCGACTACCTCAAGCGGCAAACCATACGCAACGACTATCTTGGCCGTGCCATGGCCGAGCTGAAAATGGAAGAATTAACCGCTGCCGACAACACGGTAACCCGGCTCATCGACCGGGAACAAATCGACGCAGTGTACAAAGCAATCGACCGGCTACCCGAAAAATGCCGTGAAGTATTTGTACTGGCTTACATCGAAGAAAGGAAAAACGCCGAAATAGCCGTGCAACTCAATATCTCCGTAAGAACGGTAGAAGCACAGATATACAAGGCACTGAAAACGTTGCGGAATGTTTTGAAAATAACCCCGTGATACGTCTGCATAAAGCCATTTTTTTTAAAATCCTATCTATCTATATTGTAGAGACGCGATGCATCGCGTCTTTGCCGACAGGGTCATTGAAAACGAAAAGAGGGTCATTGAAAAGAAAATCGTTTCTAATGAACTTGTTTTTACGAAAAATATAGTTGTAATAAAATGATATACTGTTGCTTTCGATGATTTTTTTTGCATAAAGTTCAAATGAAATTCGGTTGATGCAATAAATATACGTTATCTTTACCGACAGGGGTTGGAACCGCTCTGCCGGATTTGTAGTCCGGCAATACATCAGGCGCGTTTTCTCAGCCCAGATAAAATTTTTTCATTTCTGCGTAAGTAGTTTCACAGGATCAATCGTATTTACTTACAATGGAAGATTTAAAAGAATCGCTGATCCTGCACTATTTGCAGGGCGACATCTCCGAAGACGGGATGCGTGCATTGAATATATGGCTCAATGAGCAACCGGAAAACAGGCAACTGCTTTTCCGGATGAAGGATCTTTATGATATGCGCAAGGGAGGATTGCGCCCGGATGACAGGGAAATAGAGCAAAGCTGGCATCGCCTGGCCGGCAAAATGAAATCATCCGGTAATCAGGAGCCGGTCAGGAATCAAAAATGGCAGGCCGGTTTGTATCGATATGCTGCCGTGGCGGTCATCTTCGTATGCCTTACACTGGGCGTCAGGATGCTATTCCAAAAGGACAGGCCTGTTACATATTCCGAACTGGACGTGGAATCGGGCCCGCGTATGAGCCGCCTCAGCTTGCCCGACGGCAGCAGGGTAGTGTTGAACGCCTCCACCAGATTCAGGTTTCCCGACAAATTTGACGGCGATATACGTGAAGTATTTTTAGACGGCGAAGCTTTTTTCGATGTGGCCCACAATGCCAGACAGCCCTTTGTAGTGCATACCGATCAACAAAGAATCACCGTGCTGGGAACTTCATTTAACGTCATGGATTATTCAGCCGATGATTATGCCATTACTACCGTGATAAGCGGCAGCGTGAAGGTACAACCGGCAGATAACGGCGGACGCCCGGTCGGGGAATATGTCCTGAAGCCCAATCAACAGGCACATTTTGATAAGCCATCCTCCGAGATCACATTAACCGGTGTGAAGATTGACCTGTCGCGAACCTGGGTGAACAAAGTTTACCATTTCCGCGACGAGCCATTGCTAAAGATTGCGCAAAGACTGGAAAAAATATATGGAGTAAAAATCGCCATCGCCACCGACAGTTTGAAAGAAGTGCGGTATACCGGGACATTTCTTACAAGCCAGGAAATTGACGAGGTGTTGAAAATCATCAATTTTGACAAGCAGTTTTCGTATCAAATAGATGGCGGGAATATTACCGTCAAATAAAGTCGAATCATCATCCAAAAATAAAAAATAACGCCTGTGACAAAATCCAAAACCCTGTAAAAAAAAGCCGGAAGGTGTTCATACCACCGTCCGGCTAACAAACGCCTTTTCATAAACCCCGTGCACCTCATAATACCTTTCAAAAATATGAGTTGCACACATTCAATCATTATATAAAAAAGCAGACAAAGTTATGCTAATTTTATTAATCAAGCAGCACATGCTGTATAAAAAAACCATTTTAATCATGAAATATTCAATCTTTTTCATGTTGTTGGGCGTCCTCTCGGTGTCAGCCGAAAGCTATGCCCAGAAGACCAAATTATCTATTGATGTTCAAAACGGCACACTCTATGAGGTTGTGTCTGAAATCGAAAAACAGACCGGCTTTATGTTTTTCTACAAAAGCGGGGATATCGACAAGGATATGAAAATCAGTATTCGTGCCGATAATATGCTGATAGCGGATATCCTGACCGATATTTTTAAAAACTCCGACCTGGCCTATGTAGTGGATAACAAACACATCCTGATCGCCAGGAAAAGCAATCCGGCTTTCCAGCAAATTGAGGTTACGGGAACCGTCACCGATGGAAGCGAACCCCTGCCCGGAGCCAATGTAGTGATCAAAGGAACAAATACCGGGGTCGTAGCCGATTTCAACGGAAGATTTTCCATTTCCGTGCCCGATAAGGATGCCGTTCTTCAATTTTCATTTGTGGGGTATGCCATGCAGGAGTTTACGGTTGGCAGCCAAACCGTGATCAATGTTACGCTGAAGGAAGAAGCAAGCGAATTGGCAGAAGTGGTGGTAGTCGGTTACGGGGTTACGAAAAAAACTGATCTTACCGGAGCGATTGCGCAAGTGAAAGCCGACGACATGAAGAATTACACTCCCGCAAACGTCAGCGATCTGCTCCGAACCAACATTCCGGGGATGAATGTCGGTTACGGCATATCGGCCAAAGGAAACAGTTCAATGCTGGTGCGCGGAGAAACGACCCTGACAGCCGGTGCAGCGCCATTGATCGTAGTGGATGGCGTCATATACGGCGGTGATCTTTCCGACATCAATCCTAATGATATCGACCGAATTGATATTATGAAAGATGCCAGTTCGGCAGCCGTTTACGGTTCGCGCGCCACCAACGGAGTCGTTGCCATCACCACCAAAAGAGGCTTATCCGAAAAACCGGTTGTCAACATAAGCGGAACCATAGGACTCGCAACGGCGGCCAACAGGATGAAGCCTTACGATCAAGACGGGTTCATTAAATGGAGGTCGGATATGTTTAAATCCGTATACAGCGCGACTGTCCCGCAAACGCCATGGAGCCCGTTTGACGATCCGCGAACTGTTGATCCGCAATATCTTAACGACTGGATGGCTTACCACAGTACAACGCAAGAAAACCTTGTAGATGCCTGGCTTGCAGGATTAAGATTAACCGGTATTGAAATAGACAATTACAAAGCCGGAAATACCAGGGATTGGGAAGATGTAATATTTCAAAACGCTTTGCGGCAGGATTATAATGTAAACCTTTCAGGAAAAAGGAATGATTTCAGTTATTACTGGTCGCTCGGATACATGAATAACCAGGCGCTCACAATCGGCGACGAATTTTCAACGATCCGATCAAGGGTAAATATAGAAGGACAACCGGCAAAATTCCTGAAAGTCGGCATTAATGCTCAATTTTCCTACAGAGACGAAAGTTCTGTCCCGGCTGCTCAAGGACAATATAAAAACCTTACCCCTTACAGCACATATTATGATGACGACGGATTTAGTTTGCGGTTATATCCGAATGACGACATACAAGCGACACATCCTTTACTGGAAAGAACATATCGAACGCGCGAAATGGAATATTTTACGTTTTTTCCTAAAATATACTCCATACTGGAATTGCCGTTTGGAATTACATATACCATGAATTTTACCACCCGGTTTGTTTTTTATCACAATTACATACATAATTCGTCGTTACACCCGCAGTGGAAATTGTACGGAGGCAGCGCTTCCCGTGCCAATAGCCTGAACAGGGAATGGCAGGTAGATAATATCATTAATTGGAACAAAACCCTGTTCGACCATCACCGGATCGATATCACCTTACTGGCCAATGCCGAAAAGTTCAGGGGTGATTCGGATGAAATGACCAACCAAAATTTTTCGCCCAACGATGTATTGGGATATCACGATATGTCTATCGGCGCATTACCCGAAATGACAAGCGACGATCAGGTGAGGACTGCCGATGCACTCATGGCGCGTATTAATTATGCATACCGGAGTAAGTATCTGCTCACATTATCTGTCCGGCGGGATGGTTCATCGTTATTCGGTTACTCCAATCCTTACGCAACATTTCCAGCCGGCGCTTTGGGCTGGGTGATCTCCGGAGAAGACTTTTTCAACGTGAATTTTATCGACTACTTGAAAATAAGACTTTCATGGGGAGTGAACGGAAACAGGAATATCGCCAATTATGCGGCATTGTCAACAATTTGGACTGGAAAATCATTGAATGCTTCATCCGATGGAGCCGCTTCCGTAATCCCGGTATTGATGATTAATACCATGGAAAATAAAAAGTTAAAATGGGAACAGACCGGGGCCTTCAATCTCGGTTTGGATTTCAGGTTATGGAAGGATATTTTGACAGGATCGATCGAAGCTTATAACATGACCACGACAGATGTACTGGTAAATAGAGAATTGCCTACCATAACGGGGTTCAGCAGGGTTTATGCCAATCTCGGAGAAGTAAGAAACAAAGGCTTTGAACTCACCTTGAACAGTGTCAATATGAAAAGAAATAATTTCGAATGGATGTCGAATCTGGTTTTTTCATTGAACAGGAATAAGATCATTTCTATCACTGGAGAAAAATACGATGTTTATGACACCAATGGTAATGTCATTGGGCAGAAAGAATCTGACGATATTGACAATAACTGGTTTATCGGACAGGCTAAAGATGTTATTTGGGATTACAAGATTTTAGGTACATGGAAAACAGGGCAGGAAACAGAAGCAACAATATGGAATCAGGCTCCCGGCGATTTTCGGTTAGAAGATATGGACAGTGACAATCTGCTGACTGATCAAGATAAACAGTTTCAGGGATATACCACTCCCAGATTCTCCTGGGCATTGACCAACCGGTTTTATTTATTTAAAAATCTGGAAGCTTCATTTGTCCTCTATTCGCTATGGGGACATAAGGCAACATACAATTTGGCGAAACATGACGATCATATAGAAGACCGCAGAAATTCGTGGGTTCTTCCGTATTGGACTCCCGACAACCAACTGGACAATTACGCCCGGTTGAGATCGGCGCCGGCAAAAGGGGTAGGTTATTCGGTTTGGTTTAAAAAATCATACATCCGGCTGGAAAATATTGCGCTTGCATATAAACTGCCTCAAAGAATAGTAAATAAAACCTTCATTTCCGATATGAGGATTACATTTAACATACGAAATGCCGGATTGTGGGCGCCCGAATGGAAATTCGGCGATCCCGAAGACGGAACAAGGTCTCAGCGGATTTATTCCTTCGGAATCAATATGACATTGTAAAAAATGTAAGAAATATAAAAAATATGTTTAATTTTAAAATTTAAAATTTTTACCATAATGAAAAATCTTATTCATTTGAAAATATTTATCCTGCTTATTGTATTCATCAACTCATGCAGTAAAGATTTTTTGGATCCGAATCCGCTGTCGTTTTATGCTCCTGAAAATGTTTTATCCGATGGAGCAGGCTTGCAGGCAGTATTGGACCGTGCCTTGCAAAATTTGAGGGACGAATATTGTACCGACCAGGCTCCCTTTTGCACCAACATGAAATATTCCGATGTTGCTGTCGACGGTTCTACGGATAAAGCAACTCCCTGGCAGGATTTAAACAACCAGATGCTCCCCGACGGCACCAACAATGATCTTGCATATACAAGGATCGGGTGGTATTGGGACAATTCTTATTTCAATATTAAAAATAGCAATACGGTAATCACCAGAATCGATAATGTAGCATTTAGGACAGACCAGGCAAAAAATGCCTTATTGGGAGGCGCTTATTTTTTGCGCGCATATCGTTACTACATGAAAACACTGCAATATGGCGATGTGCCTTTGGTGTTGGAAGAACTCTCGGATCCTAAAGTCAATTTTTTCACCACAACCAAAGAATCCATATGGTTAAAAATGATTAAGGATTTGGAATTTGCCGTCATACATGTTCCTGAAGCCGATAAAGTCAACAGGGGGCAGGTAACCAAAGCCGCCTGTAAGCATTTACTTGCTAAATATTACTTGTTGGAAGGACGATTTGACGATGCGATCAGGATGACAACAGAAATAATCGATGGCGGAGTTCATCAATTATGCACGCAACGCTTTGGTTCCGATAAAAATATTGCTGACAAGGATGTTGTTTGGGATATGTTTCGCATAGAAAACAAAAGTATTTCGGGAAATTCCGAAGGCCTGTTCCTTACCATTGACCGATATAAAATGGAGGGCAATACGTCCGGGATCAAATCAATGAGGAATGCGGTACCGAATTACGGGCAAACCGGCATTATTAAAACGCCTAACGGAGCCAATGGCCTGTCTGATGCCGCGAGACAGGAAATAGGCCTCGTGGAGAAATACGGAAGAGGCATAGCGCGTATCCGTCCCACCCATTATGCTCAAAAAGGAGTGTGGACGGTGAACGGAATTGAAGATTTTTCCGATTATCGCCATCGTACCGATAATGGAAACTGGGTCACTATGGAAATGTTAGTTTATAACAGCCCTGCATTAAAAAATAGCAATAACGAGTGGTATGGGAAAAACCTGCAATTATACAACGATCAAGGCGCGGTATTGTGTTCCGATACCATCAGGACCTGGTTCAGTTGGCCGCATTACAAAGTCTGGGTTCCCGATCCCGACCAGGTGCAACCGCAGGGCGGACCGGGTGACTGGTATATTTTCCGCTTAGCCGAAACGTATTTATTAAGGGCGGAAGCCTATGTCTGGAAAGGTGAATGGCAAAAAGCCGCCGATGATATCAATGTGGTACGCCAACGTGCAAATGCTCAATATATGTACACGGCTTCAGATCTCGAAACACAAAAAACAGGCGCAGTATTGGACGAGAGGGCGCGGGAATTATATTATGAGGAGCCCCGCAAAGTAGAATTGACAAGGATGGCAATCACCTATGCAAGAACGGGTATCCAGTGTTATAATGGAAAAATATATAGTATGGATAAACTGTCTGACGATAATTTTTGGTACGACCGGGTAGTCGAGAAAAGTGATTTTTATAATAAAGGCATTCGAACCCCTTACGGTAATTATTTTACATGTTCCCCCTATCATATTTTTTGGCCCATTCCTTCCTATGCGATTAATTCCAACACGGGAGGCATGATCAATCAAAATAAGGGATATCCCGGAACCGAAAAGAATATTCAGCCGTTGGTATATTCCGAGTAAAAAAAATCCCGCAGATTTACGCAGATTCTTTATCTTCTGCGTAAATCCGTATCATCTGCGGGAGAACGAAAAACAATTATTGTATGAAATCCTTATCACAAGCCATACTTTTATCGATGACCGGCGGGCTTGTCATGAATGCCTGCCAACAAAAGAAAGAGGTTGCCAAGCCGCCGAACATACTGATCGCCATAGCCGACGATCAATCGTTCGCACATACGGGATTTGCCGGTTGCCGGTTCGTAAATACGCCCGGATTCGATCGGGTAGCACATTCCGGAGTCTATTTCAACAATTGCTGCGCGGGATCGCCGGGCAGCGCACCCTCGCGCAGTTCGCTGGTCACGGGTCGCTATCACTGGCAAAACGAACAGTCGGGACAACACGCTTCCTCGTGGATGAAAAAATACGTACCTGTTGTCGATGTTCTGGAAGCCGGAGGATATTTGACCGGCTACACGGGAAAAGGCGTCGATCCGTTTCAATATGCGGAAAACGAAAACGATTCGCTGTGGCGGAAAGGAAACGCGGCCGGCAAAGCATATAACAGGCACAAATACAGGAAAGGCGATCCTTCCGACCCGAGAACCGCGGCCGGCATCGGAGCGACGGAGTATTACGCCAATTTCCGCGACTTCATGCAGGAGCGGAAAACCGGTCAGCCTTTCTACTTTTGGTACGGAGCCGCCGAGCCGCATCGCGCCTACGAAAAGGACTCGTGGAAACGCAACGGCAAAAGTTTGGATATGGTCGATGTTCCCGGGTTTCTACCCGATGATCCCGAAATCAGAGGCGACATGCTCGATTATGCCGTCGAAATCGAATGGTTCGATCGGCATTTGAGCAGGATGTTGAATTATTTGGATTCGATCGGCGAGTTGGACAACACCATCGTGATCGTTACCGGCGACAACGGTATGCCTTTTCCGAGAGCCAAAGCCAACTGTTTCGAGTATGGCGTGCATGTGCCGATGGCCATCAGCTATCCCGCAGGATTTCCCGCCGGCAGACGGGTGAACGACCCCGTCAGCTTCGTGGACATCGTTCCGACCCTTTTGGAAATGACCGGGGTAAAACCCGACGGAATGATGCCGGTTTCGGGAAGGAGCATCGTCAATATTCTCCGGTCGAAAGAATCGGGAACGGTCGACAATACCAAAAAGTATGTATTCGCCGGGCGCGAACGCCACTCCGCCTCGCGGTGGAATAACCTGGGTTATCCGCAGCGTGCCGTCCGAACCGCCGGGAACATTCTGATTTGGAACATGCGTCCCGAACTTTGGCCTGCAGGCGATCCGCAAGCCTTGAACCCGGAAACGAACGAACCGGTTCCCATGTACGGCATCGACAAAAACGGAAAGCATCATTCCGAACAGGCCTTTACCGATGTGGATGCAAGTCCGTCGAAATCGTTCCTGATCGAAAATTACATGAAATCCGACATCCGTCCGTATTTCGATTGGGCTTACGAAAAACGCCCCGAATACGAATTGTACGATGTGGCGAAAGATCCGTTCTGTTTGAATAACCTTTCGGGAAACCCCGAATACGCACCGATCGAATCGGAATTGAAAGCGGTGTTGACGGCGGAACTCGAAAAATCCGGCGATCCGAGAGTTGTCGGTCCCGACAGGGAAATATTCGAAACCTACATCCGGTACAGTCCAATACGCGAATTTCCCAAACCCGATTGGGCAAAATAAAACCAACTTCATTCCGGCGAGGCTCAAAAGGTATGTCGCGGGTAAATAAAATTCTAAAACCATAACAATTAAAAATCCCGTAACCATGTTCAAAAAAATATCTTTATTATTTGTTTTCTTTGTTTTCTTTCCCGTTCGGTTTCTCTTTGCCCAGGATCATTCCCTGACCGGCTTTCCAAAAGGATACGCTCCACAAGAGGTGGGGAAACGCCTGGCTTATCATTTTGTGGACGACAGGCATGACCTTTACAGCGGGAGATGGATTCATTATGCTGAAGTATGTACCTGGTATGGCGCCCTTAAGTTTGCAGCGGCTACAAAGGATAAAAAGCTCGTTAAGCTCCTTCGGGACAAGTTTGAACCTTTATTTACAAGGGAAAATAAACTGATGCCGCCCATGAACCATGTTGATTTCAATATGATCGGAAGCCTGATCCTGGAGCTCTACCGGATCACTAACGATAAACGGTACCTGGACCTGGGGATGGCTTATGCCGATACCCAATGGGAAGCGCCTGCAGATGCGAAGCCGGAGGAAAAAGCCTGGGCTGCGAAAGGCTATTCCTGGCAAACACGGCTTTGGATTGATGATATGTATATGATTACCATCCTGCAAAACCAAGCCTATAAAGTAACCGGCGACCAAAAATACATTGACCGGGCTGCCGCGGAAATGATACTTTACCTGGACGTGATACAACGCCCAAACGGACTCTTTTACCATGCACCGGACGTTCCTTACTACTGGGGACGCGGAGATGGATGGATGGCAGTGGGCATGGCCGAACTGCTTCTTTGCCTGCCCGCGAACCATAAAGACCGTCCCCGCATGATGCAAGGCTACCATGTAATGATGGAAAGTCTGAAAAAATACCAAACCCCCGGCGGCATGTGGAACCAGTTGATCGACGAATCCGATTGCTGGGCCGAAACATCCTGTACGGCAATGTTTGCTTATGCATTCATCACAGGGGTAAAGAACGGCTGGTTAGACGCAGAAGAATATGCGCCTGCTGCCCGGAAAGCATGGATGGCCATGATCCCTTACATCGACGAACGGAATAATGTAACCGAAGTTTGTATCGGGACGGGCAAAAAAAATGATAAACAGTATTATTACGACCGTCCGCGCCTTGCCGGTGATTTCCACGGACAGGCTCCTTATATCTGGTGTGCCGTAGCCCTTTTGGAAAAATAAAAAATAAGCAGCCGGAACCGCTTTCAATAAAACGGTTCGAAATAAAATTCGTGTAAATTCGTGGATATGGAATCATTGAAAATACCTTTATTGCTCTGTTCGGCGGCGCTTCCCGTTATTCAGGGATGTAAAGAATCTGTGCCCGACAAGCTTCCGAACATTCTTTGGATCACTACCGAGGACAACAGTCCGTTTTTGGGGTGTTACGGCGATTCGTTCGCCACATCGCCCAACCTGGACAAGCTGGCGTCCCAGGGATTTTTGTATACGCATGCTTATGCCAACGCTCCCGTGAGTGCGCCGACCCGCAATACCATCCTTACAGGAATTTATGCCTGTTCGGGCGGTCATCACCACATGCGCAGCCGATACGACAAATCGGACGTGATTCATTGTTATCCCGAACTTCTGCGGCAAGCGGGATATTATTGCACCAACAACTCCAAGGAAGATTACAATATTAATCCCGAACAAACCAAAGGTATTTGGGACGAATCGAGCAAAACGGCGCATTACGGGAACCGCAAACCGGGACAGCCTTTTTTTGCCGTATTCAACAGTACCATATCCCACGAAAGTTCTATCCATAAATCGATTCCCACGGAGCAACTCCGCCACGATCCTCAAAAAGTAAAACTTCCGCCGTACCATCCCGACACGCCCGAAATGCGGCACGACTGGGCGCAATATTACGATAAGATCGAAGATATGGACGCCTGGGCAGGAACCGTTTTGAAAGAACTGGAAGAAAGCGGCGAGGCCGAAAACACGATCGTGATCTATTACGGCGATCACGGCGGAGTATTGCCCCGCAGCAAGAGATTTACCTGCGAATCGGGAACGCGCGTGCCCTTCCTCGTCCGTATCCCTGAAAAATACAAATACTTGTATCCCGCCGAACAGCCCGGAACGAAAGTCGATCGATTGATCAGTTTTGTCGATCTTGCGCCCACACTGTTGAGTATCGTCGGCTCGCCAATTCCCGACTGGATGCAGGGAAATGCTTTCCTGGGAAAGCAAAAATCCGCCGATCCCGGATATGTATTCATGTTCCGCGGACGAATGGACGAACGTTACGACATGACCCGCTCGCTACGCGATAAGCAGTATCGTTATATCCGCAATTACATGCCGCATCGCATATACGGGCAACACAACAACTATCAGTGGCAGGCGCCTTCGATGCAGTCGTGGGAGCGCGCTTTCCTTGCGGGACAATGCAACGAGGTGCAGTCGATCTTTTGGAATCCCAAACCTGCCGAAGAATTGTACGATACGGAAAATGATCCGTGGGAAGTACGCAATTTGGCCGGCAATCCGGCATATCGCGAAACGCTTGAACGGATGCGCGCAGCCCTTAATGCTCAGGTAAACGAGATTCTCGACACCGGCTTTATTCCCGAAGGCGAGTTTTACATTCGTTCCAAAGACATGCCGCTCTACGATTACATGCGTTCGGTAAAATTACCGTTTACGGAAATCGTGGAAACCGCAAACCTCGCATCGGACGGCGATAGGAAAAATCTTGGCCGGTTGACCGAACTGTTGAAAAGCGACGAAAGTATCATCCGCTATTGGGCGGCAACCGGATTGCTGATTTTGAAAGGCGATGCGAAAAGCGCAATACCGCAACTGGAAAAGGCGCTCGACGACCCGTCGCCCGATGTAGCTGTTGTGGTAGCCGAAGCGCTTTACAACCTGGGCAAAAAGGAAATAGGGATTGACGCCATTCTGAAAACCCTGGAGCACCCCGACATCTTCGTCAGGAATCATGCACTGAACGCGCTCGAAAATACCGGCGACAAAAGCCCGAAAGTGCAACAGGCCGTTATTGCCCTGGACGAGGGTTCGAAAGGCGACAAAAATCCGATGCGCTACGATTTGCGGATGACTTCCTGGCTAAAAGAAAAGTGGGGAATTAAACAATAAATTACAAGATGAAAGATCAGGTTCTACGACCTTTTCTAAGTATGGAAAAAGTTTAAAATAGCGGCTTTAAGTGACATGTAAAAAATAAAATAGCAAGATTTTACTTTATTCTATAGCAATTGAATTTATCAGTTCAAAAAATTAATGTGCATTTGCCGCGATTTTTGATTAAACAGAATAAAGCTATATAATTATCCGAGACAGATGTACTATTAAAAAATATACATGTACTATTGAAGAATACACATATACTTTCGAAGAGTACACATGTACTATTGAAGAGTACACATGTACTTTTGAAGAATACGCATGCACTTTTGAAGAGTACACATGTACTATTAAAGGGTACACATGTACTTTCGAAGAGTACACATGTACTTTTGAAGAGTATACATGCAATTTCGAAGAGTACACATGTACTTTTGAAAAGTACGCATGTAATGTATGGATTTTATCTTGATACATCTATGTTTTCGAAAAAAAAGAACAAAAAATTACAATTACATGATGTATTTCGAAAAAAAAGATATACTTTTGTATCCAAAATTTGATTTATTCATATAGTTTAAAATTATGGGACGTAAGACTCAATCTCAGAAAATTACAGAAACCCGTGTAATGGTAAACGGTATCAGATCACATCAGGAAATACTGTCTCAACGTAAAATTGACAGCGCTTTTGCCAGGGACTTACAGAACAATGTGGATGCATGCATTGCTTTAAATGTTGAACAGGAAACGCTGAAAGCCAAGCTCAAAATGAAAACCGAAGAGCTCAACGAGGCATTTGCTGCAATGCAAAAAAAAGCTGCCGAAGCACGTAAAGTTATCAAACTTGACATGCCGCAATCGTCGTGGCGCGAGTTTGGAATCGAGGATAAACGGTAAAAAAGAAGGTACTGAACAGTCAGGCATTAAATGTCATTCATCCCCGACTGCAAAAGAAAGAAACCGAAAAGTTCCTCGTTTGGGACGTTTCCCGCAGCAGAGAAGCTATAAGCTTATAAGAAGTATAAAATGGAATTATCGAATTTAGAGTCAGTTAATTTATTGAATATTCAAGAATATGAGAAGTTTTGGAAGCGATAATCATTCGGGCGTGCATCCTGATATCATGAAAGCTATAGAGCAGGCAAACACAGGGCATGCAATTGCATACGGCGGCGATTCGTTGAGCAAACGGTTTTCGGAAAGGATAAAGGAAATTTTCGGAGAAACGGCTGAATCTGTGATTGTTTTTAACGGGACAGGAGCCAATATAGTAGCCCTGCAGGCTGCTACACAATCTTTTCATGCTGTTCTTGCTCCACAAACCGCACATATTGCGGTCGATGAATGTGGCTCGCCCGAATTTATGAGCGGAGCGTCAATAAAAACCGTTCATACGGTCGACGGAAAACTGAGTCCCGGATTGCTGGAACCGTTGATGCACTGTTTTGGCGTAGAACACCACTCCCAGCCAAAAGTGGCTTATATCTCGCAGTGTACCGAATTGGGAACAGTTTATACAACCGAAGAAATTACTGATCTTGCCGATTTTTTACACCGTCACAATATGTACCTGCACATGGACGGAGCCAGAATCGCGAATGCAGCTGTTTCATCGGGTAAAACTCTGAAAGAAATAACAGCAGATTGCGGAGTGGACATACTGAGTTTCGGAGGAACAAAAAATGGAATGATGATGGGAGAATCGGTTATAGCTTTCCGTCCCGAACTGTCAGCCAACCTGAAATATATACGGAAGCAGTCTGCTCAGCTGTTTTCAAAAATGCGGTATGTTTCCTGTCAGTTTCTGGCTTATATGGAGAATGATTTATGGGCTGAAAATGCGCGACATGCAAACAGAATGGCTCAATTGCTGCGCAGGGGGATTTTATCTGTAGCCGATTTCGAGTTTACGCAACAAACAGAAGCCAATATCCTCCTGCTGAAAATGCCGGAACCTCTTATCAGGCGGTTGCTCGAAAACCATTTCTTCTATCTCTGGGACGATGCGGGCAGCGAAATACGCCTTGTGACTTCGTGGGATACAAGTGAAAAAGATATCGAAACGTTCTTGAAAGACTTGAAATAATGCAGACAAAATTTACATAACAAACAGTTTTATAGCACGCGGACAACACGGATTCGCAGGATTTTCGCCGGCGGTTTTGGCCCTGTCAGTCCGGCCTGCCGCGTTGATCCCTTATTTTTGTTTTATGCCCTCCTTAAAGTAGAGACGTGGCATGCCACGTCTACATAAATCATCGCACAAAATTGCGCCGTGCGCAACGAATATCTGTCCATTGACCCTGTCAGCAGAGATGCGATGCATCGCGTCTCTACTGACAGGGTCAATGGACAGACGTGGCATGCCACGTCTCTACTTTATGTCGCGCCGTTGAGCGCTAAGTTGTATTGCCGCTCGGAACACGAGGCAATTTGCAATTGCCTGCGGTTGCTTCACCAAATTTCCGTTTGAAGAAAGAAAATAAAGTAAGCGGTAAAATATGATGCCAACCGGATGGATGTGTTCAGTCGTAAGTCCTGTCGCAATCTGTTCCTGAAAAGCCTGACATATTGCCGGATTACAAATCCGGCAGTGTTCCGAGCGGCAATACAATTACCTGCGGTGAGATCGCTTCGCTAAGTTGCCGCTCAACGGGTGAAGCCTCTTTGGAGCTTTCCCCTGCGGGGAAAAGATATTCGCTGCTTCTACCACCGCTGTCAGGGTCAAGACTACCGACAGGGTGTTATTCTTATTGACCCTGACAGGTCTGACGACCCTGTCAGGTCGGTGGCGGCTGACCTGTCAGGCTGCATTGCAGAGACGCGATGCATCGCGGATAAAGTAGAGACGTGGCATGCCACGTCTACATAAATCATCGCACAAAATTACGCCGTGCGCAACGAATATCTGTCCATTGACCCTGTCAGCAGAGATGCGATGCATCGCATCTCTGCTGACAGGGTCAAATGACAGATATTCGTTGCGCACGGCGTAATTTTGTGCGATGATTTGTG
>JAISCQ010000304.1 GCA_031265445.1 Bacteroidales bacterium
TGTAGCTGTTAATTCAGGCACCGGCCAAATAGAAAGTGGTTCAGTCGGTTATGGGCAATTTATTTTGCGTAATGACGCTACGGCAGGTTCTGTGTACGATTGGCGTGACTACACTGCTATTAAATGGGCTGACGCTTACGATCCATGCCGCAGCTTGAGTCTTGGTGACGGCAAAAACTGGCGTCTTCCCACATCCGGCGAATGGGGATTGATTTACGCTAACAATTACCCTCAAAATACAGGTTTCGGCGTTCGTTTTCGGCCTGACGGCAGTAATGCCAGTGTTTTCTTGCCTGCTGCCGGGAGTCGTAACCGTACGAATGGTACTTTGTCTAATGTGAGTATGGGCGGCACCTACTGGAGTAGTTCGGCGAATGGCGGTTCTGCTTTCTATCTGAACTTCAATAGTTCTACGGTCAGCCCTGCGAGCACGGGCGCTCGTTCCCACGGCTTCTCAGTGAGGTGCGTATCAGAATGAGATGTGTTCCGGAACTTGCCAGAGGATACAAAGCCCGGTAGAATTGGAATAAAAAACGGGCGGCAAACAGGCATCATACCTGTTTGCCGCCCATAATTCAGATCTTACGTACTAATATATTAACTTTCCTTTTTCCTTACTCTTTCAAATAGGCGGAAAGCACCCATACTTTCTTTTCAAAACTCCTGATTCCATGAACAGCCAGCGAAATTGAGGCCTGGTCGCCTGCCTTAATGGCAAGTCTATGAAGTTCTCTGAGTTCGGACAAAAGGAATTGCAACGTTTCTACTACATTATTTACGCCGACCCTCCAGTTAGAAACTCCAGATACTTCTTTTACTTTCGCCGATTTCAAATAAACGGAGAAACTGTTGGCAGGAACTTCGTCCAGCATCACAATCCGCTCGGCTACTTCGTCGACTTTTTCGGCAAGTTCGTTGTAATATTCTTCGTAAAGTTCGTGCAATTCCAGGAACTTGTCTCCCTGGATATTCCAGTGGAAACCTCTCAGGTTTGTGTAAAATACCTGGTAATTAGCCAAGATGTCATTCAGTTTTGCAATCACTGGATTCACTACATTCAGTTCTAATCCTACATTGTTTTTAGCGTTCATAACATTCGTAATTTAATTTGTTGATGAATAATTGTCCTGATTTTTCTTTCATGCTGCAAATTTACAATTGAATTTCAGATAAATCAAATCAATAGTTGCTATCTTTGCATCGAATTTATCTATAATCCTGTGAAAATGAACATATAACAGATAGAATGACTACCGAAAAATTTGCAAAGATTACGGAAAATTATTCTATCAGTATGACAATCGGATTCATTTCTCCATCCAATTCTTTCAGAAAAGAAAGCTGTTCATTATTTATTGCTTTCGGATGATTTTCCAGCCATTCCATAACATCCCCGGCTTCAACAAGGGAGACAAATTCGCCGACTGTGCTCATGCCTAAAGAGGAAAACGGCATGAAGAGGGTTAAGTCATCTTCTATGCCGTCGCTGTGTTTACCGAGTTTTGTCTCTCCCGTTTTCTTGTCATACAAGCCGTTATATAAAACAGGGCTGTCGGAATGCATTCCCATGATACTCTGGAAAAAAACAAGCTCGTTGTTTTCGGATATATCTGCAATAAAAATACGTTCATTGGTATGCTTTTTATTTGTTTTTTCTTCTATGGGCCAGTGGTATTTACCGGTGTGGAAAGCAATTGACGGAATAAATTTGCCGGCAGAAACGGTATAGAGCGTGTCTATGAAATCTTCTTTGATGCGAATGGTTTCATTATTTTTCCATATTCTTGCCGCGTTTGCAGCAATAATTTGTCTTGCATCATTTTTATAATCCATAATGACAGCGCCTGCACGTGTCCAGTTTCCATACTTGTCGTACAAAGTGTTTCCCCGAAAAATGTTAATGCTGACTATATCGTCCGATGCGACTTGTGTTTTCGGAAAAAACGACGGAATCGTATCCTTCAAATTTCCTTCTTTGTCGAATATTCCCAAGGCACATTGCCCGAATGAATTTATTTCGTCAAAGAATGAATTTATTCCGTCAAAATATCCGATAATTTCCGAATCCGTTATTAAATAACAGGATGCTAATCCGGAGGATGAAAATTTTATTTTATCGCAGAAATTCCCTTTCATATCATATCTTATCAATTGATTAGGCCTGCGTTCAAAATACAAAAACTCTTCCTTTTCATCCGTCCAGGCGAAATTATTGGTAAATGCTTTCGGATCTTGCCCGGAATGTCCGATTTTCGCGATAAACCGTCCGTCTTCTTTATTAAATAACAGGCAGTGATCCCGGCTATATTCAATTACAATATGGCTTTTTAATACTTTGACAACAGGATTTCTACCTATCAAGCCATCGTCTGTTGTTTCTAACGGAATATACCGGATTGTTTTACCGAAATCGGAAACTTTGAGGTGTGCGAGGTTTTGCAGAGCGTGTTCAATGTCAATTACTTTTGAATCCATTTCCTTGTTTTCCGGATTCTTACAGGAAAACAGGAATAATAATACAATGCTTGTCAATAATAATTTCAGTTTCTTATTTCGTCCCATGCTCTTTTTGTTTTTTTTCTTGGCAAAGTTAGCATTTTGTTTCACTACTGATCCAAAAAATTCGATTTTGTTTTTATTTATTTGATTTTACACCCCACCTTGCGGGCTAATCACATTTTTAAAAACACTGACTTGCTGTATTTTATTAAAAAGGAACAATTTTTTCGCTAAAAGTTATAATATTTTTTTCGTATTCTGCAAACAATTCGGAATTTAGTTTTATCTTTGCGACAGTATAATCATTTAAAGTGAAAAATGTTTGAATTTAACACTAAAATAGTTTGTAAAATGTTTGGCAGAATGAAATATTTTGCTAACACACACACACACACACACACCGTCCGTTTAAGATCCCGCCCGCCCTCTTTCTTTATAAAAAGGCGCAAAGGTACAGCAATATTTTCACATATCAAAGAAGCGCAAGCCGCAAACCGTATTTGTACGGACTGCTGTTTGCGCTTTTCCGTATTTGTCCCGTTACAATAAAAAAAGTTTATACATAATGAATAGAATTCTAATTGCCGCACTACTGGCTACAGTATGCTCTCTTGCGACACAGGCTCAGCAACAGGCGGATTCGGTCGTCTTCCGCTTTATCATCCGCAACGACATGTTTTTCATGCAGAGCAACGAGGCAGAAATCGAGCGGCTCTACGGGTTTACAGACAGGTATTACGCCGAAATCACAGCCGGACAAATGCCCGTGCGCGTAGACGGCTACTGTTCCGACCTGAAAATAGCCCGCACCCGTTCCAACCGGATAAAGTCGTGGCTAATCTTGAAAAAGGGGCTCTTTAAAGTCTCCAAAGACCTTAAAGACTTAAAGTATTCGCAGGACGCTAAAGAAACAGAACAGCCTGTGGAACAGCCTAAGCCGCAGCAAACCGTTGAACAGCCGCAACCTGTGGAAAAACCGCAGCCCGAACCGCAACCGACAACGCCGGCGGTTTCCGTTTCCGTTTCCGTTCCCGCACCCGTTCAGGATGGGGAAAAATTCTTCCTGCGCACCAACCTTTTGTACTGGGCCGTCGCCATGCCCAACCTCGGCATCGAATGGAAACCGTCTAACCGTACCGGCATCCTCCTGAACGGCGCATACAGCCACTGGGCCTGGAACAGCGAAAGCAAGCAGCACCGCACATGGCTCGTGCAGCCCGAAATACGCCGCTATTTCGGCGAAAGCCGGCGCTGGTTTGCCGGCATCGAAGGACACGCCGCAGAGTTCAACTTCAAATTCGGCGACACCGGCTATCAGGGCAAAGCCTTCGGCGGCGGCATTACAGGCGGCTACCGGATGCCGTTAAGCAACTGTTTTGACTGGGACTTTTCTCTGGGACTTGGCTACACCCGGCTCGAATACGACAGCTATTACCGCAGCAACAATGTGATGGTGCGAAAGGAAAGCGGGATAAAAAAGAACGTGTTTGCACCCACGCAGGCAGGCGTTTCACTGATATGGAAAATAAAATAAGCACAAAATATGAAAGCATTTCAATTCATCATAGCAACAGCGGCCATCACCGCCTTTTCCTCCTGCGTCAGGAATGAACTGTACGACACCGACCATCCCGACCACGGTAAAGTCATCAGCCTGACCGTCACGTGGGATGACCGCGGCGAGGGCATCGACATTCCCTCCGCATATACGGCAAAAATCGGCGATTACGCCGCCGTTCTTTCGGATACGGACAGCGGAATGGAAAACCTGTTCCCGGCCGGCGCCTATACAATGAATGTATGGAACGATGCGGAAAACATCACCGTTTCCGGCACCACCGCCACCGCCGCTTACAGCAACGGCTTGATTGGCTGGCTCTTTACCGGAACGGAAAACGTAAACATCGAAAAGGACAAAAACCATGCGTTTACCGTCGCCATGCGCCAGATGGTGCGGCAACTGACGCTCGAACTTGATATTACGGGTGCCGCCAAAGACCGGATAACCGGCATCGAAGCCTCGTTTTCGGGCGTGGCGGGCGCCATCAATATCGAAAACGGCAACCCCGAAGGCGCCGCCGTAACGGTTATTCCTGTGTTTGCGCAAGCTGGCGGCAAGTATTCGGCCGCCATCCGTCTGCTGGGCATAACCGGCAACGCGCAAACGCTCTCGCTCACCCTGCACTTCGCCGGAGGAAATCCCTCGACGCACACCCTTGCCTCCGATCTCTCGGACAGGCTTGCGGCTTTCAACGCCGACCGGAAAACCCCGATGACGCTCGCCGCCATCCTCACCGTAACGCCCGCAGAGGCCGGTTTCCAGGCCGTCATCGGCAACTGGACGGGCAGCGGGGGAGACATTATCGCCAATTAAGTTTCAATATTATTCAATAATCATTTTTTTAATTTCAACACAATGAAAACAGTAAAGTTTTATTTAGCAGCGGCGCTGATAGCCGCAACAGTGATGACTTCGTGCAGTAACGACGACGAAGCAGTGAACAGCAACGAACGCGTAGAAGTGAAATTCTCCTCCACGCAGGCAAGCGTGGATACCCGCGTAACCAACGACAAATGGAACGGCGGCGAGGAAATCGGCATCTACATGCTGAAAGGCAACTATGCCCTGACCTCCGTCAACATCAGCGAAGGAGCAGGCAACATCAAGTATGAAAACAAGGCTAACACCGATGAAACCGAGGCAAGCTTTTCGCAGACAGGCAATATCATTTACTATCCTGCCAACCAGGGCGGAAACGAGGTAAAAGTGAAGTTTATCGCCTACTACCCGTATGGAACGGTATTGGACGGTACGACGACTTTCACGCGTGCAATAGATGTGTCGAATCAGAACGACCAGTCGGCCATCGACTTCCTCTATGCGCCAGCCGCAACAGAATACGACAAAACTTCCGGTGCGGTTGCGCTGCCTTTTGTCCACAAGCTGGTGAAGCTGGAGTTCACCATCAGCAACGGTGCAGGTGTAACGGAACCGCTTGCCAACGGGATGACGGTAACTATCGACAATCAGGCTGCCACAGGAACACTGGATTTGACCAGCGGCGCGGTGACGACCTCCAATTCGGGAAAAACCATCACGGCGCTCACCGCTACCGGCGGCGCGACAGCCGAAGCCATCGTATTTCCGGTAGCCAACAACTCTTCGGTAAAATTAATGTTTAAAAACGATGCCGGTGAAGAATTTACCGCCACCGTTCCCAATGCAGCCGATGGCTGGGCAGGTGGAAAAAAGTACACCTACACCGTGACATTAAAGAAAAACGCCACAACGATTACCGGTACGATTGCGGACTGGGGCCAAGGAAATGGTACCGGCGAAGGCATTGAAGCGGAATAATTACCGTTAAAATCAAGAGGAAACATGAACACGTTCAAATTTATTCCAACCGTTGTCCTGGCAGCCGTCGCGATGGCTGCCTGCAAAGGCGATGACGAAGTAACAGGCGGCAGCGACGGGCGCGCAGAGGTGAAATTCTCCGCCAACACGGCAGAGATACAGACCCGCGTAACCAACAGCAGCTGGGCGGCAGACGACCCCGTCGGCATTTACATGATCGACGCTGACGAAGACCTTGCTACCGAACACATCAAAGAAGGCGCAGACAACAGAGAGTATCGATCCGCCGCCGGAACAGGCAATGTATCGTTTACAGAGGCGGGCAGCAAAATCTACTATCCCATGAGCGGCAACGTGGAGTTTATCGCCTACCACCCGTACTCGTCTTCTGTCGAGGATTTCAAACTGCCGGTTAACGTGGGAACACAAACCGACCAGTCGGCCATCGACGTGCTGTATGCCCCGAAAACGAACGGCGGCTACAATAAATCTAAAAAAGACGTTCCGGTCAACCTTCAGTTCACGCACAGGCTGGTCAAACTGGCGTTCACGATCGGGAAGGGCGCGGGCGTGACAGAATCGCTCGACAACTTGACGGTGAAAATCACCGGCCAGAAAACCGAAGCGACGCTGGACTTGACCGACGGGACGGTGACCCCGTCGAGCGTCCCGACATCGGCCATCACGGCGAACACCGTCACGGACGGGTCTGCTTACGAGGCTATCGTGCTCCCCAACACCGGCGTTTCGGACATGACGTTCACCTTTACCACAGCGGCGGGAGGAGTGTACGAGGTGACAGTCCCCACACCCACCACCGACAGCAAATGGGAGCCGGGATATAAATACGCCTATACAGTAACCCTGAAAAGGAACGAAGCGAGCATCACCGGATCGGTCAGCGACTGGGGTGATGGCGGCGCTTATCTCGACGTTACAGCTATCCCGCAGACTCACACGATTAAGGGTTACACGGGAAATATTCAAGTACAGTACGCGGATGCACCGCCTGTTTCCATTTCGGCAAGCGACATCGGGACGATTCAGTCCGGCCAGACCGTCAAATCGATTACACTGACCGATAAAGGCGGGGTGAGCTATTACATCGGACGTGTTGTCGATCCCGACAATCTCATCCATCTGAAATTCGACAGCAACGGAGACCTGCTCTTCCGCGACGCCTCGGAAGACGGATTTATCCCCATCGGCAGCTACGCCGAATTCCAGTTGATAGCCGATTATACCCGGAATAACTACCGGCTGGAAACCGACCTTAACCTGATGGACGAAGAGTGGACGCCCATAGCAAACGATGGTGATGATTTCGTCGGCGAGTTTGACGGTGCGGGAAAGAAAATATCGAACCTCAAGATAAATAAGAGCGGACAGAATAACAAGGGCCTATTCCGTAAAAACCATGGTACGATACGCAATGTGCATATTGCCTCCGGCACGATAACCGTAGGCGGCTACAGCGGGGGTATCTGCGGACAGAATCAAACATCCGGACAGATCATCTCCTGTTCCAATGCGGCAACCGTGTCGGGACACAGCGACTGTGTCGGCGGCGTGGTGGGGTGGAATCAGAGCGGTGCTGTCACTGCCTGCAACAATACCGGCACGGTGTCGGGAATCTACGATGTCGGCGGCGTGGTGGGGAATAATAGTTCTGGTACTGTCACCGCCTGCTACAATACCGGCGCAGTGTCGGGAACCAGCGGCTTGAGCGGCGGCGTGGTGGGACAGAATCAGAGTCTCGGCACTGTCACCGCCTGCTACAATACCGGCACGGTGTCGGGAGCCGACTTCTATGTCGGCGGCGTGGTGGGGATTAATAACGACGGCTCTGTCATCACCGCCTGCTACTGGGAAAGCGGTACTGCCCCAGATAATGGTGTTGGAACCAAGTTTCCCGATTTCTTTACCCCCAGCGGAAGCGATGCGTGGAATACAGGCGACGGCACAAACGGCTATTGGAAACCGGGTATCAACTATGAGAATACTTTGCCGAAGCTGTGGTGGGAATAGAAAAGGAGTAAAGGATTTAATAAACGAACCGCGCCGTTGAAACGGGAGAGGACGGCGTGGTATTGTTGCGCAGGAAACCGGAATTTGCTGCGCATGAAATTTCCCGCGCCTCGCCTCGTGCGAAAAAACGTTCCTTGACATGTTGGTTTACACGCAGTCAATATTTTTGTTCGATACCGGAAAGGGGCGAACACGCAGGTTCGCCCCTACATTGTCGTTGCCGTGATTACCGTTGTCAATTATTACATCGTGGGGGCGAACCTGTGTGTTCGCCCATGTCATATAACAGAACCATTCCGCACACAGTATAATTGAAAAATGGCGAATTGATGATGCGAGCCTCACTCGGCGAAGGCAGGCGAAATAATCATTTTTTATATTACCGTCTCAAATAAATATACTACTTTTGCATATATAAAATTATGGATTATGAATACAACAAGGAAACTCCCCGTTGGCATACAGGATTTTGAGTATTTACGTACAAGCAACTTCCTGTATGTAGATAAAACCGAATATCTCTATCGCCTGGTAACACAGGGGAAACCGTATTTTCTCAGTCGCCCCCGCAGGTTCGGCAAGAGCCTGTTTCTTTCCACGCTCAAAGCCTATTTTGAAGGGAAACGCGAACTTTTTGAAGGACTGAAAATCGCCGGACTGGAAAAGGACTGGACAAAATACCCTGTCATTTATTTGGATTTTAATGTTGGATTGCTGACAGGAGCCGCAAACGTTGCAGAACGATTATCCGTTAAAATGCAGGCGTTTGAACTTTTATGGGAAAAAAAAATCGATACCGTAGATTTGGCAAGCCGCTTTGAAGCCATTATAGAAAGCGCTTATGAACAGACCGGGGAAAAAGTGGTTGTTCTCATTGACGAATATGACAAGCCGCTCATAAACACGATGGAAGATGAAGTTTCAAACGCCGGAATCAGAACTTTACTGAAATCATTTTATGGCGTGTTGAAAAGCGCTGACCGGCATCTCCGTTTTGTGTTTCTCACGGGCGTAACAAAATTTTCGAAAGTCAGCATCTTCAGCGACCTGAACCAGCTTGTGGATATAAGCCTGGACGAAAATTTCGCGGGAATTTGCGGCATTACACAAGCGGAACTGGAAGGAAACTTCGCGCCCGAAATCGCGGCGCTGGCGGAAACGACGCGAAAAACCCGCGAAGAAACGCTGTTTGAACTGCAAAAGCGCTATAACGGCTATCATTTTTCCGAAAATCTAATCAGTGTTTATAATCCCTTTAGCCTGCTTAACACGTTTGCGGCACAAAATACCGTTACTACTGGTTTGCCACCGGCACGCCGACGTTTCTGGCAAAACACCTTGCGAATACAGGATTTGACATTCCAATACTTGAAAATAATGTTTCCATTGCAGCCGACTCCCTGATGGACTATCGCGTCGAAAACGAGGACTATGTTCCCCTGCTTTACCAGAGCGGTTACCTGACAATTAAGGAATACGACAGCGAACTGGACGCCTACACGCTCGGTTTTCCCAATGAAGAGGTAAAATACGGTTTCCTGAATGAACTTTTACCGCAGTTCACGCCTTCGTTCGGCACGTCTTCCTCAAAGTTTTCCGCGATAGGATTTGTAAAGCTTCTGCGCACCGGTGATATTGAAAGCATAATGACGATGCTGCAGGCGTATTTTGCCACAATAGAATATGACGCAATTCCCAAAGCATTGCAGAAAGAGAAATTTTATCAGTTTGTTTT
>JAISCQ010000072.1 GCA_031265445.1 Bacteroidales bacterium
ATGGTAAGATTATGCGATGCGTACCTTCGGGCGTCATCTTCATTACGCCCTCCGATACTTTGCGCTACACTTACTTCAGAACCTACTTTGGTAAGCAAAGCGATAGAACTTGTCATCCAGGTCAGGATCCCGACAGCGCCGATAGCGGCGACCGCTTCGCTGCCCAATCGTCCCACCCACGCCATATCCGTAAGGCTATAAGCCATTTGAATGAACGAAGTACCCATAATAGGCATAGCCAGGTTAAAAAGTTGGCGCTTAATCGGCCCGTTTGTCAAATCTTTTGTTCCCTGCATACTTCTTCCGGATAATCGCCACAAAAATAGAAATATTTTTCTATCTTTATTCGCTACCAGGGCAACCGCACCAAAATTATCTATTAAGTTAAAAGAACTATCTCTGCCGGCATGAATACATCCAACTACTTTTCCGAAGTTAGCGATCCTCGTGTTACGGGTCGTTGTCTTCATCCGCTATCCGCTATATTATTGATTGGTTTATGTACTTATTTAACCGGTGGTTCCGATTATCAGGATATGCGTTTGTTTGGCCTTGAACGTGGCTCTTCCCTGGGTGATTTGTTGTCTTTGCCTCATGGCGTCCCAAAGGAAAATGGCCTTACACATCGTATCTGAGCAGAAAGATAAACACAGCATTAAGAAGAGACTTTATAAAGCTGCATTGGATATAGGATATCTGAAAAAGCTCTTGAAAATTGGATGCGGTTGCCCTGAATTGAAAGTAATTTTGTAATCAAAAAGAATTGAGTTATGCGGAACACATTTAAAGTGCTGTTTTACGTGAACAGCAGTAAGGAAAAGAACGGCATCGTACCCATCTTAGGACGAAGAAGGTGTAGGGAAGGGGATTGTCCAATCGGGTATCGGCCGGAAAGAGATATTTATTACTACCAAATTATGGAATTCGAAACGGGGATACGAATCCACCCTGAAGGCTTTCAACGACAGCATCAGAAAGTTGGGAGTCGAATATGTTGACCTGTACCTGATCCATTGGCCGGCAATCAAAGCCGGCGGGGCAAAGATAAATGCCGATACCTGGCGTGCCTTCGAGAAATTATATAAAGACGGGTGTATCAGGACTATCGGACTGAGTAACTTCCTCACGCATCATATCGAAGCCTTATTGGATACCGCCGAGATTATTCCGGCAGTCAATCAGATAGAGTTTCATCCGGGTTATATGCAAGCCGATACCCTGGCTTTCTGTAAAGCGCATCATATTGTTGTGGAAGCTTGGAGTCCGTTGGGAACGGGACGTTTGCTGAATAACCCGCAACTCAGGGAAATAGCCGGACGTTATGGCATTTCTGTCGCTCAACTGTGTATCAGGTGGTGCCTGCAGAATGAAACCCTGCCCCTGCCGAAGTCCGTCACCCCCAAACGGATCCTCGAAAACGCAGATGTGTTCGGTTTTACAATTTCCGACACAGATATGCAGACCATCAACAGCCTGCCTTATATCGGTGGATCCGGCCTGCATCCGGACAAAATTGATTTCTAACTACCACCTTTGTGATGATATAATGATAAAAAAAGAGCTGTCTTTAAAGGGCAACTCTTTTTTTTAATAACGTGGTCCCACCAGGGCTTGAACCTGGGACTCCCTGATTATGAGTCAGGTGCTCTAACCAACTGAGCTAAGGGACCTGAATTATTTTGAAATCAGGCTGCAAAATTACATCTTTGCAGAAAATTAACCAAACTTTATTGTATAAATTTTATGCTGCAACCGCATCTGGTAGCTAAGCTCAAGGAACACAACCTGATGAACAAGCCTGTATGGAACCTCATTTTCGACTTGGGTAACGTCATCATTAACATTGATCCTGACCTCACGCTTCGTAAGTTCAAGGAATTAGGCGTTACCAATTTTGACGGGATGTATACCATCTTGCGGCAGACGGATGTTTTCGACCGGCTGGATACAGGGAAGATAGCCCTGTCTGAATTTCGGCAAGCCATCCGCGATTTCACACATGTAAATCTTACTGATGTACAGATCGATGATGCCTGGTGTGCCATGTTGCTCGATTTTCCCGAAGAAAATGCATGTCTGTTACGGAAACTGCGCGCCGATGGTTATAAGTTGTATCTGCTGAGCAATACCAACGAGATACACATTAATTATTATACGAAATATCTGGAACAGCGGTTTGGAAGTAATTTGCTGGCTGAGCTGTTCGATCGCACCTTCTATTCGCACGAAACAGGTTACCGCAAACCTAACCGCGAGGCATTCGAATATGTATTGAAGGCTGAAGGGTTAAAACCCGCCGAAACATTGTTTATCGACGATTTGGAAAATAACGTTATCGGGGCGCGTCAACTTGGTATACAGGCATATCATCATCCCAAAGGCGACAGGCTGGTCGATGTATTTGTGGAATAGCCATACTCGTGCAACAAAAGAGGTTTCCGCAAAGGAATCTCTTTTGTTGTATTCAGCTGTATGATTTCAGTTGTTAGAAAATTCCCAATAACCCGGATTAAGCCTGTTTAGCGGCTTCCTGTGCTGCTGCAGCGGCGGCCCTGGTAGTACGTACCGATACGATGGGGGTTTCCCTGGCCAAAACGACATCAAATTTATTTGTTTTGATTTCGCCGGCACGGATTGATTTTCCAATACCCAGTTCAGTGACATCAACCTCAATTTCGGCAGGAATGTCCTTTGACAATCCTTTTACTTTTATTTTACGACATTCCATCACCAATCTACCGCCTTCACGCACACCCATCGACGAACCGGTAAGTTTTACCGGGATTTCAACAGTAATTGGCTTACTGTCCGATATTTCGTAAAAGTCGGCATGCAACAATTTGTCTGTTACCGGATGGAACTGTAAATCCTTAATAATCGCATTGTGACTTTTCCCGTCAACATCAATATTTACAATATATACGCTGGGTGTAAATATCAAGTGGCGGAAATCGCTTTCAGTGGCAAAGAAGTTAACATTTTCCTCTCCTCCATATAAAACACAGGGAATGCCTTCCTGCGCCCTGATGGCTTTTGATGATTTTTTCCCTATCTCTTTCCGTAAAGAGGCTTTTAATGCGATTGATTCCATTTTCTAATATTTTCGATTACTTTTTGAGGCCGCAAAGGTAATAAAAATCTTCATTAAAAAAATTTAAAAAATAAAAAGCAAGCGATGTAAAAATATTTAATGGTGGCGTTTATATTCTTTTTCAATTTTTGTCGCGCATCCGAAATTTTCGGGACGCGGTATGGATTATGTAAGCGACAAAAAACAGGATGTAAGCGACAAAAAACAGCGTGCAAGCAACAAAAAACAGGATGCGTGCACGACGGCGCATGTAAAAGGGGATACAATTTATATAACACAGTTAAATATTTGTACCTATTCTTCAGCTACAGAAAGAAGAAGCTTCTGAAAAAGTGATGCGTTTGTAACGCAAATAAAAAGCGATAAGCCCGTTGGCAAGTCGTTATGTCTTACAGCCACGAATGCTCCCTGCTGTAGCGCATCATCTGTTCGGCGTATCCTTCGGTATCATCCAGGGTCACGTCGACGATGTTGCCCTGCGCATCGGTAACAGGCCGGTATACGGGGTTTACAAAGCCTTTGTACGGGGAAATATTCAGTTTTTTGTACCGTTCCAGGATTTCCTCATGCAGTTTCGGGTCTACCTGTATGGCGTAAGTTTCCACCAGTTCCCGGGCTGCGTTGTAGTCGCCTTCGGATTTGATGCGTTGTATTTCGGCCAGCAGCTGCCCAAAGAGGCGGCGCAGTTTGGCGTAATCGTTGATCGCCACGAATGTCTTGCCGTCGCGTTGCCGCAATTCCACCACCTTGTCCGGCTGTCCTTTTTCGTATACCCAGCGGGCAATCAGGGCGCGGTTGCGCATGTGCGATTCCTCGATCAGCTTGCCCGGCTCTATGCGGGTGAGCTGTGTCATCAAGCCGTTGCACATGTATTTGTAATATTCGGCCTTGTAAGCATCATCATTCGGCAGTAGAGCGAGTTCGACCATTTTGGGATCGGCAATGTAATACAGGCCAAACAGGTCGGCGCGTGTTTCCTCGTTCGTCGCTCCGTATGCTTTCAGTGCATCGTCGGCTACGCCCGGCAGCATTTTGCCCGATCCGTGTCCCAGACATTCGTGCAGGTCGGTGTGCAGGTTGTCGGTGAGGAAACCGTATTTGCGGATCAGTTCGCGTTCGGCGTCGCTCCAGTAGAACTCCCCGTCGAAACCGGAACCTTGTGAGGCTTTGTTGTAAGCGGCGGTGATATTTTCAACGGTTACGGACTTTGATCCGTATTCCTTGCGTATCCAGTTGGAGTTGGGCAGGTTGATGCCGATAGGCGTTGCCGGATAGCAGTCGCCGCCGAGCATGGCCGCCGTGATCACTTTTGCGGTGACGCCTTTCACCTGTTCTTTCTTGAAGCGCCGATCCACCGGCGAATGATCCTCGAACCATTGCGCATTGCTGCTGATAATTTCCGTACGATGGCTTGCCTCAACATTTTTGAAGTTAACCATCGATTCCCAGCTTGCTTTCAGCCCAAGCGGATCGCCATACGTCTCGGTAAACCCGTTGACAAAATCCACCCGCGAGTCCAGATCCTTTACCCACAGGATCGAATATTCGTCATATTCTTTCAGGCTGCCCGTGCGGTAATAGTTTGCCAGCATGTCGATCACCGCTTTCTGTTGTCCGTTTTCGGCGACGGCAGCCGCTTTTTCCAACCAGAAGACAATCTTTTCAATAGCCGGCGAGTACATTCCGCCTATTTTCCACACCTGTTCGAAGAACGCGCCGTTTCCCCATACCAGTCGACTGTTGAGGCCATGCGATACGGGGCGTTCATCCGCAGGATCCTTCATTTGATCGTAGAAAGCTTCGGCTTCGGCCTGCGTCACGCCCAGGTAATAATTGTTGGCAGATGTAAGGATCAGATCCTGGCCGTGCGCCTGATTCACCTTTTTGGCCATCACGGCGGGATCGAACATCACGGGCGTCAGTTCGTCCAGCAGTTGGCCGGCTGTTTGCCCGTTTCTCAACGGAAGTTTGGCGGCGTTCAGGCTTTTGACGGCTTCTGCAAAAAAGGCCTGCGAAAACCCGGGGAGGAACTTCTCCTCGCCATAGTGGTGATGGATACCGTTGGAAAACCATACCCGCTTGAGATATACCACAAGCTCGCTCCAGTCGGCTGTCGACCTGTCGCCTGTGTAATGCTCGAATATCGCTTCGAGCGTACGGCGTATAGCCAGGTTGTAGCGGCAGTTCTGGTCGAACAGGATGTCGCGGCCTTCAATGGCCGCCTGTGACAGGTAATACACTAATTTCTTCTGTTGCAGGTTCAAATCTTCGAACCCGGTTACCTCGTAGCGGAGCACTTGCAGGTCCGCAAACTTATCTACCATATAATCATTTTTTTGTGTTTCGGCTGTTTTGTCCGGCAAAGTTCCGCCGCCGCATGAACATAAGAGCGCGGCAACGGCAAGGCCGGTGATAACGGAATATTTGAGCGTTTTCATGTTGACAGGATCAAAAAATAAACCGACAAAGTTATCATAAACATGTTACATTTGCGATATAAACATATTATTTTTTCATATATGTATAACGGGATGAATGAAATGGCGGTTTCGACCCAGTCAGTCCCTCGTTCGGACAATTTTTATGCATCAAAAATTATCGCTAACTTTGTTGCTTTTTGTAAGGTTGTATCATGGAAGAAGTACAAAGAATAAAACAGCGTTTCGGCATCATCGGTAATACTCCTACGCTCAACAGGGCGATCGACATTGCCATGCAGGTGGCTCCTACCGATCTGTCGGTTCTTATCACCGGCGAAAGCGGGGTTGGCAAGGAGTCGTTTCCGCAAATCATCCATCAGAACAGCGCCCGGAAACACGGCCAGTATATTGCCGTGAACTGCGGCGCCATACCTGAAGGCACTATCGATTCGGAGCTTTTCGGGCACGAGAAAGGTTCGTTTACGGGCGCCTTGGAACATCGTAAGGGATATTTTGAAGTAGCCGATGGGGGAACCATTTTCCTCGACGAAGTGGCCGAATTGCCGATGGCAACACAGGTTCGTCTGTTGCGTGTGCTCGAAACCGGTGAGTTTATTAAAGTGGGTTCATCGAAAGTACTGAAAACCAATGTCCGGGTGATTGCCGCCACCAATGTCAACATTCCGGAAAGTATTGCACGCGGCAAGTTTCGCGAGGACTTGTATTACCGCCTGAACACGGTTCCTATCTATGTGCTGCCGTTGCGCGACCGCGCGGATGATATTTACCTCCTGTTCAAAAAGTTTGCACTCGATTTTGCTGAAAAATACCGCATGCCGGCTATTCAGCTCGATACGGATGCACAGAGGGTGCTTACATCGTATTACTGGCCGGGGAATGTGCGCCAGTTGAAGAATATTACCGAGCAGATATCTGTTATCGAGCACCGGCGCAACATTACCGCCGATATTCTGCGGCAATACCTGCCCGACTATGCTCCGCAGTTGCCGGCATTGTACAGGAAGGGCGAGGACAAGTCATTTGCGTCGGAGCGCGAAATCCTGTACAAGATCCTGTTCGATATGCGTAATGATGTGACCGAGTTGAAAAAACTCATAGCCGAGATCAGGAAGGATGACGCCCCCGAGGAGACCCAGATTTACGGAAACCCGTACGGCAAGGTGGACAGGATCACTCAAAAACCTGAGCATACGCCGTATGAAGTAACCGCAACATCGAAAAAGAGTATGGAAATTGAAGATACCGAAGAGATATACGACGAATCGCTGTCGCTGTCGGACAAGGAAACCGAGTTGATCAAAAAAGCCCTGGAAAAGCATGATGGTCGGCGCCGTAATGCCGCACAGGAGTTGGGTATTTCGGAACGCACCCTTTACCGGAAAATTAAAGAATATAATTTGGAATGAAAAAAATAAACATCCAACATGGAAACTGCAAGGTGATGCTGCTTGTTCTGTTGACAATGATTCCATTCTCCTGCGGAAAAGTGACATTCAATATGTCAGGCGCATCTATCGGAAATGCCAGTACCTGCCAGGTAGGTTATTTCGAGAACCGTGCAGATATTGTCAATCCCAGGCTGAGTACGCAAATAACCGACGCCCTGAAGGACAAAATACAGGCCAGCACCAGCCTGAAATTAGTCAACAGCAATGCCGATGTAATGTTTGAAGGCGAAATCACCGGTTATACCGTACAGCCGCAACAAGTAACGGCAATGGGTACAGCCGCCAAGGACCGATTGACCGTTACCGTAAAGGTGAAATTCACCAATGCGCTGGAAGCCGACAATAGCTTTGATAAGTCGTTCTCGCGTTTCCAGGAATATACCGGCGGCACCTCGTTGAGTTCCGTGGAAGGCCAACTGGTAGAAGACATTCTCAAGGAAATGATGGAGGATATTTTTAACGAGGCTTTCTCTTCCTGGTAACCTGATTCGTTTTTGATTTTTTATTTTTGATGGCGGGTCATTGAACATGACCTGTGCTCTTGTATTGACTCGTTCATAACAAATTCATCACTCATTATTCTTTAAATTTAAATGCCTTCTATCAAATTCAGTCGGATATGGAAGATTGCCTACCCGATCCTTGTAGGTAACGTAGCGCAGAACCTGCTGATCATTACCGATACGGCATTCCTGGGACACTTGGATGCTATTTCGCTGGGCGCTGCGGCATTGGGCGGCGTGTTTTACATGGCCGTGATGATGCTGGGCCTGGGTTTCAGTATCGGTGTGCAAATCATTGTGGCGCGCCGTTATGGAGAGGAGCGTTACGAATCGATTGGCGCCGTGCTCCACCATGCATTGTTTTTCATGGTTCCTTTTGCATTGGCGCTCTGGTGCCTGCTCCGGTTTTCCGGCGACGGCATCCTGTCGCACCTGGTGAAGTCGCCCGACGTGATGAACGGAGTCGGCCAGTTTCTCAACATGCGTATTTGGGGTATCTGTTTCGGATTTATCATTTACGTGTGCCAGTCGTTTTTTGTGGGGATTGCACGCACAAAAATCATTCTGCCGGTTACCTGTACCATCGTGGCGGTCAACATCCTGCTCGATTGGGCTATGATTTTCGGGCATCTGGGATTCGAAGCCACGGGGATACGCGGCGCGGCGCTGGCAAGCGCCATATCCGAAATGTCCGGCGCGGCGGTATACTTTTTCTATATCTGCATCTTACGGAAACAGGATTTCCGGCGGTTTGGCCTTTTCCGCAAGATATCCTATTCCGCGGCAGCCATGCGCAACCTGGTGAAAATATCTGTCCCGGCATCGTTACAGAATTTCCTGTCGGTAGCTTCGTGGTTTATCTTTTTTGCGATGGTCGAAAAAATCGGAGAACAGGAATTGGCCATATCCAACATCGGGCGCAGTTTATATGCTATTTTCCTGTTGCCGGTGTGGGGATTTTCGGCGGCGGTTAATTCGCTGGTCAGTTACAGTATCGGTTGCCGCAAGCCGTTGCTCATATATCCCATCACCGGGAAAGCAGCGCTCATTACTGCTCTATCCATATTGTTAATGGAAGGGCTTACCTGGGTTTTTTCAGATTTCGTTACGTCCATCTACACCAATATACCTTCGCTGGGCGAGGCCACTGTGGTCATCATGCCTGCCATTTGTATTTCGGCCCTGGTTTTCGGTATCAGTTTCATTTGCTTCAACACGATTTCGGGTACGGGTAATACGCACATCTCCCTGTTCATCGAAATCATTGCCACATGCATCTATGTAGCTATCTGTATTTTGTCGGTTGAAGTCTGGCATTGGGGGATTATGTACGTATGGCTGATCGACGGGTTCTACGGAGTAATGATGATCATAGCATCACTGATTTACCTCGGTATGGGGAAATGGATGAAACGGAAAGTTTAAAATTTTCCGAAACGTAGCCTTATACCCACTGAAAAATTGTTCAGTATGTTTTTGGATACGATGTTTTCGCCTCCGTTTTCATAGCTGAGATGGACGTTACTGCAATACTTGTAGTAACCGCCCACAGCTATCCGTATAAACTTCATCAGGTTCAATTCCAGTTCAATGCCCGGTTCGAAAACCCAAAAGCCATCGGAATCTTCTACACGGTTGGCCCCATCCGTGAGATCATATAATTCATAACTGATGCTTCCATATCCCACCAAAACAGGAAAGGAAGCATGCAGCAACGTATTGGAGTAAATGGTGGGGGCAACGAACAGCCCGCCATATCCGCCCAGGAGGTTGGCATCATCGTTGGTATATTTGTCGATCAACGGGTTGATGGTAAAAAAAGCGTTTCCCTGTATGCCTGCCGTCAGCCACCGGTTATAAATAATCCCGCCCTGAAAGTTCAGCCCCATGGCTTCCCTGCCTGTTTCGAGGTAATTAAACCCGAAACCGCCGAATGCCCCCATATTATATAGCTTCCATTTGCTCACGCCGGTCGAATCGGAAGCAATGACCGGCAAACCGAAAAACATCAGGAAAAGAATAGAATAAAAGCGCATATTGATTCAATTCAATATTACGGGATAAAAATACGTTTTATACAATTCCTGCAAATCCCATAAAAGCCATCGCCAGCAAGCCGGCCGTTACCAGTGTTATGGGAATTCCTTTCATGGCCCTGGGTATGGCCGCAAATTCCATTTGCTCGCGGATACCTGCAAAAACAACCATCGCCAATGCGAAGCCAAGCGCTGTGGATACCGCAAATACCACAGATTGCATCAGGTGATAATCCTTCTGGATAACAAGAAGGGCAACGCCAAGGATGGTGCAATTCGTGGTGATGAGCGGCAGGAATACGCCCAGTGCCTGATATAGCGACGGACTGACTTTTTTCAGGATAATTTCCACCATTTGTACCAGTGCAGCGATCACCAGGATGTAAGTAATCGTTTGCAGGAAATCGATTCCTAACGGTTTGAGGATATAAGTGAAGATCATGTAGGTGAAGATGGTAGAAATAGTCATCACAAAAGTGACGGCGGCTCCCATGCCTGCGGCTGTCGATATTTTGTTGGATACGCCCATGAACGGGCAAATACCGAGAAACTGCGCCAATACAATATTATTGACGAAGATGGCCGAGATAATGATTAATATGTATTCCATAAAAAATGACAGGTTACAGGATGTTAACTTCTAATTTTCAATTAGAACGGGGTGTATACGACGCCGAGAATTCGTGCAGGGACGCCGTTGCATGTATGTACGTGGTGCGCCACAATCGAATCGTAGTATATACTGTCGCCTGCTTCGAGGGTGTATTTATCTTTTCCGTAGACGACTTCGATGCTTCCGTCCAAAACATAGATAAACTCTTCGCCTTCGTGCGACGAAAGCGTGAAATCGGCTTGCCCGGAGGCGTCGATGTCAATCAGGAACGGTTCCATGTGGCGTCCGGCTTTATCCTGCGACAATGAATGATATTCCATGTGCTTGCGGGCAATCTTGGAATCGTTGGTAAACCGTATCGTATTCTGATCCTTGCTGTCTTTTCCCCGACTGATGACAGGGCCGAGTTCTTTCTGATCATCAAGAAAAGTACCCAGTCGTACACCCAATACGCGGGCAATCTTGATCAACGGTGCCAGCGAAGGTATTTCAATATTTTCTTCAATCCGTTCAATCTGTACCATGCTCACCCCGGCGCGTTCCGACACTTCGGCGATGGTCAGGTTTCTCGATTCCCGGATACTTTTGATTTTTCCCCCAATGATTTTATTACTTTCCATAAATCAAAAACACGTTCAAATAAGTGATGATGTATATTATCCTAAAAAAGCCTTTTCGTTATTTGATAATGATTTCGTGCACCGTACAATATTTCAACACTCCGCCGGTCAGTTTCGATTTTCCAATCACGCCCAATTGTACTTGATAAACCCCCGGCGCAGCATAGACGTGTTCCGCACGTTCGCCCTGATCACGCGTTCCGTCGCCGAATATCCAGTAATATTCTTCAATATCCAGTTCGGGAAGATACGTCTGCGAGGCGTCGAATGTTACTGAGGCCCCTGCGTAAAGGGTTTCGCCGACGGTGATGTATGGCTGTTCGATATCCAGCACATCCAGCATGTAATGGGCTACTTCTTTAGTCACTTCGTGTGTTAAAGTATCCATCACATTCAGGAATATTTCATATTGGCCCGTGGAAGCATAAGTATGTTCCACCATTTCGCCGTGTTTGATGGCGCCGTCACCCAGATCCCACACATACTTGAGGGTTGTGGCGGGGTCTGTAGCGTCCATATCTGTAATTCCCGGATCACGAAATTCGTAGGTATATTCGTTTTCTTCCTGTTCCTGACAATCTGTAAAAACCGGAAAAAGGGATTTGAAGGAGAAGATGTTGAACGTTTTTCCTGTCCGGTTCGAAGTAATGTAACCGTTGGCGCCGTCGGCATCGGCGGTATACAAAAGGTCGTCGCCGGTAGAATTGATCGGTTCCTCCATTCGATAAGGGCGCCCCCACACGCCATTGACCTCGCGCACCGAGAAAATATCCATTCCGCCCATAGACTGATGCGCCGATGACGAGAAATACAGCGCTCCATTGCCTTGTATGAAAGGGTACAGTTCATTTGCCGGAGTGTTCACGCCAGGGCCCAGGTTTTTGGGCGCTCCCCAGCCACGAGGCGTCCATTCGCACACGTAAATATCAAAACCACCGAAGCCGTCCGGCATATCCGAAGCAAAAAATAACTGTTTCCCGTCGGGGCTCAATGACGGATGAGCGGTCGTACAGTTCGGACTGTTATGTGCAAAAGGCCGTATGTTGACCCAGTTTTTGCCCGACTTTTGAGCCAGATAAATCCGTTGACCTGTTTTGTCGTTGGCCGTGAAATAAATTTCCTGTCCGTCGGCGCTTACCGAACATGGCCCCTGATGCGCATTAATGGGCAGGTTCTTCGACAACAGGTGCGAAACGCCCCATTTTGTACTGTCTTTCCGGGATGCATAAAACAGGTGGTAAAGCGGATGGTCGGTCGAGTCAACCCTGTTGATCAGGAAACTTGTCCTGCGGTCCGAGCAATATATGATGCCGTCTTCGTAGGCAACAGCAAATATTTCATTGGTATATCCGGTATTCAAGGTCAGCGGTTCAACCGCATAACCGGGCTGCGCCCAAATTTCTCCGGCCGCCATGCTCCAAATAAAGATCGCTATGTATCCAATCCTGTTCATTTACTTCAAGTATAGTGGACTAACGGCTTTTACCTTAAATTTGAAATCGTAACGTAACATGATTTCGTGCGATGTATTGATTGCAGTTGGTTTTCCGAGTGCATAATCGTATGCATACCCGATACGGAACTGGTTGATTTTGAATTGTACCAAGCCCACCAGGGTGCTGTTGTTGCGATAGGAAACGCCCAGTTCAAGTCTTTCCTTGAGCATCAGGAAACTGCAGTTCAAATCGAAAAGAAACCCTTTGCCGGCGTACTGCAGCAATGTCGACGGTTTGATTTTGAACCCGCTGCCTGCCGAAATAATAACCCCTCCATAGAGCATGGTATTCAAAAGAGTCGGTTTGCCCCGGTACGAATCGGCGGTGTTGGGCGAATATGCCAAAAGTTGGGGAAGCGACAGCCCGGCAAAACAGGTTGATGTGTAATAATAAGCACCCACGCCTACATTGGGCATGAATGTGTTGTGCGCTTCATAGTCAAACAGCGGATCGGGATTCTGGATGGTAGTGATGCCGGCGCCATTCTCGCGTTGCATATCGAAACCTGCCTGCAAGCCGAACGATAATCTACCTGCGCCCGCTCGCACACGGAATGCGTATGCAACGTATGCCCCGGTTTGTTTGAATATGCTGATTTGATCGTTGAATACCAGTAACCCAAGCGCTATTTGCGGATTGCGTAACTGAAAATCGCCGGAGAATGTCTGCGTGGAAGGCGCTCCGTTCACACTGCTGCCCCACTGGCTGGTACGGTAGAATGTGGCAAGGCTTAATGCTTCCTGGCTACCGGCATAGGCAGGGTTGAGCGCCAGCCCGTTGAACATATACTGGCTGTACTGTGGATGATATTGCGCCCGGCATGTAACGCCTGCCGTTAACAGGCAAAGGATCACGAGGAACTTACTGTTTCTTGAGCACCACATATCCTTTATAGACTTTATCCCCGTTGAGGGTCAATTTGTAGAAATAAGTACCGGTGGGGAGTTCCTTTCCCGATGATGTGCGACCGTCCCACCAACCCGAACACTGATCGAGATCACCGACTCCCTTGAATGCCTTGGATTCAAACACGACATTGTTGTACCTGTCGAGAACGGTGATCTCGCCGGTGACGGCGTTTTCGCCTCCTGCAACCCTGAAACAGTCGTTGATGCCATCGCCATTGGGTGAAAATCCATTGGGTATGGTTACATCGATCACTTCGATCCTGACCGAATCGGGCGCTGAGGCGCACGTTCCGTTACTGACAGTCCATACGACGGTATTATTACCCAATTGCAGATTGCTCACCGTGGTAGACGGTTCGTTGGGAGGATTAAAACTCAGTTTCTCATCCGTAGACGACCATATTCCGCTGCCTGTCGCGGGAAATTCGGCATCGAGTTTTTCGCTGAACTGGAACTTCAAAGCATTGCTGCCCACCTGGTCGGCGCCCGGAGTTTCGATGTTCGAAACCGACGATTGCTGGTCGAAGCGTATCGTTACCTCGTTGCTCTGGCTTTGGCATGTGCCGGATTCGACAAAACGCCGGTAGCTGCGTTCCCGGTACAGGTCTGCTCCTGTAATTTGGAGCGTATTCAATATGGGCTGATAGTCCGCATCCGTAACGGGATTACTGAGATCTGTCCAGTCCTGGCCTTCGGTCTTCACTTGCCAATAGTATTGATAACTTCCTGCTCCCCCTTCGGGTTCCGGCCCGGTAAGCTTTTGTGCCCGGTCTTCGCACACCTTCTGGTCGTCAGGGGTAATCGTATTATTTGTAATGAGCGGTTGAACATGAATCACGGAAGTATTTCCCTCAGAGACACAGGCTTTGGCCGACGTTACCTGTCGCCGGTAAGTCTGGTCGCCGCCGCCGGCCTGTAATGATACCGTCAGGTTTAGATCAGTGGCTTGATCAATGTTTACCCATGTGTTATTTTTCAACTCCTGCCACTGAATCCCGTATGGGCCTCCTCCGCCGCCTGTTGGCATATTACCCCTGATGAGCAGTGACTCTTCCCAGCAGAGTGTGGTATCGGCCGGGGCAATTGCAGTGTTGACAACCGTTTCCATAGTGATCGTGATGGAGGAACTGAAATCGTCAATACCTCCCGAAATTACTTTTCTCCGTACCCGGATACTTTGAGTAATCGTGTATGTTAAATCTTTACCGTCTGCATTGGGTATGTCTGTCCAGGTATCGGTTCCAATGGGCGCAGATTGCCATGAACAGGTAAAAATTCCGTTGCCGCCCTGGGGTTGCGATGCCTCAACAGTTACCTGGTTACCGCTACAGGTTGCCGTATGGGGAGTTATGATGTAATTACGGAAAAAACCTTTCATTTGGACTTGAAAATTACTATGGCATATGGCGTTTTGACCAGGGCCAGCCCAGTTATGCGTACAAGTTCCACCCAAAGTGTTTGCGATCCTTCCTACTGCACCGCCTCCTATTTTAATTTTATGACCTATGCCTGACGTATCTCTTGTGGTCAGCAGGAATCCGCCGCCGCCGCCGCCGCCTGCACCTCTTGAGTCAGCTTCATCATCCAAACAATTTACTCGATATTCCCGAAGAACACTACCGCCGTCGCCGCCTGTTATCTCGACCCTTATGTCGCCATAATCCGCCGCCGATAAAAGGACGCTGCCGCCGCCGCCGCCGCCGCCGGCTCCTGCGGTACTTGGCTTTGCGGGATTATCGGACATTCCGGGCATTTCGGGTACCGAACCGCCATTGGCTTTGATGGCTGCGTTCCCTTCAAAATTTATTTTTTGTGCCACAAGAATGACAATCCCGCCGCCGTTTCCTCCGGCAGTGCCGATACCGGTTCCGGCACCTCCGCCTCCCCCCATAAAGGCGCGTTCCGATAATACGCTAATCTCAGTATATTTGACTTCCAGCCCATTGTTTCCCCCATAATTTGCCATATCAAACCCGGCTTCTCCACAAGCCTGGTCGTCTCCATTGCCTCCGGCTCCTCCATTGGCGCCGCCGCCGCCGCCGGACCATTTTCCGTTACCGCCGCCGCCGCCATTCCATGTTCTTCCGTAACCTCTTATGCTGTCATTCGAAACGCCCGGATTAAAATAGGAAGCGGTAACGGCTCCTTCTCCTTTATTACCGGCTCGATCGACTGCATTTTTGGGATAATTGGGAAAATTGTAGGGGGGATTAAAACTGCATTCTCCTCCGTAGATCGTAGATACAGCGCCTCCGTTAAAACCAAGCCCGGATACGTCTATGTTGCCTTGAAGCGTGAGCGTTTCATCGATCATCAGCGCCAAAACGCCACCCGTACCGGATGTCCAGCTCCACGGTGCGCATTGGAGCGTATTGCCTGAGGGGATGATTGCATTTTTATAGGACGGAACGCGCACGATTTGCACTAATTCGCCGCTGGCGTTAAAACTGCCGGGCGTCGATTTTAAAGTAACTGTACTACCGGCAGCAGATTCAACTATATGGAATTCATAAAGACCGGCGCTTGTATTGCCTATGGTTCCACCTGTCTGTATTCCTGTCATTTGTATCAACAATACCGTATCCTTCTGCTTGAATACAGATGCGCCGGAAAAAGTTACAATCCTGTTATTCACGTTGATCGATGTAACCTTGCGATAATCATTAATCACCGACCCGGTGATCCGCGAGGCGTCGGTTTGGGCGGCAACATGGCTGCAAAAGCTAATCAAAGCGGCGAATGCGATAACGCCATATATGTGATATATATTTTTCTTAGGCAATTCGGAATACTCAAAAATTCGGATACTCAAAAGTGATACAAATATTTTTTGCAAATATATATGTTTTTTATTTTTTAAAACAATATGACATTCATTTTTGTTTTTCGATGATGGGGAATCCATTCTCAAAACATTTTTCTTGTTTTTTCGAGGAAACTGTTCCAAAGTAATTTTATATCTTTGCGCCGGTTTCATTTTTTGTAAGGTAATGGTCTGGTTTATCTTTGCAAAGGTAATTATCATTCATGATCGCAGTGGTCGACGTTTTCTCAAGTTTCATATTCAACCGGTTTTTCATCGGATGCTCCGAGGTATTTACCAATCGGCAACCCGATAGCGCCAGTCCGGTAGAGATATTTTACCAATCAAAATTGGCGGATCTGGAAACACGGGTTACTATTTTAATCGTAGCGCTTGCGCTGGTAAGCATGATTGCTGTGGCTATTTTCCTTTTATACCAGAAAAATTGGAAATCACAAAGCCTGTTGATACAAAAAAATGAGGAAATAGAGGAACAGCAACGTTCAAACGACGAGATCATGCAAATGCTGGAGCAGAAAAAGCGCGAGATTGAACAGCAAAGCTTTGAACTTTACGAAACAAGTACGGAACTGAAATGGCAAACCGAAAATGCGTTGCGCCTGTACGACGAGGTGGAACAGCAGAAACAGGAAATGACCGACAGCATCGTGTATGCCAAACGGATACAGACCGTGTTGTTGCCCGAACGTACCTTTATCAATGAGATATTAAACGATTATTTCGTACTGTTTCAACCCCGCGACATCGTGAGCGGCGATTTTTACTGGGTAAGCGCAAAAACAGGAAAAACGGTAGTAGCTGTGGCCGATTGTACCGGACACGGGGTGCCGGGCGCTTTCATGAGTATCATGGGGATCACTTTCCTGAACGCGATCGTACAACCTGACAATCTGCATGCCGACATCATCCTGAACCTGTTGCGCAAACAGGTGATCAAGGCGTTGAAGCAAACCGGCAAAGACCTGGAAAACAAGGACGGGATGGATATGGCCCTGTGTATCATCGATTGGGAAAACGCACGGATTGAATATGCGGGAGCCAATATACCGCTGTTTCTGCTACGAAGTACGCCAACAGCAGCCGACGAACTGATCGAAGTGTGCGCCGACCGGATGCCTATCGGGATATATGCAACAGCGGCCAGTCCGTTCACACGACATTCCGTACCGATCATGCCCGGCGATTCCATTTATATGTTTTCCGACGGCTATTGCGATCAGTTTGGCGGCGCCGACCTCAAGAAATTCAAGAAAAAGAACCTGAAAAAACTCCTCGCGGAAATCCATACATTCAGCATGACCGAACAAAAGAAAAGATTGAAGCAGAACCTGGATCAATGGCGGGGCGACCTGCCCCAGGTAGACGACATCTTGATGCTGGGCATTAAAATATAAGGATCATACAAAAAATATAAATGTTAACGCACAAAAATACGGATATGGTTACATTACAGGCCGGAACGATCAGTATTCCGGATGTGGAACAGCTCTTGTACCACGGACAAAAACTTTCCCTCGACGGGCAATCCATGAAAAACGTGGAGGATTGTCATCGTTTTCTTGAAAACTTTGCACGCGATAAGGTGATTTACGGCATTAATACCGGTTTCGGGCCTATGGCGCAATACCGGGTGGACGATGTGCAGCAGTTACAGTATAATCTGATCCGGAGCCATGCGGCCGGTACGGGGAAATTATTGCCGCCGGCGTATGTAAAAGCGGCCATGATTGCACGGATTGCCTCGTTGCTCCGGGCACATTCGGGCGTGCACCCCTCGGTGATCGAACTGCTTGCCGAACTGGTAAACCGCGACATCTGTCCTGTAATTTTCGAACATGGCGGAGTGGGCGCCAGCGGCGACCTCGTGCAATTAGCGCATCTTGCACTGTGCCTGATCGGCGAAGGCGAAGTCGTTTACCGGGGAGCCGTATTGCCTGCCGGGACTGTCTTCGAAAAGGAAGGATTGCAGCCCGTTTCGATGCATATCAGGGAAGGATTGGCGCTGATCAATGGAACCTCCGTGATGACAGGCATAGGTATTGTCAACGTACTGAAAGGACGCCGGCTGTTGAGGTGGGCTATGAAGGCATCGGCAGCCATTTGCGAGATTGTAGGCTCATTTGACGACCATTTTTCCGACGAACTGAACCGGATGAAACCGCACCGGGGACAGATGCATATTGCAGCGGACATGCAGCGGCAAACCGAAGGAAGTAAGCGGATACGAAGCCGGAACGATCATTTCTACAATGACAACCGGCAAAACGTCTTTACGGATAAAGTACAGGAATACTACTCCATACGTTGTGTGCCGCAAATATTAGGGCCGGTGTATGATACATTGCAAAATGCAGCAGAGGTGCTTACCGCAGAGCTCAATTCGGTAAACGATAATCCGGTAATCGATCCTCAAAGCGGGAATGTGTACCACGGCGGAAATTTCCACGGCGACTACGTCGCTTTCGAAATGGACAAGGTGAAAATAGCCGTGACCAAGCTCGCCATGCTGGCCGAACGCCAGTTGAACTACCTGATGCACGACCGCATCAACAATCTGCTGCCGGCTTTCGTGAACCTCGGCAAACCCGGGCTGAATTACGGCATGCAGGCGGTGCAGTTTACGGCAACATCCACCACTGCCGAATGTCAAACGCTGGCCAACCCGATGTACATACACAGCATCCCCAACAACAACGACAACCAGGATATCGTGAGCATGGGAACCAATGCCGCCAATATTGCCCGGACGGTGATCGAAAATGCATTCCAGGTAATCGCTGTCGAACAGATGGCTATTGCGCAGGCAATTGATTTCCTGGAGATCCGGGAACAATTATCGCCGAAGTCGCAGGAGATGTACCGGCAAATCAGGGCATTATCGCCTGTTTTTGTGGAAGACCGGCCCAAATACACGGAAATACAAAGAATAACGGATTTTCTGCAGGAAAACGGGTAGAATGGAACGCAATTGCAGTTTCAACACTGTCTCAAAAGCACGCAGATGACACAGATGAGACAGATTTTCGCAGATCAATACTATGATCATCTGTGTTGATCTGTTCAATCTGTGTCATCTGTGTACTAAAACGCTGTCTCAAAAGCACGCAGATGACACAGATAAGACAGATTTTCGCAGATCAAACTATGATTATCTGTGTTGATCTGTTCAATCTGTGTCATCTGTGTCCTAAAACGCTGTCTCAAAAGCACGCAGATGACACAGATGAGACAGATTTTCGCAGATCAACACTATGATCATCTGTGTTGATCTGTTCAATCTGTGTCATCTGTGTGCTAAAACACTTTTGAGACAGCCTCTTGAAACGATTTGTCAGTCTACGGGATAATAAATTCGTGTTAGCCACCTGTTGGGATCGGATTCGGCGGCGGGGTCGGTCACAAACGTTTCCCATGGAGGCCCGGTCATTTTACGCCGATAGCGTATCAGCCATTGCTGTATGGCATTGTGGCCGTCTTCCAGCGTGTCGTACGAGCCATAGTAATTCGCAACCGCGTGATTCCCGCCCGGCATCGTTTTATACCGGATCCGGCCCGAAACCTGTACGTTTTCATGAACGGGAATACCTGATTCCAGCACTACCTGTTTTTCGTCGAATTTGTGGTAAACCGCAATCGGGCGACCGGTCATGTCTATTCCCGATTTAGCGCCAAAAACCAGCAGCTCGTTATGCGAATCCTTCATCAGTTGCGGCATATCCTGCCAGGCACAACTATCCACGATGCTGATATACGAAAATGTCTCTATCCGTTGTAAATGGACATCGATGCCACCCGTTTTCCCGATGGCTGCGTCGTCGATATTTTCCAGGTAACCGATCATGGCCAGTTCGTCCGAACGATCGAACATCAGACGGAGGTAATGCAAAAGGCTATCCTGGCGGAACCGCAGGCGCGAAGTGACGGTGAGCATGGATGCATCTATCCCCACAGGCCGTATCTTAAAATTCATCACTGCCGAACGCCTTTCGTTAATAGTTACTTCGGCCGTTACATTCCGGTTGTTTTTCGAATTTCGGATGTTCATGATCCCTGCGGAGGTTTTCGGATGGTTACTGATCCATTTCATCCCCGCTCCCTTGCCTTCGGATGTTCCAACAAAACGTACCCGAACGCCCGACGTATCCAGGAGGGGCGTGTACCACTCCGTCCAGTTTTCGGGACGGTTGATCAGTTCGAAAACCTTATCGGGGGTTGCTCTTATGTCCAACGATTGCTCGATAAAAGCTACATTGGGCAACAGGTAAAACAGTACAACTACGGTTAACACTGTTAATGTGACGACCTTCCCTATTTTTTTTGTATGCTTCACGCTGGATGATGAAATTTGACAAAAAGCTTCCCGGTTTTGTGCACAAAAGTATTCAAAATAGACGAAAGAGCAAAAACAAAAAATATGATGACGGTTTCAAAAACAAACCGACAGGGTCTTATTCCGGCCTGTCAGCAGCTTCGCAGGCTGACAGCTCATTACTTACCTGTTCACTTCCAGTGGTTTTGTTGGCGGCATGCTTTCATTTCGTTCATTGACTGCTTCTATCAGGTTTTGCGCCAAATCCATAAATGCCTTCCCGGTGATGGAATGTTCGTTGGTTACTACCGGCTTCCCGTTGTCGCCGCCTTCGCAGATACCCTGTACGATAGGGATCTGTCCCAGCAAGCGGATGCCTTCCCTTTCGGCCAGTGCTTTGCAGCCGCCGTTCCCGAAGAAGTAATAACGGTTGTCGGGCAATTCTTTCGGCGTGAACCACGCCATGTTTTCTACCAGGCCCAGGATAGGGACATTTACTTTGTCGGACTGAAACATGTTGATGCCCCTGACTGCATCGGCCAGGGCTACTTCCTGTGGCGTACTGACAATAACAGCGCCGGTTACCGGAAGTTCCTGTACAATGGTGAGATGTACATCGCCGGTACCGGGAGGCAAGTCGATCAGCAGGTAATCCGGCCTGCCCCATTCGCCCTGACAGAGCATCTGTTTGAGAGCGCTCGTCGCCATCGGGCCGCGCCAGATGACGGCATCCTCGGGACGCACAAAAAAACCGATGGACAACATGCGGACGCCATACTGTTCAACGGGAACCATAATTTCATGTCCTTCGCTACCCTTTATCTCGGGTTGAGCGCCTTCCACGCCTAACATCCTGGGCATCGACGGGCCATAGATATCGGCATCCAGCAGGCCAACACTGTAGCCAAGTTTTACTAAGGCAACGGCAAGGTTCGCCGCTACGGTCGATTTACCTACCCCGCCCTTGCCGGATGCTACAGCAATGATATTTTTTGCCTGTAAGGGATGCTTTTTAGAGGGTTCCTGGATTTGTTGCACGGTCTTTATGCGGATGTGCGGCACAACGTCGGGATGGACATAAAAGCGCAATGCTTTTTCGCAGGCCTTCACGATGGTATTTTTCATCGGATCCTGCGCTTTGGCAAATGTCAGCGTCAATTCGACGTTCAGCCCGCTGATATGGATGTCGCTCACCATGTTCAGCTCGACAATAGGTTTGCCGGCAGCAGGGTGGCTGATATGCTTCAACGCACTGATAATTTCTTCGGTGGTCATATTCATGAGTTATTTCTTTTTGATTTTAATCCGGCTGACGTCTGCACCTGTAGCTTTGGATAGCTGTTCCGGCGAAAGCGCCCATCAACCTGTCAGGCTGCAACGCTGCTGACAGGGTTGGAAGGAGGATTTTTGTAGAGACGTGGCATGCCACGTCTCTACTTATCCACAGTTTCCATCCTGCATCCGACTTCCTTACCGGAGAATGCCAGGCCGAGCAGGACGATCTTTTTACCGTTGCCTGTGTATTTTTCGTAATACTTTTTATCGTGAATCTGTTTCATGGCATGGCGAAGCAG
>JAISCQ010000080.1 GCA_031265445.1 Bacteroidales bacterium
TCGGCGAGCAGGCTTTCGCCGACTGCGGCCTCGTCTCCGTGACCATCCCCAACACGGTCGAGACGATTGGTCGCTGGGCTTTCAACAGGTGTGACAAACTAACCTCCCTGACCCTCGGCAACTCGGTCACCACGATCGGCTACTGCGCGTTCGCGGGCTGTACCGGCCTGACCTCCGTCGTGATTCCCGGCTCGGTCACCTCGGTCGACCGCGGCGTCTTCAGCGGCTGTACCGGCCTGGCCTCCGTCACGATCCCCGGCTCCCTGACCGGGATCAGCAACGAGATGTTCGAGGGTTGCACCGGCTTGACCGCCATCACGATCCCCGGCACGATCACCTCGATCGGCAACAGCGCTTTCAGCCGCTGTACGGGCTTGACCTCCATCACGATCCCCGGCTCGGTTACCTCGATCGGCGAGTACGCCTTTCGCGGTTGCACCGGCCTGGCCTCCGCGACCCTGCCCGGCTCGATCACCGAGATCGCCGGGACCACCTTTGACGGCTGCACGGGCCTGACCTCCATCGTCATCCCCGGCTCGGTCACCACGATCGGCGGCTGGGCATTCAACGGTTGCACCGGCTTGACCTCCGTGACCATCGGCAACGAGGTCACCGTGATCGGCCGCGCCGCCTTCCAGAGCTGCGAGAAGCTGGCCGGCGTAATCATCCCCGACAAGGTCGAGACGATCGAGCAGTACGCTTTTAGCGGTTGCAAAAGCTTGACCTCCGTGACCATCGGCGCCTCGGTCACCTCGATCGGCGAGTACGCCTTCCAGAGTTGCAAAAAACTGGCCACCGTGACCAACCTGAACCCCACGCCGCAGGCCATCAGCCTCTCGGTCTTTAACGCCGTCACCGAGTCGGCCATCACGCTCCGGGTGCCGGACGGATCGGTGGACGCTTATAAGGCTGTGCCTGCCTGGAACCGCTTTGGAAACATCGTAGCCATTCAATGATACCCGGCATGTCAAGGTCAAATATCTTCCCGTTGACAGTAGAGACGCGATGCATCGCGTCTCTACAATGCAGCCTGACAGGTCAGCCGACAGACCTGACAGGGTCACAGTTAACTGATCCCGTCAGGAATGAATCATTGATACGGCATGGGCGCAGGCTTCCCCTGCGGGGGAACCATATCAATAGAAGAACGAGCGCCGCCGGTCTCTTATTTCCCGTCAGGGAAACCATATCAATAGAAAAACGTGCATCGACACCCGAACCAAAACCCCGCATGGGGTTTCACATGATGAATCTCCTGCGGAGACTGGTGGATGTTTTCCGCATGGATTCTATTGCTATGAATGCCCTGACGGGCAAAATCCGGTTAACACCACTGACAGGGTCTGTCGACCACTGTCAGGGAGCGCGCGAAACACCCTGTCGGCGGTCTTTGACCCTGACAGCGGTGGTAGAAGTAAAATAAGAAACAAGAATCATCTGTTTATTCAAAATTCATAATTAATCTTATGGCAACAATTTTGCACAGGATCAGGGCGTTTCTGTATGACAACCTCCTGACGAAAGAGAACCCGAACGATTTGATCGCCCGGGTAAGTTCCGAACGTTCGCTGGGTGTCCTCGACATCTGCGAAACGGCAGTATCGCGCGGCGGCGCAGACATCTCCGCGCCCGCGATGAACCACGCCGTAGAGCTGTGGCTCCGCGAAATGGGCTACCAGCTCAGCGACGGCTTCTCGGTGAACACGGGCTGGTTTACCGCCGCCCCGCATATCCGCGGCGTCTTCGACAGCGCGACGGAAAAGTTCAATCCCGAAAAGCACACGCTTCTGTTTGAGTTTCATCAGGGCGCGCTTCTCCGCAAGGAGCTGGAATCGATCAGCGTCGAGATCATGGGCGTTGCCGGCGCAGCCGGCGTGATCGCGCAGGTAACGGACGTGAAGACCGGCAGCGTCAACGGCGTGCTGACCCCCAACCGCAACCTGATCATCACGGGAAGCAAGATCAAGGTCACCGGCGAAAAGGCGGAGAACGGCATCTTCTTCTTCGATCAGACCGGCATACAGTATCCGGTCGATCCCTCCGACGTCGTCACGAACAACCCCTCGGAGGTAGTGATCGTCATCCCGCCGCTGCCCCCCGGAGGCTATACGCTGCGGATGGTGACGCAGTACAGCGGCAGTATCCCGCTGAAGGAACCCCGAACCATTGTATTCGACAAGCCGCTTACCGCAGGGTAGGCGACCGCACCGCAGGGCGACCTTTACGGTCGCCCAAAACGCGGTCGCTCAAAATGCGATTTAAGAACATCTCTTATCGAGTGATAAGAACATCTCTTATCGGGTGATAAGAACATCTCTCATCGAGTGATAAGAACGTCCGTCAGGATGACATATCGATAGAATAATAAGTAAGCAGTAACCAAATTTGAAGGATCATGAAGGAACAGATCGCCGTTGAGCGGCAACTTAGCGAAGCGATCTCACCGCTGACGGTTGAGCGGCAATTCATAATTATTCATCATTCATCATTCAAATGAAGACCATTTATCGAAACAGTTTAAGAAGCGCATTGACGCTGCTGTTCGGCGTTGAGCGGAAATTACCTTACGGTGAGATCGCTTCCCATGATAAGCGGTATATAGCACCGTTGAGCGGTAATTGTATTGCCGCTCGGAACACAAGGCAATTTGCAATTGCCGTTTGAAGAAAGAAAATAAGTAGCCGATAAAATTGATATAAGATGGAAAACAGTAAAGTGAAGTTATCAGGAGAATCACATTTTCGATTCAGGAATCGGTGGCCGGATTGCAAATCCGGCAATGTTCCGAGCGGCAATACAATTGCCGCTCAACGGCGCTATATTCCGTTATCATGGAGGTCTACCAATATGTCGTCCCGTCGGGGAAACCATATCATCGCGTCTGCAATGCAGCCTGACAGCTCAGCCGCCGACCGACCTGACAGGGTCGTTAGACCTGTCAGGGTCAATAAGAATAAGAAATATAAGAAATAAGAATAACAATTAATCTTTTAAATCGATAAACCAATGAAACGAAAGTTAAAGTTCATGGCGAACCTGCTGATCACGGCAGCCTTTGCCGCCGTCTTTGCTTCGTGCAGCAAAGACGAACCTCAACCGGTAGCGGCTACAGGCGTGACGCTTGACAGGAAAACGCTCTCGCTCGTGGTCGGCGCCGAAGAAACCTTAAAGGCGACGGTGACGCCCGACGATGCAGCCGACAAGACCGTAACATGGACAAGCAGCGCGCCTGAAGTGGCCACCGTTGCAGGCGGCACAGTAACGGCGGTATCCAAAGGAACGGCTACTGTCACGGTCTCCACCGTCAACGGCAAGACGGACGCCTGCGCGGTAACGGTTAACGACACCGAAGAACGGGCCATCACGCTACAGGGCGACGCGTCTTTGACGCAGGACATTTTCGCCGACGAGACGCAGGGTGCAAGCGTGGCCTTTACCACCACCGGCGCGTGGACTTCGTCGATTACCGAAACGCCGTCGTCCGTAAAGGCAGCCGGCCCGCATCCAAAAACGCCGGCAGCAGACGCCTCGATCACGTGGATTTCCATCTCGCCCGACCACGGCGACAGGGCAGGCGATTACACGGTTGTCGTCACGCTGACGCCGAACCTGACAGGCGCCGACCGCACGGCTGTCATCATCATTTCCTGCCAAGGGACGGAAATTACCGGTACCGTCACGCAGAAAGCCGAAAATAAGGACGCCGGCGGCAGACACATCGTTGAAACGGTACTGATCCCCAAGGGAACATTCCTCATGGGCAGTTCGGACGGTTCCGCCGTAAGTACCGGCGTTCCCGGAACAGACCCGAATGCAACAGCCGCCGAGCCGGAAAGGTGGGATGAGAGACAGCACGTGGTAACGCTCACCAAAGATTACCGGATGAGCAAATACGAGATCACCAATGCTCAGTATGCAGCTTTCCTGAATGATGCCGGAATTGGCAGTTCAGGCGCAAAAGCAGGTATTCAAGGCGGGGAAACATTGATAGGCGCGAGCAGCGGCGGTTATGACTGGGGACTGCACTATGCAGACAACCAGTGGGAGCCTGCGGCAGGTTATGAGAATCATCCCGTGATTTATGTAAGCTGGTATGGAGCGAAGGCTTACGCCGAATGGGCGGGCGGCGAGTTGCCGACGGAGGCTCAATGGGAGCGCGCGGCGCGCGGCGGCGTTGAAAACATGCCTTTCGGCATAGGAGGCGGCAAGGTATTGACAGGCGCGATGGCAAACATTAATGGACGCAATCCTTATGATCTCGACAGGGGTGGACAGTATGAAGATGCATCCGGCGCTTATTTGAAGCATACCACGGCAGTGAACGCCTACCCGGCTTCTGCCAACGCTTACGGATTATATGACATGCACGGCAACGTCTTTGAGTGGTGTCTGGACTGGTACTGGTACCTTTACGCAAGCTCTCCGGTCACAGACCCTGTTGGTGCAGCAACCGGTTTGTCCCGGGCGCTTCGCGGCGGCACCTGGGGCAGCAACGCCCGGGGCTGCCGTTCCGCTTACCGTTTCTACGGCACCCCCGACGACCGCAGCTACAGCGTCGGCTTTCGTGTTGTGTTTGTTCCTTAGCGCGGCTGCCCTGTCAGCGGTCTTGACCCTGACAGCGGCGATAAGGTTAGAAAAAGTAATTCATAATTATTCATCATTCATCATTCAAATGAAGACCATTTATCAAAACAGTTTAAGAAGCGCATGGACGCTGCTGTTCGGCGTCCTGTTCTTCGCGTCGTGCGGGGACGGTGACGTGGAAGAACCTGAGAGCGCGGCCTGCGAGATCCTCTCGTTCAGCGTCGACGGCGAGGAGTGGACGATCGGCGGCACGGACATTACCCGCGCTTATCCGGAAGGAACGGCGGCAAGGTCCCTCACGCCCGCCATTACCCTGTCGCCGGGAGCAACGGTGAACCCGCCGGCAAACAGGGCGCAGGATTTCTTTACGGAGGCAGGCGTCGCCTACACCGTGACGGCGGAGGACGGCGTCGCGACGAAAACATACGTCGCCAAAGCCACCGTACAGGCGTCTGCAATACCCTCCGGCATTACGGGAGACTGCGCATGGACGCTTACCGGAACGCCCGGCAACTACACCCTTGCCATCAGCGGCCCGGGCGCGATGGAAGATTACGCCTCGGCGGAGCTTGTACCCTGGTATTCCTATAGAAGCGGGATTAAAACCCTGTCCATCGGGGAAGGCGTAACATCCGTCGGAGCATGGGCCTTTTCCGGCTGCACGGGCTTGACTTCCATCAGCATCCCGGCATCGACGGCGTCCATTGCAGATTACGCTTTCGCCAGTTGCACCGGTTTGACCGACATTACGCTGAACGGCACAACGCCTCCGACGATTGTCGATCATGTATTCCTGAACGTAAACAAAGGCAGCATTACCCTGCATCTCCCCGAAGGCGTAACCCCGGCCGGCTGCATAGCGGCAGGCTGGACGGGATTCGTCTACGACGCGCCGTCGTGCCCCGCCGCGGAACAGATCGGCGATTCGGATACGTACGGGCAGCTTTGCGACGACGGCACGCTGACCGTTAGCGGGAACGGAGCAATGACGGTCAAAGGATACGGTTATAGGGACGGCCTTCTTATACCTGTAATGCCCTGGACTGATTCCCGTCAAAGGGTTAAATCCGTGATCATCACACAGGGAGTTACGTCCGTTTACGGTAGAGCTTTTTACGATTGCCGCAACTTGCAGTCCGCCGTCATCCCGCCGTCAGTGACGGCCATTGGCTACGAGATCTTTCGCAGTTGCAGCAGTCTGGCCGACCTTACGGTAAGCTGGACGGAACCGGAAAAGCTTCCGACGCTGGGCGACCTGATCTTCTACGGTTTAACGCCGGCAAACATCACCCTTCATGTTCCCGCCGGAACGAAAGCCATGTATGAGGCAGCCGACGTCTGGAAAGGTTTGAAAATAGCAGAACCGTGAACCATCGAGTCTACCTGTCGGCGGTAGAAGCAATTGACCCTGTCAGCAGCTGCGCAGCCTGACAGGTCAGCCGCTACCGACCTGACAGGGTCGTCAGACCTGTCAGGGTCAATACGAATAAGAAATAAGAACCAATCTTTTAAATCGATAAATCAAATGAAACGAGAAATAAAAATTATGGCAAACCTGCTTTTAACGGCAGTTTTTGCCGCAGTGTCTGCTTCGTGCAGCAAAGAAGCGACAGGCGTCACACTCGACAAGTCGACGCTCATGCTCGCTGTCGGCGCAACCGAAACCTTAACGGCGACGGTAGCGCCCGACAACGCGGCCGACAAGACCTTAACATGGATAAGCAGCGCGCCGGAGGTAGCTGCCGTTGATGGCGGCGCAGTAACGGCAATCGTCACGGGAACGGCTACCGTCACGGTCGCCACTGCCAATGGCAGGACGGCAACCTGCGAGGTAACGGTTGAACAGTACACCGTTGAAACGGTACTCATACCCAAAGGGACTTTCCTCATGGGCAGCTCGGACGGTTCTGCCGTGGGCGTCGGAACGCCCGGAACAGACCCGAATGCAACAGCCGCCGAGCCGGAAAGGAGGTCTAATGAGACACAACACAGGGTAACGCTCACCCGGGATTATTATATGGGCAAATACCCGGTCACCAGTGCTCAGTACGCCGGATTTCTGAATGATGTCGGAGTTGACAGGACAGGCGCAAAAGCAGGTATCCAGGGCGGGGAAACATTGATAGCGGAAGGCGGCAGCCTGTACTATAACGGTAGCCGGTGGGACTTTTCGGCAAATTATAAAAATCATCCTGTGACCAGTGTAACCTGGTATGGCGCGAAGGCTTACGCCGAATGGGCGGGCGGCGATTTGCCGACCGAGGCGCAGTGGGAACGCGCGGCGCGCGGCGGCGTTGAAAACATGCCTTTCGGACTGGGAGACGGCAAGAAGTTGACAGATGCGATGGCAAACTTTTATGGACGTTCTCCTTATGATCTCGACAGGGGCGGACTGTATAGTGAGTCCGGCGCTTATCTGGAGCGTACCACGGAAGCAGGCGCCTATTCTGCCAATGCTTACGGATTATATGATATGCACGGCAATGTGTTTGAGTGGTGTTTGGATTGGTGGGATGGCAGCAGCAGCTATGCAAGCTCCCCGGCGACAGATCCTGTTGGTACAACGGGTTCGGAACGCGTGCTGCGCGGCGGCGACTTTGGCAGCAACGCCGCTTATTGCCGCTCCGCTTACCGTGACGAGTACTCCCCCAACAAACGCAGAGACCGCTTTGGCTTCCGCATCGTGTTTTATCCTTAAATCTAATTAAAACCCCACCGCTGACAGGGCCTGTCGACCACTGTCAGGGTAACGCGCAACACGCCCTGTCAGCGGTCGACAGACCCTGACAGCGGCGGTAGAAGCAGCGAACATTATATCCCTAACGGGGACAAAGTTCTTTGACATGTTGGAAATAAATAAAAAAAGGCAATTATCTTTTTCCTTTGACCCTGCCAGTAGAGACGCGATGCATCGCGTCTCATGCATCGCGTCCCTGCAATGCAGCCTGACAGGTCAGCCGCTACCGGCCTGACAGGATCGTCAGACCTGTCAGGGTCAACAGGAATAAGATAAGAATAACCGGTCTTTCAAATCAATAACCAAATTTAACAGCCGGTTTGAAGGATCAATCATAAATGAATCATTGATAGGGTATGTGCGCAGGTTATGTGTATTTCCCGTCAGGGAAACCATATCAGTAGAAAAACGAGTTTCCATTGACCCTGTCAGTAGAGACGCGATGCATCGCGTCTCATGCATTGCGTCCCTGCAATGCAGCCTGACAGGTCAGCCGCTATCGACCTGACAGGGTCGTCAGACCTGTCAGGGTCAACAGGAGGATTTTTATAGAGACGTGGCATGCCACGTCTCTACTTATCCACAGCATCCATCCGGCAGCCGACTTCCTTGCCGGAAAACGCCAGGCCGAGCAGGACAATCTTTTTGCCGCTGCACAGGTACTTTTCGTAATACTTTTTATCGTGAATCTGTTTCATGGCATGGCGAAGCAGGGTGGGCACCTTCGTTTTTGAATGATATTTCAGTTCGGAGACCACGACGGTATCGGGCTGTTCCAGTACGGCGTCGATGCGGCCGCTGCCGGTCATGATCTCTCCGTGCGCCCTGAACCCAAGCACGTTCATCCACGACAGGAAGAGCGAGTGATAATACTTCTCGTTGCCAATCCGGATGATGTACGGGATATTTGCGAGCATGATGCGCACGCTTTGGGCGAAGCCGTCGGCGTCGAGCGACCGGAGCTGTTTCCCCATCGTTCTCACGAGAGGTTCCACCCGTCCCAAAGGATAATATGAAAATAAACTGACTAAATACTCCAGCAGGGAAATCCTGACTTCCTGATTGGGAATCCCAAGCGTATACTGGGGCGTTTCACCTGTCGGCGTTATCTTTTTTACCGTCAAATATCCGGTTTGAAACATCAGCGAGATATTATCAATATTATTCGGGTCGAAACTGTCGAATATTTTCGGCGAAGCCTCAACCGGATCAAACACCAGGTCTATCTGGTCGCGCAGTTTCAGCTGTTCCATCAAAAACGCAGGCGTTCCGCTGGCAAACCAGTAGTTGGAAAAGACTTTCTTCTTGAAAAACAACAGGGTAGAATACGGGTTATAAACCGAAGTTTTGCCATCCCAGGTATAGCCGTTGTACCACCGGCGGATTCTGTTCAGCACATTTTCACGGGTGTCGCCTTCTTTTGCGATCAACGCATCCATGTATTCAGAAAAATAATATTCCAGTTCTTCCTGCGTATAGCCGCATATTGCCGCATAACTTTCGTCCATGGTAATATCATCGGGACTGTTCAGCGCTGAGAAAATCGAAAGCTTGGCAAATTTGGTAACGCCGGTCAGGAAGATAAACTGCAAATGTTCGTCGGTCGCTTTCAGTATTTTGTAAAAGCCCTGAAGCGATTCCTGAATAGCTTTCAGTTCTTCCGGAGACTTGCTCATTACGTCCAGTATCGGCGCATCGTATTCGTCTATCAGGATGGCAACTTTTTCGCCGGTCTTGCGATGCAGTTTCGTGATTAACTCTCTGAAGCAGTCTGAAGCGTATTCGGAAAACAGTGTAATTTCATTTTCGCGCGCTTCAATTTTTAACCAGACAGATAAACTGTTTTCTATCTCTTCCGGCGTTCCGTGTTTGATAGCCGTCCAGTCGATCCGGATAACAGGATTGCTTTTCGACCAGTCCCGTTGATCATAAACGTAAAGACCTTCAAACAGTTCTTTACGCCCGCTGAACAGCGCATCCAGCGTGCTGATGAGCATGGATTTTCCGAAGCGGCGCGGACGGGAAAGAAAATAAATCTTCCCCGTCGTAACTAACCGGTGAATGTGCTCTGTCTTGTCCACATACAAATAATTGTTGCTTCGCAAGTCCTCAAACGACTGTATTCCTATCGGCAAATTCTTCATATGGATTACTTTTAATGTGGCAAAGGTAACGTATATTTATTACATCAACCGAATTTCATATGAAGTTCATTAGTAATCGTATGTTTTTAAAATACACAAAAAAATAGCGACAGACACATCACGCGTCTGCCGCTATCGGATGAAAACGACTAAGCAAAATTAAAATTGACTGAATTAAAAATGGAACAGCAAAAAGATGCGTCCGAAGCCATCAACGGCAAAAGTAAAGTCCCTGTTGGGAGCGCCTCCTCTTTGGGACATTTCTTCCACCTGAGCGGTACCGGCGTTGAAAGACTCTACGGTGATTTCGCTCTGGCCGGTGGTTGCGTAGCCCAGGCCAAGCCCTACTTCGCCGCCCAGGGAAATCTGGGGAGCGATAAAGTACTCTACGCCGGCAAATCCGCCCAGGCCAAGGTTCACGGTAAGTCCGCCCTTGTCTTTCAGGGTACGGAGCGGTGGATTAACAGCTCCCCACATCAACGTAGAGGTTGGGTTCTGGTTCACATCCGTCATCGGGTTGGCCCAGGTGTAGGAGGTGTTTACCTTGCCGTATCCGAGGGTTACTTCTCCGCCGTAGAAACCTTGCAGGCGTCCTCTTCCGCGCCGAAATTCATAGCCCGCGCTCAAATTCAACCCCTGCGTTCCCACTTGACGCACGTCGGCAACGGTGGCGAGGGCGCCCAGTAACGGATCGTTGGCGAACAGCTGGTCGTCCCGCACGAAACGCTTATCCTGCGTCGAACCGTAATTGATGTTCAACCGGACGCGTATGGCGCGGTTGTCTTCCAGAAAATACTTCCCGTACACGGTAAAGGCGCCCCATCCGAATGCAGGGACGCCGTTGTCGTTCTGTTTTCCGAAGAAGTTCCCCAGATACCTCAGGAAAGGGTTGGCGGATACGCCGATGGCGTAATCGCCGGCCTGCGGCAGAATGGGCGTGCCTTTTTTGGTCACTACAGCGCCCGAAGCGGAGGAGGTGGCTTCGGCCTCCTGCGCTATGGCGGAAAATCCCGCAAACAGGCATAAGCCTAACGATATGATTACTTTTTTCATACGATATAATTTCTATTCCTTATATTAATTGATGGCATCCCCTTCTTTCACAACCTGGGTATAACCTTGCAGTTGCCAGTTCGTCAGATAACCGACATCACCGGGATACATCTTGTCAGAGGTCTTCGATGTCGGTGTTCCTTTCCAGATGACATCAACAGTTTTGCTGCCGCCATTCCCGTCGGATATTTTTACCGATCCTGTAAAGTCCAAAAGTTTCAGCGACAGTTGAGTACCCATACGGCTGACAGGAAACACTACCGTTACTTCACCGGTTCTGCCGTCGTAGGTGATCTTGTCGCCCGGCACAATATAAGTACCTTCTGCCCCCGACGCCAACTGAGCATAGTCAACTGTGGCGACAAATTTTACATCGCTTGCCGTAGTCCACTTGGGAGTGGCATCGACAAAATCGTTTCGAATCAACAGTTTTCCGTGTACTGTTGCCGTCTGGTTCCAGTCCACATTGAGCGGCTGAGCCGGATCGTCACTGGAACAGCTGTTCAGCCCCATCGTCGCTGCGATAGCTGTTACTGCTAAAAAACTAACTTTCTTCATTGGTTCAAAATTAATGATTCTTTTTATTTATAATATGATGATGAATAGGGACTTCAGGTTTATGCTTCGATATTTGCAAAAGAAACGAAGTCCGTTAATTTCTTTTGCAGGTAGATTTTTTTTGACCGTTCGGTCTCGCCGCTCATGAACCGTGGAGCGTCCTGCGGGCGTTCTTCAATGCATGATCCGGTCGTGTGCTGCTCATTGTCCATTTGTTCAATATTCGATAATTTGATCGCGACAAATGTAGAAAGGTTTTTTGAAATAAAAAAAACATACCTGTTTTTTTTGCGGCTTTTTGCGGTTTTTGACCCTGTCAGGCTGCCGGCAGGGCCGGAACCGCTACCGCTGCCTATCGAACGTCGTACCTTGCCAGCAGCACGAAGCAAACCACGAATACGCCAATGACCATCGCCGAAAGGAAGATCAGCGATGTGCGCATGTAGCTGAACCGCTGTGCAAAATCGGCGGGCTGTTCGGTATACGTTGGTACCTGATTCAGGGATACTTCCTGCCGCGTGGTGGAATAGTCTTCGTGGGGATTGTACCAGTGCGGGCTTTTGTCGTCCTTGATGTCCAAATCCTTGAACCATTGCAGGAATTGCGACTGGAAGACATGCAGGTCGTCCCAGTTTTTGTGGAAGCGCAGGTACCCGCCGCCGAGCATGGCCTCGTTCATGCAGTCGAACTGCGCCATGGGCGAGATCATGGTGAACAGGCGCGTGTTCTCGAACTGGCGGAACATGTCGGCATAATAGGCGTCCCGGTGCTGCTTTTCGTTGAGCATAAGCTTCGTTTGCAGGTTGGCGCGCAGCTCGTGGCGCGGGAAAAACGGGTCGCCGCTGTTGGACGACCAGCTGCCGTCGGGCGCTTCGCGGTTGAGCGTCTGACGGCCTTCCTCGATACGCTGGTCTACCTCGTCGATATGAGCGATGGGAAACAGCCTGTTGGCCCAGAAAACGGACGTATTGGGGATCACCACGGCAAAGGCGAGCCAGAAACACAGCGAGATGAGCAGGCTGACGTTGGAGTTGCGGGTAAGCGCCGACGACAGCAGCCCGACAACCGTCATCGCGGCAATGAAAAGCAGCGATATGCCGACGAATCCCGCCGTTTCGCCCGGCAATCCGCCGTTCAGGACGATGCTTCCCGTCAGGGACATGATGAGCAGGCTGACGAGGATCCCGACCACCAGCATGCTCGCCATCACAGCGACGACGCTCAGGAATTTGGCAAACAGTATGGCGCCGCGCGAGACGGGATTGGAAAGGCAAAGCGCCAGCGTGCGGTCTTCCTTTTCGCCCGATATGGCGTCGTAAGCGCAAAGGAGCGTCATAAAGCTGAGGATCATCGATACGATGAACGACCAGTTGAGCGCTTCCGTCTTTTTCATCAGGGGGTTGGCGCTGTTGTGGCGCACCGAAAAGCCGAACACGTTATAGGCGCTGTACGTAAACAGGTTGGGCAGCGCCTGTTCCCTGCAGTCGGAGATGAGGCCGTTTTCGCGCGGTGACATGATGAACCGGTTTTGCGAGGTAGCCATGTTCGATGCATTTTTGATCCAGTCCTCCAGAATTTTTTGATGTTCCTGCCGGTATCTGGCATCATGCTCCTGCGCCTCCGAAAACGATTTGGTAAAGGAGATGCTCCCGATCGCAAATACCAGCAGCACGATGATGAACGATACCTGAAACCGGAGACTGTACAGGCAGTTTTGTATTTCGCGGATAAAAAGAATTCCAAACATAGGGTCAATTTTTGAATTTTGAATTTTGAATGATTGCATTAGCGAACATCATATTTGATGAAGGAAAGCGTTGTGGCGCCCAAAAGGACGATACACAGGGCGAGCAGTCCGGCGATGCGTCCCAGCGACGCGTTCATGGCCGAAACGGTGGTCGCGCCCCTGTATTCGAATGCAGGCACGTCGTCCAGGTTAAGCGGCGGGTAATGACCGGCATTCCACTCGTCGGGATACACGAACTTCCCGGTTTTCCGGTAGGTTTCCATCACCGGGTCAAAATCCGCTTCTTTCGGGAAACTGCTTTCAGGCTGCGGCGTGAAGTAGAGGTAGGACTCGAACAGTTTCCTGTCCTTGAAATAGCGCACGACGCTTTCGCGATAAGCGCGGACGCGGTCCATATAGCGGAGGAAGGTCGTCGGACCGGTATGGCACTGGATGTCGGCGATCTGCTCGAAAACCCCCGCAGGCGACAGCCACGCAAGGTATTCACGCACGTTTTCCTGATGTACCAGGTCGTCCAGGTATTTTTTCTGGATGGCCCACTTCTTATCGGCATAATCGATCCGCGCCGGTTCTTTCCACGTATTGAGGCGTCGGTGGTACTCGTTGGTTTCCCACACGCAGCCCGACATCTCTTCCATGCCGTCGTTGCCGCTGTTGTAGTTCCAGTGGCTGACACCGTTCATGCCCAGCTCCTTCCGGATGGCCTGATCTTTTTCTCCTCTTTCATTCCAGAACTGCCCCTCCAGATCATTCAGCGCAAACTGTACATTGTCGTACACCTCCGTCTTCACAAAGCTTTGCGAAATATACGAAGCGATGTTGGGCATCAGGAAGAGGAACCATATCCAGCACAACAGGCTGACGACAATGGATGTGGACGAACGCTCCGCCTTAGTGGAGATCAGCATGCCCAGCAGGATGAACACCGCCATGCAGAGCAGCGACGAAAGGAAAAGCAAAGCCACGCCGCCCCAGTCGCCGGCGCCGAACCGCACCGACGGCGATACCGTGATCACCAGCACGCCCAGCAGGAAACAGAACAGGAGGATGGGAACCAGCGTGACGATCACCCCCAGCAGCTTCCCCGTCAAAAAGGCGGGACGGCTCAGTTCGCCGGTAAGCACGAGTTTCAGGGTTCCGTCTTCGCGTTCGCGGGTGAAGAGGTCGTACGAGAAAACCAGCGCCAGCAGCGACATCAGTATGGCGATGACCGTTGCAAAGTCGATGGAGAAGAAAGCGTTGAGCAGCGGGTTGTCGCGCGTAGCGGTATGCCCGTCAGGGAACAGCGGGTATTCGCCCAACTGTATCTTCACGCGGTTCCCGATCTGATCGCTGATGCCGCGGCTGAAAATACTCAGCGGCTCGGGCGCGGCAACAATCTCGGGGCGTATGTGGGAATAGACGCGTATCCCCGTCAGGGCGCTTTCCGCTTCCTTTTCGTACACCCGGTGTATCCGCGCCTGGTTTTTGTAACGGTCGACGCCTACTACCAGCGTGAAAGGGATCACCACCAGGCACAGCATGAACCCGATGATGAAACGCGCCGAAATAAGATTTAAAAGGAAATCCTTTTTTGCTATTAGCCAAATCATGACAAATTAATTTTTGGTTTTTGAATTTTTTTGAGTTTTTGATGAACGCCGTTAAGCGAGGGAAACAAAAACCGGATCTGTTATTTGAGAAATCGATACATTCGGCAGGGGGGTTAGGGATTTGACCCCGACGGAGGGATTTGACCCTGACAGGTCTATCGACCCTGTCAGGTCATTTACGTAAGCTTACGTATACAACCTGTCAGGCTGCGAAGCTGCTGACAGGGTTGGAACGGTAAGAGAGGTACCACAGGATGTAAGAGACGTACCACAGGATGTAAGATGCGTACCACAGCATGTAAGATGCATACCACAGCATGTAAGAAACGTACCACAGCATGTAAGAAACGTACCACAGCGTGTAAGAGACGTACCACAGCATGTAAGATGCATACCACAGCGTGTAAGATGCGTACCACAGCATGTAAGAAACGTACCACAGCGTGTAAGATGCATACCACAGCGTGTAAGATGCGTAAAACGGAGTGTAAGAGACGTATCACGGAGCGTAAGCAACAAAAAACAGGGCGTAAGCAACAAAAAACAGAGTGTAAGATGCGTACCACAGCATGTAAGATGCATACCCCATGCTCATCGTAACATCTTCGCAACTGCTGACAGGGTTATTTGAAGTTTGACGTCTAAACTTTTTGGTAATCGTTATCTAATTTTCGGGGCAGGAAAAATCCTTTGATGCAGTTGGGATTCCTGACACAGATTTGTATGTGGTCTTTCTCGCGGAACCCGGCATTGGGGTACAGTTCGTCGCCTTCGTAGAAAACACCGCGAATGGAATCGTAAGGAGGATATTGCAAATCATCCCTCACTGTGTGCAATGTTTCAATAACCGCGCAATCCAGTTCGCGAAGCAAGAGACCCTCCAATCCTTTCACTCCTTTATTTTGGGGAAAATCAGAAGTTTTGTTGTATGCCCATAATGTGCCATAACCTTCCTTGAGCAACTGCAAATTACCGTAATCCAATAAATCCAAGCAAAAGCCAAGATTAATAACTGCACCGATTACGGCAGGCACGTCAATGTTTATCTTTGATTTCCGAGGGTTTTGTTGGAGATATTCTACAAATTCGAGCGCTCGGGATGGACTGTTTTCCCAAAAATACACGCCATGTCCTAACCAGTCGTACTTATTAGTACTGCTTTTTAACATGGTTTCACCTTGAAGTACTCTTAGAGCAACCGATCGGTCACAACCATGAAAAGCAAGTATTAATCCTGACTTGATGGAATACATAAATGCTTGTAATGCTTTGTTAACTTTCCTTTTTTGGTATAAATACCTGCTCTGATTAAGAAATCTCTCGACAATTCCTTGTCTTTGGAAATCTTGTCCTTATACTCGCGAAGCATTTTGATAAAAATTTCTCTTTCCTGATCATTCATGACATTCGATTTTATAAATGATTTCAAACTAAATTGGCGGTAGGCGGTATATGCAAATGCTTATAAGGCTTGGCCAATTTTCCTTTTTTGGTATAAATACCCGCTCTGATAAGAAAATCCCGTGCCAATGCCTTATTTCCGGCTAACTTTTTGTAATATTCTTTCATCAATCGGATACACTCTTCTACTTCCTGCTCATTCATGACATTCATGACATTCGATTTTATAAATGATCCTGCAAAAGTACGAAAATATTTCAAAACTACATTGGCGGTATGTGCAAATGCTTATAAGGCTTGGCCAATTTTCCTTTTTTGGTATAAATACCCGCTCTGATAAGAAAATCCCGTGCCAATTCCTTATTTCCGGCTAACTTTTTGTAATATTCTTTCATCAATCGGATATTTTCTTCTACTTCCTGCTCATTCATGACTCTCATGACATTCGATTTTATAAATGATCCTGCAAAAGTACGAAAATATTTCAAAACTAAATATCGCATTTTTTTGATTTTAGCGGATAACATTGAAATTTATTGTTGCCGGTTTGCCGGCACTGTGAAATTTAACAGTATCTTTGCAGGGTATATCACCAAACTTAAAAGGCAAATGGATCAAAATGAATTGAACGGGAAATTAAAAGAGTTAAACGAGGTTATTAAGAACCTGAATAACTCTAAGCACAATTACTCCGATCAACTGGAGATGTATGCGAGAGATTTGTTTGATATACTGATTGACGAAATTAAAAACCAAAATATATAAAATGAGTACACAAGTATTAAAAACAACAAATGTAAGCGCCCAATTGCAAGATATTAGACTGGATATAACATGGTCTAAAATAGCGCGAAGATATTTTGGTAAATCCGCATCGTGGATGTACAACAAATTGAATGGAATTGACGGAAACGGCGGAGAGGGTGAATTTACTTACGCAGAAAAACAGCATCTGAAAGATGCGCTTTACGATTTTTCCGAAAGAATTCGGAAGGCAGCCGACAGTATTGAAATTTAAAACGGCTTCGAAAAAATCCGAGCGGTCTTGACCCTGTCAGGTCTGACGACCCTGACAGGTCGTTTTACGTAAGCTTACGTATACAACCTGTCAGGCTGCGAAGCTGCTGACAGGGTTGGAACCATAAGATTCATCAAAACTGCCGTTATATAAACTGCCAAATGTACCAATATGTCAAAGAACGCGAAATCCGGGATGCCTCCCGATATGTTACTGTTTTGAGGGTTTTTCGACGGTTCGCTCATTCACCGTTTCCGCATCCATCATCGCTTCCTGCATGTAATCGAGGTAGATGCGCTCGAGATCGTCCTGCAGGAACTGTTCGCGGGTACGGAGCATCACCAGACGGCCTTCCTTCATGATGCCTACGCGGTCGGCCGCAGATTTGGCGCGGAAAATGTCATGCGTGCACATCAGGATGGATTTGCCCCGGCTGCGAAGCTGCAGCAACAGTTGCATCAGTTCGGAAGCCGACTTGGGATCGAGGCCGGAGGTAGGCTCGTCCAGCAGGATATTGGGCGCATCCTTGATGATGGCGATGGCCAGTCCTACTTTTTGACGCATCCCCTTCGAGAAGGTTTTCAGTTTCTTCTCGAACGCTTCCTCCTGCAGTCCCACATTACGCATCACGGTGTAATAGTCGTGCCGGGTCAGGCGGGTTTTGCCGCCCAGCTTGGCAAAAAAGTCGAGGTTCTGCCGCGCGGTGAAATTGCCGTACAGCATCACATTTTCGGAAACGTAGGAAACATGCCGCTTCGTTTCCAGCGGGTTTTGCACCACATCAATGCCGTCGATCAGGATTTTGCCCGAAGTAGGCTCGATGAAGTTCAGGAACAGGTTGATGGTCGTCGTTTTACCGGCGCCGTTAGCCCCCAGCAGGAAAAAGATTTCTCCCGCCTTGATGTCGAGGCTCAAGGCATCCAGCGCCAGCTGCTCGTCCTCGTAACGTTTGGTTAATTCGATCGCTTGTAACATAAATTTTAAATTTTAAATTTTGAATTTTGAATGATATTTGTTTTGATTTTAGATTTTTAACGGTATAATATGATTTTCGCAAAGGTATTGATTATCTGACGTCGAACCGCAGGAAACTGATGAAGCCGCACACAAAGAACAGCAGGCTGTACAGGCACAGCAGCATGATGTCCACCCGGTTCTGCTGCAATACCTGACCGATACCGACGCTTTTATAATTTTCAAGTACGGGTATTTCCGTGGGGCGGTCTTCCCGGTTGCCTGCATTCTTTGTCATATACCCCCCTTCATCCCTGTAAATTTTAAATTTCATTTTATCGTAATAATTCTGTTCTACATATTTTTGGTATACCGATGCCTGCTGTATGAAATGCTCCAGTTCGGAATAGCCGGTAGCCGAGAGTTCAGCCATCAGACAGTTAACCGCATAAACGGGCGACAGCCGGGCGATATTTCTTGCAAAATCATTTTGCCTGTTGCAGCGCAGCGCATAATCATTGACCAGTTTTTCCGTTTCGGAAGCCAACAGCTGATCGTATTTTTCCCGAACCGGCGCATACTGTTCATCATAAGCCGACAGTACATCCGTCCATCTGCCGTCTACTCCTTCTGCTCCGGGCCGCAACTGGTTGCGTATTTTCAGGAATAAGTCCCGTTCTTCCTTTTCCAGTTCGTTCATGATGTTTAGCCGGAGAATCGCTTTCTTCGATTCATATACCCCGGTTGATTCCACCGGATAGATCACGGAGCCGATGATGGGACTTATTTTGGGAACCACCAGTCCCAGTACAATCCAAATCAGCAGCAGTACGTTGACGGACAGGATTGAATTTCGCGCAAGCGCCGAAATCCACAGTCCGAGATTGAACATGGCAAACAGAAATATCAGGCTGATCGCGGTCATCACCATCACTGCCGGGAACAGTTCCGTCGAAAAAATGGGAATGATGCCCGAAAAGTACACCACCAGCAGGGAAACCAGTATCGAAAACAGGAAAGGGATCAGAAATACGAGATAATTGCCGAACAGCTTCGCCATGAGCACCTGCCTTCGCAAAACGGCGTTAGAGAGTGTGCCGCGCAGTACGCCCGATTCCTTGTCGCCCGAGATGGCGCTAAATGTGAACACAATGGCGAGGATCGAAAGCACAAAGGAGACAATAAAAGCAAAGTCGATTTCGCCTAACAGATCCTGCTTATTGTCGGGCTTGGCGTATTCGATCCTGTAGTTACCGTCGTTCGAGGTAATCACCTTGTAGGGTATCCTGTTACCCAATCCCTGCGAGAAAATGCTGAGCGGCGACGGCGGATGAACGCCCTCGGCTGCCATGTGGGAATGGACAGAGGTCCTGTCCCTGTACGACTGTACCTCCTGCTGATAGTCGGACAGGCGTTGCGAATAATTTTTGACCGACACGTAAAAACTCAACGGGATGATGCTCAGGCACAGCGCCAGCACTACCCAGAAACGGAAATCGATGATCGCGCCCTGGATTTCGCGAATGACTAATGTTTTAAACGGAGCTTCCATAATAGAATGTGAATGAAATGGTTTTTGATGATTAATTATTGAGTAAATTTTGAATTTTGAATTTTGAATTTTGAATGATTTTTAACGGAATAGAACGATTTTCACAAAGGGATTACCTGACGTCGAACCGGAGGAAACTGATAAAGCCGCATACAAAGAACAACAGGCTGTACAGGCACAGCAGCATGATGTCTGCCAGGTTTTGCTGCAATACTTTGCCGACAGGGACGTGCCTGTACTGATCGATGGCAGGTATGGGAACCGTTTGTGCGTCAAAACCGTCGGCTGTCATCTGCATGCTCACGCTTCCATCGCCTGAGTGGTAGTTTTTTATATTATACTGATCATAAACGTCCTGTTTTACGGTAGCCTGAAACCGGCCGGCCTGTTGCAGGAAGTTGTCGGCTTCGGAATAGCCGGTAGCCGATATTTCCGCCATCAGGTTATTGACCGAATGAATGGGCGACAGGCGGGCGATGCTTTTGGCGATCCGGTTCTGCTGGTCGCAGCGCATCGTATAATCACCCGTCAGTTTGTCCGTTTCCGAAATCAGCTGTTGTTCGAATTTTTCACGGATGGGAATTACTTTCTCGTCAAAAGCGCCGGTTACGTCATCCCACCCGGTGGATATTCCCGCTGCTTCGGGTCGCAGCAGCGTCCGTAATTCCACAAACAGGGCTATCTCTTCCCTGGACTGCTCTTTTAAAATATTGACGCGCAGCAGCGTCTTTTTCGATTCGAACACGCTGGTCGATTCCACCGGATAAAGGACCGCGCCAATAACCGGACTTATTTTGGGGATGACCAGTCCCAGGACGATCCATATCAAAAGCAGCACGTTGATGGACAGGATCGAGTTTCGCGCAAGCGCCGAAATCCACAGTCCGAGATTAAACAAGGCGAACAGGAATATGAGGCTGATGCCGATCATGGCAAGCGCTGCCGGAAACAGCGCTGCCGAGAAGATAGGAATGATGCCCGAAAAGTAGACCACCAGCAGGGCAACCAGCATCGAAAGCAGGAAAGGCACCAGAAATACGAGGTAATTGCCGAGCAGTTTTGCCATGAGCACCTGCCTTCGCAAAACGGCGTTGGAAAGGATGCCGCGCAGCACCCCCGATTCCTTGTCGCCCGAAATGGCGCTAAATGTGAACACAATGGCGAGGATCGAAAGCACAAAGGATACAATGAAGGCAAAGTCGATCTCGCCCAGCATGTCCTTCTTGTTGTCGGGTTTGGCGTATTCTATTTTGTAATTGCCGTCGCGCGACGTGATGACCTTGTACGGCATTTTACTGTCCAGCCCGCGCGAAAAAATACTCAGCGGCGACGGCGGATGAACGCCCTCGGCTGCCATGTAGGCGTCTACCTTGCCTGTTTTGTCGCGATACGACTGTATCTCCTGCTGATAGTCGGACAGGCGTTGCGCATAATTTTTGACCGACACGTAAAAACTGAGCGGGATGATGCTCAGGCACAGCGCCAGCACTACCCAGAAACGGAAATCAATGATCGCGCCCTGTATTTCGCGAATGAGTAATGTTTTAAACGGAGCTTCTTTCATGGTTTTAAAAATTTGTTGTTGTTTAATCTTTAAGACTTTAAGTCTCTAAGTCTTTGAGTCTTTAAGTCTTTAAGTCATCGTCTGACGACGACGACGACGATGATGCCGGCGACTGCCTGCTGTTGTTTTGTCTGTTTCTTTCCTCGGTGCGCAGTCGCGTCATTCTTTCGCGCATGCCTCCTTCTGCAAGAAACTTTTTCTCCAGAGACTGAAGCTGCCGGAAAAGCAGATAATCCACGCCTCGCAGCAGGCAAATGGCAATGTTCGCAATCGTTTCCGGCGGACGGGTCATGACGATTTTCATGTAGAAGGCGGCGTCGTTGTGAACACATCCCAGCTCATACATCTTCTTTGCTTCGGCCGAATCGGTTTCCCAAAGACGTCCCTTTACGGGATCGGTGTATGATATTTTCCGGAGATAGTCTTCGTAATCTGCCCAAAGCTCGTGCAGACTTGCTTTTGCCACGTTAACCAGCTTGATCTCCGTTTCGGCGGAAGTAGCAGAGGCTTTGCATCCTTCGATGATGTTTTGCTTGCCCGACCGGGCTGCCTGTACCATTTGGTCGATGGTGCGGTCGCCCCGCTTGAGAAAGCGTTCGCAGAAAAAGCAGGTGATGTCGTAGATTGCCTCTGCCTTCTGATAGCTGTGCAACTTCCGATAATTACCGTGATTGCGATATAAGCTGTTGTTGTCCATTTTATCTTGTTTAAAATATGCTGCAAAAATACTGCTTTTATCTTTCTAAAGTCTTTAAGTCTTGTCTGACGACACGCTACCGTCGGCTTAACTTGATGCCAAACCATACCAGCCCCACAATGATACCGATGAGCAGCGTCAGCAGCAGCATCGTTCCCAATACCGACGTTTTGGCGTTTACCTGTATGCGGATGGTCTTGTCCTCGGTTTCCACCTTGCGGTTGTCGGCCAGCGCTTCGGTTTTGATTTTTACCTCCTGGGCGCCCACTCCGCCGTCCTTTGGCGGAATGATGGCAATGCGCACCGTAGTTTCCTTTTCGGGATCAAGCGTTCGGATGAGGTCGGGAGATACTGTCGTGCGCCAGCTTAACGGGTAATCGGTGGTGATCTTGATATTGTCCAGGCGGCGCGTCCCGGCATTGCGCACGGTGATGTTCATCGACACGCTGTCGCCCGTATTGATCTCGTGATAGAGGTTGGTGGCGCGCACCTCGATCTTCCCCTTTCCGCGCGGAACCAGCTCCAGCGCTTCACTGCCGCACGACATCGCCGTCAACTGTTCGGGCGTGAATGTAGCGATGTCTTTCCCGGCAATCTGGTTGTACTGTTCGTTGGTGAGCGTCAGCACGCGGAACTTGACGGGCTGGTCGATGCGGATCTGCTCATCGTCGCGGTCGGGCAGGAACACGCGCAGCGACAGCTTTTTGGTGTTGACGCCCTGTGCAAACTTAATCTGCGATACCTTGCTGTTGTCGTCCACAAACTCGTAGGTGATTTGTTGCGGCAAGCCCACCACCATCAGGCGATAAATATCGTCGGAGGTCGAAAAGCGTTCCAGAGTCAGCCCGTAGGAAGCGCTCGAACTGAGATCGGCTTCCTGCGAGAACTGCATCGAACTGATGTCAACCACGTTGATACTTGCATCTTTCTTCAGGTAGATGTTTTTTTCGTCCTTTCGCCCGTTATAGCTGAGCGATACGCGCAGGTTTTCCACATCCTTCAACAGCTCAAAGTCGGCCGAAGCTTCCCTGCCGATCTCGATGGCCGAAATCTGGTATTCGTAGGGCGAGCCGATAATCGTCTGGTCGGCGATGTCCAGAAGCGATACAAAAATGTTGTATACCTTTCCGGCGCGCATTTCGGGCGTGAACACATCGAAATGCTCCTTGAACTGGCTCAGGTATTCCTCGTTGCCTTCGAGCGTGCTTTTCAGCGTCACTTTCACGCGCCGCTCGCCGTTGACCGTCTGGTACTTCACGGCGCGGTCGATAATGACGTACGACTGCTGCGAAATCAATTGCAGGATCAGCTTCTGGTAATCCACTTCGCGGCTCAGCAGCGCGTTTTTCGACTTGGTGTATTCGTTGGCCGAGATCGCTTTCTCGTCGTACAGCCGGGTGTCGTTTTCGAATTGCTGCCTGGCCACTTCGTAGTCGGCACGCGATTTTTTGAGGTCAAGCATGATGGATGCCTTGTCCTGACCTGCATTTTGTGCCGGCAAATTTCCCGAAAGGAAAGTAAAAAGAATGAAAACAATGGTGAAACGATTCATTGAATGATGAGTGTTGATGAGTGATGAGTTTGATGATTCGATCCGTGAATATTTATGGAGTTTGCAAGCCCTGTTCGGCGGTTGAATGACGGGGATCGATGGCATAGCTGCGGTTATTTTCAAAATCCCACATGGTTTTGCGTTTCAGATCGGCCAAAGCCGACCGGTAAGTAACGTACGCGCCGATATAGGCGAGTTGCACTTCCGAAAGCCGGGTCTGCTCCAGCGACAACTCCTGTGCGGTAATATCGCCGTTTTCGAAACGCAGCCGGTTGATCCGGTAACTGCGCTGCGCAATATCCTTGTTTGTCTGGTTGATGCGGAAGCGCTTTTCGGCTTCGTACACCGTACGGATAATTTCGCGGATTTCTTTTATGATCTGCTCGTTGGTATTGTCGAGGCGCATTTTCATTTCGTTGAGATAGATGATCTGTGTCTTGACATTGTTGCGCCTGCGTCCCCAGTCCAAAATCGGCACGGCCAAGGTGAAAGTGACGCCCCGGTTTTGCGGTCGGTCTGCCATATTATCGAACGAGTACCGGAAAAGTTCCGTCACATTGCCCTCCTTCGGACTTAAACCGGCAAAGTCGTAATACGCCGAAATATTACCCTTTACTTCGCTCACCCGTTTGGCCCGGTCGATTTCTATTTCCTGCAACTTGATATCGTATTCGCCTTCCTTTATTTCCAAACGGTTGACCAAAGCCTGATCGATGGCCGTTTGCAGGTTAATGTTCACCGTCTCAAATTCCATTTCGGCCATGATGTCAATTTCCTCCGTCATGCTCAGTCCGATCAGCAGCTTGAATTCATCTTTCAGCCGTTCGTATTTACCGGCGCTTTCCGACAGGAACACGTCATTTTGCGCCGCGTCGATCTCGGCAATCAACAGCTCGCCTTCGGCAATATTCCCTGTTTCATATTTCAGTTTGGCGATACGCAAAGCTTCCTGCGAGTTGCCCAGCCGCTCTTCGTTGATCTGCTTTTCGTACGCTGCCCGGTAAACCCCATAAAAGCCGTTGGTCACATTGTATATAATGTCCATCTGGATGCGGGTAAAATACAGTTCGGATCTTTTATATTGGTATTCGGCTCTTTTGAGGTTCTCGCGCAACAGGTTTTTGGTAAATACCGGCTGGTTGAAAGCGATACCGAACTGACTGTACGCCTGTTTCCATTTCATGGTCGAATAATCCTTCTGGAAAGTGGTCTTGAGATTTTCGTGGTACATCTCGCCTTTCAAAGCCAGATCGCCCCCTGTAGGCAATACATACGTAAAGCTCAGACCGCCTCCGAACCTGATGGAACTGGTAGAATTATATACCGGTAAAGCATCAGCCTGCGTAACCGTTGTGACCGCCTCATTCCACGAAGGCGAATACAGGTGTGCATCCAGTTTGGGTTTAAATTGCGCCTTGTAATAAAGGTACTGGTACTGCATCGCCTGTCGCTCCTCGTCATTCGAGCGCACGGTATAGCTTCCGTACAGGGCGATATCAATGGCCTGATCAATGGTAAGCACGGTTTTCTCCTGCGCCTGCAACGGCTGCAACAAGACCAAAATGGGTAAAAAGGTGTGTATTTTCATGCAAAAGATCAACTTACATTCTAAGATTGGCAAGTATTGTGCCAATAATGTAATTTAATCACTGTTAATAGATTATATGAGATTCGGCCCGTTTCAACATACAGAAAATGGGTAAAATGTTACCCATGAATGGGTAATATTTTACCCATGGAGCGGTACAATAGATACTCTTAAACAATCCGCTAAGATATGCCAGACCCGACAGGACATCCGTTTGGATGATTTTGAAAATTGCTCGTATTATTCGGCAATTTATTTCCTCTTCGGTTTCCTGCTTACCAGCATTACGCTGAGCAAAATGACGATCAGCCCGAGGATTTGCACGAATGTTATCTGTTCTTTCCCGAATGTTCTTCCAAAGAAGACGGCAATAAGCGGGTTGACGTATGCATGAGTCGCCACTTCCGTTGCAGGACGGACTTTGAGCAGCCAGACGTAGCTTGAATAGGCGAGTATGGAGCCAAATACGATCAGGTAGGCGAGCGACAGCCATGCCGATAGCGGCGTCCGGTTCAGGTCGGCGTAAATATCCCCGGTTATGAGGGAAGACAGCCAGAACATTCCGCCGGCAAAAAGCATCTGCCATGCCGATCCTGCAAAGGCATTGACCTCCTCGGCCCCGGATGAGCGGTATTTGGCGTACAGCGTACCCAACGCCCACGAAATACACCCGAAAATGAGGATCAGGACGCCGTATTCCCTGTGTTCGTGTATCCCGTCTGTTTCGAGCTGTTCCGCGTACAGCAGCATCACGCCAAGGAAACCGGCGATGATACCGGCGATCGTTGCCGGGTTCCGGAAATTCTTTTTCCACATGGGTATGTCCAGCGCCATAATCCACAGGGCCGTGGACGATGCTATGATGGCCACCAGACTGCTGCTCAGGTATTTTTGAGCCAGCATCACCACGGCCATGTCGATAAAAAGCAGGACAATACCGCTTACGGCGGATTTTCCGACCAGGTTTTTCCTGAAGACGGGTTCGCCCCTGATGCCGCACCAGACAAGAAGAATCAGTCCGGCGAATGTAAAACGGAAGGCGCCGAGCAGAAACGGCGGAAAGCCTTTCAGAGCGACCCCGATGAAATAATAGGTGGAGCCCCAGACCACATAAATAAGGAAATAAGCGACAAGGATGCTTATTTTCCGTTTGTCCGCCTCACCCGGAAACTTTTTCATAGACCGTTGAACTGATGAGTGGAAAGTATGCACGAACCCTCTTTGGAACTTTCACCTTTGGGGGAAAGTATGCTCAAGATCTCTTTGAGACTTTCCCCATGAAGGGAAAGTATGCCCAAGACCTCTTTGAGACTTTCCCTTAACGGGGAAAGTATGCTCAAGACCTCTTTGAGACTTTCCCTTAACGGGGAAAGTATGCCCGAACCCTCTTTGGGACTTTCCCCATGAAGGGAAAGCATGCTCGAGACCTCTTTGGAACTTTCCCTGGCGGGGGAAAGCATGCCCGAACCTTCTTTGGGGCTTCCAACATATTCAATCATCCGTTTTCGATATTCGGCGACTTATTTTACGCAGTCCTTCGGCAAGGAGTTCCCGCCGGCAGGCGATGTTCAGCCGGATAAAGTTTTCGCCGCCTGCGCCGTACATCGTTCCGGCGTTTACCCACAGGTTTTCCTTCTCCAGCAGCGTATCGGCTGTTACCGTTGAGGATTGGCGCAACACGGAACAGTCTATCCATACAAGATATGTGGCTTCCAGGGGCAGAACCGGGAATTGCGGGAGGCGCTTTTCGAAGAAATCCGTCAGGAAAAGGTAATTGGCATGCAGGTATTTTTTCAACGCTTCGAGCCATTCTTCCCCTTCGTTGTAAGCGGCCATCAAAGCCTCCACGGCAAAGACGCCGATCTCGCACACTTCATTTATGTTCAGCGCCCTGTCGATTTTCTTCCGGATGGTTTCGTCGGCTGCGTGAATGTTGGCCACCTGCAGTCCCGCCAGATTGAAAGTCTTTCCGGGCGCGGTACACGTTACCGAATGCCGAAGGAAATCTTCGCTGACGGATGCAAACGGGATGTGTTGATGTCCCGGATAAACAAGGTCGCAGTGGATCTCGTCCGACACAACGGTAACGCCATTTTCCAGGCATATCTTACCCATCCGCGCCAGTTCTTCCCTGCTCCAGACCCGTCCGGCGGGATTGTGCGGACTGCAAAGCAGGAGCAGTTTTGCTTGCGGGTCGGACGCTTTTTTTTCGAGATCATCGAAATCGACGGTATACCTGCCGTTTTGATAAACCAGCCGGTTGGAAACCGTTTCGCAGCCGTTGTTGCGTATGGACGAGAAGAAGCAGTTATAAACGGGCGTCTGTACGATCACCCTGTCGCCGGGAACGGTCAAAGCCTTGATGATGGCCGACAGCGCCGGGACTACGCCGGTGGTGAAGAGCGTCCACTCCTTCCGGAAAGCGAACCGGTGCCGCCGCTCGAACCATCCGGTTACAGCGTCGAAATAGGCTTGCGGCGGTTTGGCGTAGCCGAAAATACCATGCCGTACCCTTCTTTCGAGCGCTTCGATGACGGGCGGCGCAGTACGGAAATCCATATCGGCGATCCACATGGGCAATACGCGATCGTCCGCAGCCGAATCCCATTTGCAGGAATTGCTGTTCCGGCGCGGAACGATTTCATCGAAATCATATTTCATGGCCGGGAGATGTTGCTTCGTCACGCGCCTCGATCCGGCAGGCTCCCGGATTCTTGCAGTTTTCGTCGATGATGATTTCGCCGATGCTTTCGGCGATAATGTATCCGCCGCCGGGGTTTTTAACGCTGTGGACAGGGCTGTTGATCCGGGCTTCCAGTGTACTGTATTCGAAACACAGGTCGGCATCGGGTTTCATGATGCAGTTTTCCATCACCAGGTCTTTGGCATAGCAGAGCGCCTGCGTGCCGGATATGGTACAATTTACCAGACGCAGGTTTTTCGAGTGCCAGCCGAGGTATTCCCCGCTTATTTCGGAGTCGTACACGGTGACATTTTCGGTCTTCCAGAAAGCATCCTTCGAATCGATGCGCGCATTGCGGATTTCCACGTTTTTGGCATCCTGGAAGGAATAATTGCCCTGTAGCCTGAACCCGTCGATCCTGATATTTTTGCTGTTCATGAAAATGTAATCGCCGCATTTGACGTCAATATTGCGGAACTCGATATTCTCGCAATTCCAGCAACATTCGGCGGCATTGGGCAACCTGACATTTTCGAGGTAAAGGCCGTCAATCTCCCGGAACATTTTGGGCGCATCCACCACAGTGTTCAGCATGCGCACGTTTTTCGAATACCAGATAGCCGCCCTGCTGTATACGGTAAAGAAGCAGTTTTCGATCAACGCGTCGTTGTTATGCCAGAACGGGTATTTGCACATAAACTCGCAACGGTACGCTTCCACGCGGTTACATTCCTTGATGGCCGATTCGCCGGGATAGAACTTTACATTTTCGAGCCGGATGTCGTTCGTGGCGAAAAGAGGCCGTTCGCCTTCAAAAAATTGATTATTGATGATCTTCATTCTATATGTATGTTATATTTCAATTTATTTTCAACCATTTTCCATACGTAAGCATGCGCCAGATCCATTCCAGCGGGCCAAACCGGAAATAACGCAGCCAGACGTTACCGGACACCGTCTGGAAAGCGAAGACCCCGGCCGCGATTAACTCTACGTATATCAGTCCCGTCAAAGCCCATCCGAACCCGATGCCGTAGAAAAGAATCATCCCGATCGCCGACTGCCCGATGTAGTTTGTGAGCGCCATACGGCCCGGCGCCGCCATGATCCTGAAAAACCGCAGGTCTTTGCGCCCGGCATACCATACGCATACGGCCGAAGCAAAGGCAAGACTCAGAGGGACGACGCTCAACGCATAAATGGCGGTGTTGGCAACCAGACCCGCCGGGTGACGGTTTACTTCGCTCCACGCGAAAAGGCAGGAAAGGGGCAATCCCGCAAGGAATCCGTAATTCCGTATCTTTTTGAGCAGCGCCATGCGTTCGTCGAGTTGCGCATGGATCCGGTTTCGACCGATGTACAGCCCGAGGAGGAACAGTCCCAATACCTTGAATACCCGGCAGCCTTCGATAAATTCCCGGCACCTGATGAAAGAACCCGGTACATTGAACTTCACTACCTCCGGATAACTCTTGCCTTCCAGCAGCCAGACGGGAAAATTATCGCCGGTGATCCCGTTTTGTTCGCTAAAGTGCCGGATCGCTTTCTCGACCGGTATCAGGAGGGTGAAGCGGTGATCGGTTAAAACCCTGAAAGCGTCTATCGCTATCGGGAAGAGGATCAGCGAGGCCGATACAAGGAGCAGCTTACGGTTGGAGACATTCCTGAACAGCGGCAACAGCATCCCGACGAGCGCATACAGCAACAGGATGTCGCCGGCCCACAGGAAGATCAGGTGCACGAATCCGATAATGGCCAGGATGAACATTCTCCGGTAGAAGATCCCCAGGCCTTTTCCCTGCTGGACGGCTTTGGACAGGATGATCGAAAAGCCGATCCCGAACAGAAGCGAGAACAGGCTGTAAAACTTTCCATCAATAAAGATGTAGTGAAAATATCGCCACAGGTGATCGATGCCCGCAGTGGGCATGGCCTCAACCACTTCCTTTTCCTGGAAGGTGTACAGTGAAAACTCGGGATAGTTGGCAAGACAGATTCCAACTAAAGCAATCCCCCTTAAAACATCCAGAATGACGTATCGTTCCGAAGGTTTGACAGGGTCGATTTTCAGACCGGCTAAATGTTTCATTCGACAAAAGTAAGGCATGTTTTCCGGTTCATCAAATTTTTGTCTCAAAAAAATCTCATATAACTGATCATTTCGTCCCGGAAAGTACTCTTTTCACCTAAACGCACATGCCTTTTACTCTTTTCACTCAAACGCATGGAAAAAGCAGATGCGCATGACGGCGTCGGACGTCCGTTTGGGCAAAAATCTACGCAGGGTTGGATAAAACCTACCGTCAGCAACCCCGATTGCGAGCCCCCGAAAACCTGCCTGTTGACCCTGACAGTGGCGGAATGTATCAGGGGGCTTATTCAAAACAGCAGAATAAGCAGTTGCGCAAAAAGCACCCGGAGAAACATCGTGAATGGATACACTGTGGCATAGCCCACTGCCGGAGCGTCATTGCCGGCGGCGGTATTGGCATACGACAGGGCGGGCGGGTCGGTAGTGCTTCCGGCCAGTAACCCCATCAAAGTGTAATAATTCAGTTTGTACATGCTTCGCCCGAGAATACCTGTGATCACTAACGGCAATACCGTAATGATAAATCCAAGTCCGATCCATTTTACACCGCCATCCTCAACAATCGTTTTCACGAAATTTTCGCCGGCGCCTAATCCTACACACGCGAGGAACAGACAGATGCCTATTTCGCGGAGCATCAGGTTGGCGCTCATGGTGGTGTAAGTGACCAATTTATATTTCGGGCCGAATACGCTGATCAGGATGGCGACAATCAGCGGCCCGCCGGCCATGCCGAGTTTAACGGGTTGCGGTATACCCGGAAAAGCAAATGGTATGCTCCCCAGCAGCACGCCCAGAACGATCCCGATAAAGATGGGAATCAGGTTGGGTTCGTTGAGGCGTTGCATTTTGTTTCCCAGCACCTTTTCAACGGCTGCAATGGCTTGCTCGCTGCCCACCACCGTCACGCGGTCGCCTAACTGGAGTTGCAGTCCCGGCTGGGCGATCAGGTCGAGTCCCGACCGGTTGATGCGGGTGATGTTAATCCCGAAGGCCGCCCGCAGCTTCAACCGGCCGAGTGTACGGCCGTTAATTTCGGAGCGGGTAATCAGTATGCGCCGCGATACCAGGGCGCTGTCCAGTTTTTTCCAGTCGGCGGGACTCATGTCGATCGGCGTCCCGATGAAAGCGGTGATGGCTTTGGTTGCAGCAGGCGACGTAACGACCAGCACCTTGTCGCCCTCGTTAAGAACCGTCTGCGATGAGGCGATCTCAATATGACCGTCTTCGTGGCAAACGCGCGAGATAACAAATCTGCGGCTAATCAGCTCGGATATCGTTTTGATGTCGCTGCCGAAAATAGCAGGATTCTTCACCGCCAGCGAAAAGGTTTCGGCGGAATCCTGCTGTGCGTCGCTTTCGGCTTGCAATCGCCCGGTTTCGGTATCGAGGCGGATCCCGAAAATATACCGTATACTGATGATGGAAAGGATAATCCCGACAACGCCTAACGGATAGGCCACGGCATAACCAAGCGCGATGGAAGGATCGACCATGCCGGATACATCGGCGCTGGCTTCCTGTGCGGCGCCCAGCCCGGGAGTATTGGTGACCGCTCCCGACATAATGCCCACCATGGTGGGAATGGGAATACCGGTAACAAAATGGAGGATGACGGTGGCGAGCACGCCCAGTACAACCGCACACATGGCCAGCATGTTGAGCCGGATACCGCCCTTTTTGAACGATGCAAAAAAGCCGGGTCCCACCTGCAAGCCCACGGCAAACACAAAAAGAATCAGCCCAAATTCCCTGATAAAGTGCAAAATATGGTGTTCCACGCGAAATCCGAAATGGCTGACGGCAATACCCGCAAAAAGCACCATCGTGATGCCCGGCGATATGCCGCATATCTTGATTTTGCCCAGCATGATGCCAACGGCGACCACAAAGGCCAGCAAAAGAACCGTGTGCGCTACACCCTCTTCGAATAATAATTTACATAACCAATCCATGGGGGGCAAAGGTATGAAATAAGTAAATAAAACAAATCAGGCTTCGCTGGATGATCCAAACAAAGCCTGATCAGAACATTGCTATGAAATCAATCAGTCCTTTTTATTTTGTAAGGGATCCCTGCGTCCGAAAATAAATGCAAGCGTTATCGAAAGGTTGTGGTTCCGCAGGTCGACGTTATATAATCCGCTTTTTGTATCATCCTTCTTGAAGGACGCGTCGTACAGGCCCAAATCGTAAGCTACCGTCAACTGGAAACTGTAAAATTCGATGCCCACCCCGGCGCCGACCCCGTAATCGAAAGCTTTATGAATATCGTTGGATGTGCCGCCGCCAAAAGTTATTTTCTTTTGCTTGTCGTTCAAATCCACTGATTTCCCTTTCCGGGTGTATTTTTGCCGTCCGAAGAGTCCAAAGCCGACATAAGGTCCTGCCTGAAACAACAGGTTGGTTTCTTCGGCAATATTCAGCCTGTATTGTGCATACACGGGAATCTGCAGGGAATACAGGGCGAATTTCTTGACAGATTTACCATTACCGGTATACTTATCGGTAAACCCCTGGTTCGTAAATCTTATACCCGGCTGAATCGCCCAGGCATCGTTTACGGGGCAATCGATAACCATCCCTGCCTGGAAACCCGATTTCATGTGAAAATTGTCGGGATCACCCGCAGCAGTGGACTTGAGTTCCGAAGTTCCGGTATAGCTCGCCGCCACGCCGCTCAAGTTATAACCCAACTTGATGCCCGGCCTCACCTGCGCATGGATGGAACCGGCAACTACAATCAGAACAGACAGGATAATATTCCTTTTCAACATAAATAAACTCTTTATAAAAACTATGTGTATTTGAAATTGTATCAATAACGCGGCAAAGTTGGTTATATTATTTCAGATGCGCAAAAAATCATCGGAACAAATCAAAAATCGTTCCGAAAAGAATGATATGATCGACAAATTTGACAGTAAAGTCGCTATTGACGTAATTCATTCCCGAAAACATGTAACTCACCCTGAACGTCGGCCATTGACGGCGTTCCAGCGGAAGGGTGATATCCAAACTGGTGACAGCCACACATTTTTTGAGGCTGCCGAACGAAACCATACTGAAATAGCCCGATGAAAAAATCAGCGAACCGGGCGGCGCTTCGATTTGTTGCCCCAGCTCGAATTTTGTTTTGTGGATGTTGAAGCGATACTGAACCAATATGCTGGGGCTTACCGAAAGATTGAACCAATATGCCAGCGGGTTGTCCGTATTGTCTTCCTTCAAATAGAACTTCACGCCGATATTGGCGCCGCCGCCTAACATCAGCCGCAACGGACGGCTACGGTCGGTCACGTGCCAGTGCCGCGACCAGCTGCTGTTGAAACCGAACGTAGTGATATACAAATCGCTGGCATTGTTGTAAAGCAAACCAAGTTCGAAATGTAATTGGAATTGGGTCAAACTGTTTGGCTTTTCGCGAAAGCGCGTGGAATGGGAACCTAACGAATAGCCGGAATGATTCAGCGACGAAAGCGGCGAATAGTTGATAGACGGAAAACCAACCCCGATCGAACGATAGATCAAACTGTCGGGGTGCGCTGCTGCACGGCCAACCATCACTATACAAAACACAATGATGTACAGAAATTTAACGATAATGTACAAGGAAATATAAATCTCTAATTTTTAAAATTCCAAATATAGCACTAATTTTACATCGTTTTTATTTTTTATCCTCAACAGGAGATGACGATGCTGTTAATTCCTGATATATAATGTGTTTTATCGAATCGAAAATTGATCCATGATACAAAGAATCCAGTCCGTTTTCCTATTTGCTTCCCTGTGTTTCCTGGTCCCGATGTTTTTTGCCCCGGTGGCGGAACTGATTTACGAAACCGACATACTCGCCTTTAATCTAACCGGGTTTTACCAGGTCGAAGCGGGAGTAACCACCCCTGTCGGCAGCCAGTATTCCATCCTGGCGTTTGGGATATTGATCTGTGCACTGAATCTGGTCGCCATCTTCATGTATCGGCGCAGGGTTCTGCAACTGCGCCTGTGCATATATAACATTTTGCTGCTGGCGGGGCTTATTGGCGTTGTGCTGTTCGTATTATACAATGTCCGGGATGTTCGTTCGGTTTCGTTCTGTTTACCGGCCGTTTTTCCCGTCATATCCATGATCCTCCACTATCTTGCTTTCCGCGGAATACGCAAGGACGAGCTGATGGTGCAGGCGTTAAGCCGGTTAAGATAAATTGTTATGCTGTTTTTTAAAGTATTACTCATTATCCTGGGGGTTTACTGGATCGGTAAATGGATCATCAGGAGCGTCCTTTCCCATTTCCTGGGTGATGCCGCCAAAAATATGAACGACCGCTTACGTCGGCAACAGGAAGAAATAGTACAGCAAAAGAAAAAGCAGGAAGGAAAAGTAACCATCAATTATCAACCGAAACCGGATAAAAATTTCGGAAAGGAAGAAGGCGATTATGTCGATTTTGAGGAAGTGAAGTAAAGCCCCTCACAAAGCAACTGTCAAAAATAGATAGAAAGCGGTAAAACAAAAGTTTACCGCTTTTTTGTGGATAAATATTTCTTGATTTTATGCTTGTATCGTTTTTTATGATAAACATCAATCAAAAAACCGTTAATCATCGGCGTTATTTTCACCATCCTTGCGCTGGGATAGTCAGTTACAGCCTGCTCAATCTGAATTTACTGCCCAAGATAGAGTTGCCAACCCTTACCATAGTAACCGTTTATCTCGGCGCCGGGGCGTCGGAAGTGAAAACCGGCGTAACGAAAAAAATCGAAGACGCCCTCAGAGATTTCCTGAAAACAGGCGCTATGTCTGCCGGTTACATATACGCTGGGAAGTACAATCTACGGGAGGTTCCTGTCAAACAACGCGCTCTATTTCTATCACGCGGGCGAAGGCGATACGCCGTACGATAAAACGTATATCGCTCAAATATCCGTCGCTGCCTCGCAGGTCGGAAACGACGAATACAATCCGGCAGACAATGTAACAGAAACAATACGCGTGATTGGCGACGTGTT
>JAISCQ010000084.1 GCA_031265445.1 Bacteroidales bacterium
CTCCTGCTGGCCTACCTGTTTTTAAGCAGGGTTTATGTCCCGATGAGCGAATACGAGGCCGTTCCCGGTCGCGCCGATATTTTCCTGCAACGCAATCCGAATCTTCCCCAGGTCAAATATGAATGGATTTTTGAACTGAAATACTGCAAAACCGGGGCCACCGACAAAGAAATCACCGCCAAACGCGACGGGGGTCTTGCACAATTGAAACAGTACGCCCAGTCCCACCGCCTGGGCGAACGTCCCGACCTGAAGGCTGCCCTGATTGTTTTTACCGGAAAAAATCAGTATCTGATAGAAACCGTTTAGCGATTGCCGCTACTGCCGACCCTCGTTGACCCTGACAGGTCTGCCGACCCTGTCAGGTCGGGCGCTATTCCCACGCCGGTGCGAAACGCCGACCTGTCAGGCTGCGCAGCTGCTGACAGGGTCAACGGGAGACGGCGGCAGCGGGTTCGCCCCTTACTATATATTTTTTGTATGCGCGGGAAAAATATTTCTAATAAATGAACTTGTTTTTACGAAAAATATAGTTGTAATAAAATGATATACTGTTGCTTTCGATGATTTCTTTTGCATAAAGTTCAAATGAAATTCGGTTGATGTAATAAATATACGTTACCTTTGCACGATCAATGATATAAATAATGACCAGCAACATCAAGCGAGTAATTATCCTGGCGCCTCATACCGATGATGGTGAATTTGGGTGTGGAGCGACCATTGCAAAATTTATTTCCGAGGGGAAAGATGTTTATTATGCAGCATTTTCGCTGGCGGAAGAATCGGTACAACCGCCTTTCCCAAAGGATATCCTGAGGACGGAAGTTACGGCTGCCACCAAAGTATTGGGTATCAGTCCATCCAACCTTTTGTTGTACAAATACCGTGTGCGGCATTTTGCCCATCACCGGCAGGAAATACTCGAAGATCTGGTTCAGTTGAACCGCCGGCTGGAGCCCGACCTGGTGTTCATGCCCAGCCTGCACGATTTGCATCAGGATCATTCCACTGTGGCTATGGAAGGTTTAAGAGCATTTAAGAAAACATCCATACTTGGGTATGAATTGCCGTGGAATAACCTCAATTTCAGCACCAACTGTTTTATTCCGTTTACGGAAAAAGAATTAACAGTGAAGATCAAAGCTTTGGACTGTTACAATTCACAAAAAGGGCGAAATTATGCTCATGAAGAATTTATCCGTTCTTTGTCCGTCACACGGGGAACGCAGATCGGCGCACGCTATGCCGAAGTGTTCGAGGCCGTCAGATGGATCATCAAATAACCGGGACGATGCCGTACAGCTTACAGGATATATTAAAAAGCATCGATATTCCTTTTGAACTGAAAGGGGACGCTTGCATTGAGGTAGATAGCTTCATGCCGGTGGAACATGCCCGCAAAGGCGCCCTTTCGTTCATTGATGCCGGGGCCGGGCACAAGGAACAAACAGCAAGAGACACACAGGCGTCCGTCATCATTTGCGATTTGGCGGAGAAACAGCTTCCGGACGACAAATGCTTTATCCTGACACGAAATCCCAAGCTGGCTTTTGTCAAGGCAGTAAGCGCATTAACCTCCACGCAGCAGGAATACGGGATTCATCCTGCGGCAACGGTTCATCCCGAAGCCGAAATACACCCGAAAACATACATCGGCCCATATACGGTGATCGGGCAATGCCGGATCGGTAAGGGAACAGTGATATACGGCCATTGCTGCCTGTATGACCGTGTAGATATGGGCGAACAGGTAACAGTGAATGCCGGGTGCGTGATCGGTGCGGCCGGCTTTGGCTTTGTGCGCGACGAAAACGGCATACCCCACCGTTTCCCGCATGTGGGCGGCGTTATTATTGAAAACCATGTGGAAATCGGCGCCAATACCTGTATCGACCGTGGGAGCCTGGGCAACACCGTCATACGCGAGGGCGCCAAGATCGACGATATGGTACATATCGGGCACAACTGCACCATTGGACGTTATTCGTACATCATCAGCAACGCCGAGCTTGGGGGAAGTTCCGTCGTGGGCGATTATTGCTGGGTAGCCCCGTCGTCGACCATCATTAATAAAGCCAGGATAGGCAACCGCGTAACGGTAGGGTTAGGAGCTTCGGTGTTCAGGAATATACCCGACGGCGAAACATGGCTGGGTTATCCGGCCCAGCCGGCCGGCCAGTTTGCCAGGTTGCAGCTAAAACTCAAGAAACTTTTCAAACAATGAACATAAACGATTTTATCCGGAATTTCGCCGATATCTTCGATGATACTCCTGCCGAAGAGTTCGTTCCCGAACTCCCGTTCAAAGACCTCGAAGAATGGAGCTCCCTGATGGCTCTTTCATTGATGTCCATGGTAGAGGACGAATATAATGTATTCCTTGACAGGAACGATATTGAGAACTCCTGCACGGTCGAAGATTTGTTCCACACCATACAATCCAAATAATAATGGCTTTTTTAGCGTTCGAAAACGTCGGGATCAGCGCCATGGCTGCCTGTGTGCCGCCAAAGGTATCATACAGCAGGGACTTGACGGGCCTGATGAGTGAAACTGAAATAGAGAAAACAATTGAATCGGTCGGGATCAGGGAAAAAAGATTTGCGGCGGAAGATGTTTGTGCGTCAGACCTTTGTTATAGGGCTGCCACGCAATTAATACACGATAACGGCATCGATCCTGAAAGTATCGACGTATTGATATTCCTGAGCCAGACCTCCGACTACAGGATACCCGCCACGGCGCCCATCCTGCAACAGCGTCTGGGCCTGGCGCAAACCACCGCATGTTTCGATATCAACCTGGGCTGTTCCGGCTTCGTATACGCCCTGTCAACGGCCTTTGCCTATGCCTCGGCGAAGAATGTGAACCGTGTGCTGCTGCTGGTTGGCGAAACGTTTTCCAGGATCACATCGCAGCGCGACAGGGTGAATGCTCCATTGTACGGTGATGCCGGCACAGCAACCCTTGTCGGGAAGGAGGACTGCGGCAGGTCTTTCTTTTCGCTTCACTCCGACGGGACGGGCAAGGATGCTGTGATGATACCTGCCGGGGGAATGAGGAACCCCGCCAATACCGGTAATCTCGAAGAAAAGGAGGCGGAGGACGGCAACATCCGTTCGGACAGTCAAATTTACATGGATGGCTTGGCGGTTTTCAATTTCGCGATGAGGGTCGTGCCCAAAAATATCAGGGAAATCCTCGAACAGTCGGGCGTTGCGCTGGAAGAAATCGACTGGTTGATTTTCCACCAGGCCAATAAGTTCATGACCGATTTTTTCGTGAAGAAATTGAAAATCCCCGCCGGGAAAGCGCCTTACTGCCTGGATCGCTACGGCAATACAAGCTCCGCCTCTGTCCCGTTGACAGTAGTTTCCGAATTGTACGGAAAACCCGGCAAACAACAGGTACTGATGAGTGGCTTCGGCGCCGGACTTTCCTGGGCTTCAGCCATCCTGTCGCTTGGCAATTGCAGGATATCTCCATTATTGGAATATTGAGATGGAACATTTAACCTTTCACCATATCGGAATGGCAACGGACAGCATCGAGCACAGTTCGAAACTGTACATCGAAGCCGGTTTCCGGGCATCCGAAACGATCCTCGATCCTGTCCGGAAAGTCCGCATCTGTTTCCTCACCAGGCAGAATCATCCGGATATCGAACTGATCGAACCTGCCGGACAGGATGCGCCTGTCTGTAATTACCTCAAAAAAAACGGAGTAGGGCCTTATCACCTGTGTTACCGGACAACGTCGATGGACGGGGCTGTAAGAAGGCTGAAGGGAAAGCATTTCATCCTGCTGGGCAAACCGGCGCCGGCTTGCGCCATTCACAACAGGCCGGTCTGTTTCATGTACCACAGGAATATCGGTTTGATTGAATTAGTGGAGGAACCATGAGCCTTTTCGTTTTCCGTAACAGCACGCTCGAACCTTTTTTCGAAAGCGGCGCCATTTTTTCGGGATATGGCGACATATCCGGGATCAGCGAAGCCGACGCTTACGTGTGGTTTTACCTGTTGCCATTCGAAACAGGCGGCCGGAAAATGCAGGAAATCCTCAATGACTACCGGGCGCGGCTGCAATTAGTACAAAGCCGCATACCGGCGCATCATCCGCTGTATGTTTTCACCATTCACCCGTTATTCCTGCTGCGGTGGGAGAACAGCGATTTTTCGACGATGCAGGCTGTCGAAGAATTTAATCAATTCCTGGCGGAATGGGCAAAAGCGGATACCGCTGTAAAACTGTTCGATTTCCGGGAATTTATCCTGCATTATCCGCAAACGATGTGGGTGGACTGGAAATACTATTTCCTTTCGGGGATGCAGCTTAATCCCAGGCTTGCACGGGATTTCAGGGAATGGTTCGCACAAAAGGCCGGAGCGGTTTTGTTGCGTGCAAAAAAATGCCTGGTTCTCGATCTTGACAATACGCTGTGGGGAGGTATTGTGGGCGAGGACGGACCGCAGGGGATCAGGATCGGCGGCGATTATCCGGGCAATGCCTTTGCCATGTTCCAGGAAAGCATTCGCGAATTGGGACGGAAAGGCGTCATACTGGCCGTTTGCAGCAAAAATAACGAAAACGATGTCCGGGAAGTCTGGAAGAACAATCCTTCAATGATACTCCGGAAGGAAGATTTAGCCGCCTGCCGCATCAATTGGGAAAACAAAGCCGATAATATCCGTTCGATGGCGCAGGAACTGAACATTGGATTGGACAGCATGGTGTTTGTGGACGACAACCCGTCGGAACGCGAGCTGGTGAAACAAATGCTGCCAATGGTTGAAGTCCCCGATTTCCCGACACAGCCATACTTGCTGCCTGCATTTTTTGAGCGCCTTCTCGAACAGTATTTCCAGGCATACGCCCTCACCGGCGAAGACCTGCAAAAGACCGTACAGTACCGCGCCAATGCCGAACGTACCGCCTTCCGGTCAGGCTTTGCCGATATGCGCGAATATATTGCCAGCCTGCAAATACGCATGCAAATCACCGAAGCCGACATGTACACGATTCCACGCGCCGCACAGCTAACCCGGAAAACCAACCAGTTTAACCTCACCACCAGGCGGTATAGCGAACAGGACATTATCCGGTTCCGGGAACAGGGCGGGCATGTGTTCTGCCTGAAGGTGGAAGACCGGTTCGGCGATTACGGAATTACAGGCATAGCCATTACCTTGAAAAACGACCTGCATACAGCGGTGATCGACAGTTTCCTGATGAGTTGCCGGATCCTGGGAAAAGGTATGGAACAGGCTTTTCTCAAATATGTACTGAACGCATTAAAGCAGGAAGGGTTCGAACAGGTGCAGGCAAGCTATATTCCTGCGGCTAAAAACAGCCAGGCGGAGAATTTTTATGAACAGGCAGGTTTCAAAATAACCGCACAGTCCGACTCACAAAAAAAATACTGTTTGTCGCTTGCGGAAGTAAAATTGGATATGGATATATAAAAATTCCTGCTTTTTCATACTTTTGCAGATCAAATCATCCATCATCATGCGACAACAAATCAAAGATATCCTGTCCCTGACGCTCCGGTCGGAGATTGCCGACGACTGTTCGCAGCGTAATTGCCACAATTGGGACTCGCTGAACCACCTGAACATAGTGATTGCCCTGGAAGAAACATTCGATATATCGTTCGAGCCGGAAGAAATAGCCGAAATGACCGATATTGACACCATTGAGTTCTTCATTCTGAAAAAACGGCAGGCATGAATCCTTTCGATTTGAGCGGGAAAACGATCCTGGTGACGGGCGCTTCGTCCGGTATTGGCCGTCAAACAGCCATCAGCCTTGCATCGATGGGTGCGACGGCAGTCATCACCGGGCGGGATGAAGGCCGTTTGAAGGAAACCTTCGGGCAATTGGGCGGTACAGGACATTCATACGTGGCGGCCGATCTGTCCGGGGAATCCGGAATGGACGCCCTGGCAGCAGCAGCGCCCCAACTGAATGGAATGGCGTATTGCGCCGGAGCGGTTGAATATCACCCTCTGAAATTCCTGAAACGCGACAAACTGGAAACCCTGTTTCATATCAACAGCTTTGCGCCAACACTCTTGACCGGGAAATTAGCCAGGGCAAAAAAACTGGAACGCGGCGCTTCGCTTGTTTTTGTATCCTCCATAGCATCGGAGTCGGGCGTACCGGGAACATTGGCGTATGCTTCGTCCAAGGCAGCCCTTAATGCTGCTGTACGCGTTATTGCTTCGGAATTGGCGCCGCAGGGCATACGCGCCAATGTCATTTGTCCCGGCATCGTACAGACACCCATGAATGTAACCGCCGACAGGGCAACGGATCTGGCCGAAGCTGCAAAACGATACCCGCTGGGCCCGGGACAACCCGAAGATGTCGCCAATGCCGTGATATTCCATCTTTCGGATGCATCGCGCTGGCTCACCGGCAACATCATGATCCTGGACGGGGGACATACACTGATATAAAAACAGGAACGATGCGGATAGGAATGATTTTGGACTACGAGTACCTGATAGACGCCCGCGTTCCCAACGAAGCGCGGTATCTGGCGCAACACGGCCACGAAGTATATGTACTGTGCATCAACTTTGATAACCGTCCGCATTTCGAAACTGCGGAAGGGGTGAACATCGTGCGGTTTGACATGAGCCGCGGGCGCAGGAACAGGCTCTTCGGGATCATGAACATATTCCCGGCGTATGAGCGGATATGGACGAAACAGATCATGAAATTCATTACGGAATACAGGATCGAAGCGTTGCATGCACATGATTTGTTTATGGCAAAAGCCACGCATGACGCCAATCGTGGATTCGATTTGCCCGTCACGCTCGATCTTCACGAAAACTACCCTGCTGCTATAAAAAGATACACCTGGGCCAATACCTTTCCGCGGAAAATGTTTGTCAGACCGGATGACTGGAAAAAGAAAGAGCATCGTTACCTCTCGTATGCCGACCATATTGTGGTATTGAGCGATTCTTTCAGGCAGACGCTTTGCGGGGAATATCCCGACCTGGCAGCCAAAAACTTTGCCGTATACCCCAATGTCCCCGACGCCGGCAGGCTGCTGTCCTTCCCGGTGAAGCCGGACGTTATGGAAAAAAAAGGCCGTTTTATCCTTTGCTATTTCGGCGTGATCGGCGTTCGCCGCGGCATGGCCGTCTGTTTTGAAGCTTTGAAGCTGCTGGCGCCTGTCATTCCCGAGGTACGGCTGCTGCTGATCGGTCCCGTCGACCAGGCTGACCGGCCGCTGTTCGACAGTTATATGAACGACGTTGCGGTACGCGCCCACACCACCCATTATCCATGGAAAGACATCAGCGAAATTCCGTCGTACATCGCCGCCAGCGATGTATGCGTGTCGGCAGCCATCAACAGCCCGCAGCACGACTCGGGCATCGGCAACAAGATATTTCAGTATATGCTTTTCGAACGACCGGTCGTAGTGACCAACAGCAAACCGTTGACAGCGCTTCTCGACGAAACCCGCTGCGGATTGATATTCGAAGACCTGGATGCCGGAGATATGGCCGAAAAGATAAAAACGCTGTACCGGCATCCCGAAATGCGCAGTGAAATGGGACGCAATGGCCGGAAAGCCGTCATGGAAAAGTATAACCTGCAAACAGCAGGAAAAGAACTGGGAAAGCTATACCGTAATAAAAAATATTTGGCAGTGTCGGATATTTTGCTAACACACACACACACACACACACACACACACACACACCATCCATAATCCCACCCGCCCCGTTCAGAAAAAGGCGTAAAGAAACAAATATTTTACATACTGCATACCGCCATGTTCCGTTTTTTTCGGGACATGGCGTTTTTTATGGAACAACCTCATTCCCCGGCCCGCTCCAAAAGAGCGCAAAGAGCGCTTCCTCCGGTCACTGTAAATCAATTTTCCCTGCATGTTGAAAGTCTTATACATCGCCAGTAATATCCCCCTTCCGAAACGGAAAAATAACCGGATTGTGTTGACCATCGCCGAAAAATTGTCGGCATCCTGCGATATATCATTTGTTCTCCCGGCGGCTGTTGTCTTTCCTCCGTTTTCCCTTATGAGAAAATACAGGCCATTGATGAACTTGAAACCATGGACAGACGGCCGGTTTACCGTGACCCCGGTACATTACCTGCGCCTCCCCGGTAAAAAACTGTCTTACCTGCTGATCAATACTGTCCGGGCGGAGCGGTACGTAGACGAAAAAGCGTTACCTGACCTGTGTCATGCTCATTTTATCATGCCCGACGGCTATGTTGCATACAGGATCAAACAAAAATATGGCGTTCCTTATGCCGTTTCGATAAGGTCAGGTGATATCCGGCATTTAAAAGCGCTTGGAAACAAAGGGATGATTCATAAAAAATTTGTTAAAGTATTGGAAAATGCGGATAAAATTATTGTCCATAACCGTCCGCAACAGGAATTTATTGCTCAACTTGGATTCGACAGCGTTTTAATACCGCATGGAATAGAAAGCGGCATATTGAACGGCGGCGCAAATAAACCCGGTGACCCGGTTACCGTATCGGTAGCAGCGGTGCTGTTCCGCCGGAAAAATGTCGATTGGGTGATTCGCGCTGTCAAAAAATATAATGGCAGGCAGGATATACGGCTGATGATTGCCGGCGATGGCGCTTGCCGGGACGAATTGCTGCAATTGGCCGGCAATGCCTCCAATATTCATTTCATGGGAAAAATAAGCCACGAAGAGGTGCTGAACTTGCTGGAGAAAAGCCATATTTTTGCATTACCAAGCGTTAACGAAACATTTGGGCTGGTATACCTTGAAGCGGCGGCTAAACGCAATGCCGTGATTTGCCGTCGGGACGAGGGAGTCGACGGCTTGTTCGAAGATGGAAAAGAAATGGTGTTTTGCGAAAGTTTTGACGATTTTCAACATCAACTTGACCAAATAATTGATGATTCCGGTATGCGGAATGCAATAGCAGCATCAGCCGGCCGGAAAGTAAATGATTATACCTGGGATAAGATTTCAGGGAAATATATCGCCGAGTACAGGAAAATCATTTGAGTAAGTATAAGTAAGGAGTTATCAGAAAATAAGCGCTGCCTGAAATCCTGCCTTTCAGGCAGCGGCCGCGAGACATCTCCTTTCCGCAGGTCGCGACCTGCGGTTATGAAAATCCGGCTTTTCAAGCCGCCGAAACGTAACGTCTATTTCTT
>JAISCQ010000216.1 GCA_031265445.1 Bacteroidales bacterium
CCGACAAATTTTATACAGAATAATGAATTCTCAGAAACCGTCTTGCAGGGGTGTAAACCCCTTTCGGGATTTCCCGAAACCGTTTTGCAGCCCTGCAAGCCTCTTTCGGAACATTCCGGCGCCAATTTTTTTCCCCCGATCTGCTGTTTTCCTGAAAGGCACTTCTAATGAACTTGTTTTTACGAAAAATATGGTTGTAATAAGATGATATGCTGTTGCTTTCGATGATTTTTTTTGCACCCAAGTTCAAATGAAATTCGGTTGATGCAATAAATATACGTTATCTTTGCAGCAGTAATTTTAATTCAAAAACTGGGAAGATTATGGCAACACCCATTAAACCTACGCCGGTTCTTACAGGCGCTGATTCGCGCCGGTTTGCAAAAGCGATGGAAAATGTGCGGAAAATTTCGCCCGAAGAACGGGAAGAGTATGACAGGGCATACAAATGGTTCAAACGGGCGGCAAAATTCCCCTTATGACTTCCATTCCGGATCAGACGGTGATTGTTCGTTAAAGGCGTAAAACGTACCCCGCGGTAAAAATAGGGCGGCTGGCTGTCGCTCAAAAATATGCCGGTTATGGCATTGGACGGCAAATTGTCAAATCCATTGTAATGATGTACATTATTGTAATGATGTACATTAATGAGCAACATCATGCAGGTTGCCGTTTCATTACGGTAGATGCTTACCGCTCGGCGCTGGATTTTTACGAAAAAAACAGGTTTCGATACCTGACAACTAAAGACAGAGATGACGATACCCGCACCATGTATTTTGATTTGAAAGCAATTTAGACAGAATTGTAATACCGGTTACTGATGCCGGGAAACAGTTTTGGTTTTCTTACAGCAATCCTTGCGAACGCAGAAGCCGGTATACGTTAAAAACGGGTATCTTCCCGGAGGGGAAAGTCAGCTGTCCGAAGAAAAAAGTCAGCTGCCCGAAACAAAAAGTCAGCTGCCCGAAGCAAAAAGTCAGCTGACCGGAACAAAAAGTCAGCTGACCGGAACAAAAAGTCAGCTGCCCGAAACAAAAAGTCAGCTGACCGAAGCAAAAAGTCAGCTGACCGAAACAAAAAGTCAGCTACCCGAAGCAAAAAGTCAGCTGCCCGGAACAAAAAGTCAGTTGCCCGGAACAAAAAGTTAGCTGCCCGAAACAAAAAGTCAGCTGCCCGAAGTAAAAAGTCAGCTGCCCGAAGCAAAAAATCATCTACCCAAAGTAAAAAGTCAGCTGACCGAAGCAAAAAGTCAGTTGCCCGAAGCAAAAAATTAGCTGACCGAAGAAAAAAGTCAGCTGACCGAAGCAAAAAGTCAGCTGACCGAAGCAAAAGTCATCTAAGTTTTTTGGTTTTAAATTAAATCGGAAAAAGTTAAAGAACCTGTAAAAAATATCTGTTGGGGGGCAGTGTCAGTTTGTAATATGATCAATTCTGTCAAAAATATTCAATGCGCTGCCCAATTCAAAGGCATTTCCGTCATTTGGGTCGGCAGTCGTCGCCATGATCAGATTTTTGCCCGGTTTTACAATCACAAACTGTCCGCCTTTGCCCCACATAAAAAATATGTCCCTGCTTTCATCAACCCACCACTGATAACCAAAAGAAACGGCATCAGTATTAACTTTTTCTTTCGGGACTTTGACGCTTGTCATTTCGTCAATCCATGCAGGATTGATGATGCGCCGCCCGTTCCAGTTTCCTCTGTTCAGCGCCAGGCTTCCGATTCGAGCCATTTCCCGTGGCGTTGCCATTATTCCGAAACCGCCCATTGTAATACCGTCTTTATATACTGCCCAATCATAGTTTTTCATGCCCAGCTTTGAAAACAGAACTTCCTTTGCCCAATCTCCGGTTGTTTTGCCTGTTTGTTGCTGCAAAATGGCTGAAATGATATGCGGGTCGCCGTCATTATAATGAAATTGTTCGCCTTGCCGGGAAAAAGCGGGCAATCCCAAAATAAAATCAAGACTGCCGGAAGGCGCTTCCTTTAACAGTTTGTTGGATTCGCCGTTGAATCCGTCATTGCTGAATGCGATCCCCGATTGCATTTGCAAAAGGTTTTGAATCGTAATGCTTCCTTTGTCGGGATGACGGCTGATTTCTTCGGGCAGATATTTTTGGATATGGTCGTGAATATCATCAATAAATCCCTGCTCAACAGCGATTCCCGTGAGGATTCCCATGATCTGTTTGGTACACGACCATACAGGAACAGGCCGGGATCTCTCATCGGGATTTTTTGTATAACTCTCGGCAATCAGTTTGTTATTGCGAAATACAAGCAGACTTCTAACCTGCCACAAGTCGCTGCTTTCGTGATAAAACCGGTAAATCTTTTGCAGTTCTGCTTCATTGACACCCTCCTGAGCAGGGGTTGACAATTCCCAGCCGTCGTTCAGGTTTACGGGAATGTATGTTGTAAACGGCAGTTTCAAGCTGTCTTCTTTCAGGCACGAAGCCAGGGAAGCGCAGGAGATGACAGCGGCAAATGATATGATTTTTAAAACGCTTTTTTCCATTGCAGATAATAATTCAAGGATTGAAAACGATTGCCGGAATAACAGTCAGTGTATTCTGCGCCAAATGCAAACGAATGACCTTTTGATATATTGGGGGTACATTCAATCACCGCACTGGTATGATTGAATTTGTCGAAGCTGCCAAATTTCATATTTTCATGCGGCTGCGTAAAAAAGTCCGAAAACTCGAACGAGTAAAAATAGGGCGTAACTTCCCGGGTTCGGGAAACAAATCCGGCTATTGAATTTTGCAGAAATATCCTCATCCTGCTTTTTTTCCATTGATACCCATATTCCATACAGGGCGCAATTCCGATTTCGCCATACCAAAACAGGTGTGCGCTATGTTGTTCGGGATATGTTTGATAGCTGTAATTTGCCGCAAGGTTCAAACCCGCTTTTAAATGATGCCTCCCGTTTTTGTAAACAGGTACAAGTCCCGAAAAATCGACAGGCACAAAATGAACAGTAACGGCCATCATGCCTCTGTCAAAAGGAATGCCTGACGCTGCTTTTGCTTTGTAGCGCAATTCCCATCTTTCAAAAAAAATGTTCCGCCGGTAATGGAACCCAATCTGTAGTCCATGGTATACCATGCTTTGATTGAGCTCTTCTTTTACCTGTAAAAATCCCGCATCAACAAAAATTTCATTTTTGCTTTGTGCGAAGCAATGATTACTCAAAAAAATCAATGCGCAAAAAGCGATCAATATGTTTTTTGATATTTCCGATTTCATTGATATATCCTGTCTCCTGCCGCGATTCCTTATTTCAATTATGTGCGCAAAGATACGGTTTAAAGGCGGATGCATGATGCGAAACAGCGATACTGTCCGACATTTTATCGGAAAACGATTTATTTTCGCGAAAAATGTGTTTAATTTGCAGCCATGTTACGGATTTGTACTTTGTTTTTGATGTTGATGCCGGTCTGCGGGAAGATTTTTGGTATCGGCGTGGAGTTGGATGTCGTTTTCAGGGATTCGACTTTGCAGTGCCGGTATTTGTATGTGCTCAGCCCCAACGCCGGCGGAATAAACGATACATTAGCCGTGTTCGACACGCTGTCCTTTAACGGGCAGAGCAGGGTGAGTTTGTTTTATGCCGCGGAATGCGGCAGTGAGAATATGCTCTCGATGGTCGATTCCAGCGGGTTACATATCGAAAGCAGTACTTTCAAAGTATCGCGGCAACGCACCGTTTTCGCCATTATGATCGGGCGACAGCAAATTAAAGTAGCCGGCAAAGACTATATCTATCCGCAAAAAAACGAGGACGAGCGTTCGTACTTTGTTTTCCTGTTCATCTTCTTTGTGGTGAAGATATTGATTACCGCTGTTTTTGTCTTTTCTTCGAAACTTCCCAAACGCACCATCAGCATTTCCTCGGGAGCCATCCTTCTCAGCGCTTTTGTCGACTGGTTCCTGCCGATGAACTACCTGTATCGATTTTTAATCATTATCTTAGCCGAATACCTGCTGATTGCACTTGTCGGCCGCAGATCCATATCGTGGCTTCAGGCCGCATTGCTGGTTTTGGTGGTTAATATTGTCGGATTCGGGTTGATTGCCGTATCGTATCTGTCGTTTGTATTCTGGTGATATTGCCCCGCCTGTCAGCAGCTTCGCAGTCCGGCAAGTTTGCGAATTACCCGAGTTCCATGTTTGGATCCCAGAAAAGACGTTTGAAGTCAACTACTTTATTGTTTTCTACTTGAATACCTTCCGCTTCGAGTAATTGCTGCATGCGATCGCCGCCGAAATGGCGCTTTCCGGTCAGCAGCCCCTGCCTGTTGATGACGCGGTGGGCGGGAACGGGCGTCGCGCTTTGATGACAGACATTCATCGCCCAGCCAACCATCCGCGCCGATTGCGCCGAACCGAGGTACCGGGCGATTGCCCCGTAAGTGGTCACCCGTCCGTAAGGTACCAGGCACACAACCTGGTAAACATGTTCAAAACTAAAGGAGTCCAAGATTCAAAGTTTAAAATTCAGTGATTTAAGGATTCCTGCGATGGAACAATCTCAAACAGCCGGTGCTCGCAGTCCGTTTGTTGCAGGATGCCTTCGATGTGCTCGCGGCCGGTGTCGGTAATGAAAATCTGTCCGAAGCGCTCGCCGGCAACCAGTCGTATGATGCGGCTCACACGCCGGGCGTCGAATTTGTCGAAAATATCGTCCAGCAGGAGGATCGGCATGATGCTGCGATGACGCCGGATAAATTCGAAATTGGCTAATTTCAGGGCAACGAGGAATGTTTTCTGCTGCCCCTGCGAACCCGATTTTTTGATGGGATAACCGTCCATTTGCAGCAGGAGGTCGTCCTTGTGGGGGCCGGCAGTGGTGAATTGCAGCAACCGGTCTTTTTCGGTCGATTCGCGGAGAAGAGCAGCAAAATCCTTCTCCTGCAAGCGAGAACAATATACCAGCTCAACTTTTTCCCGTCCGCCTGAGATGTCTCCGTAATATTGCCGAAAAACGGGGATCAACTCCTGGCTGTACTTCGTCCGGTATTCGTAAATCTTATTGCCTTCGGCGATCAGCTGCTCGTTCCATACTTCGAGTACGCCTGCGTCGTAGGTGTTGTTCACGGCAAAGGTTTTCAACAGGGCATTGCGTTGCTCCAGCGCACGGTTGTAGTGCATCATATCGAGCAGGTAACCGTGATCGTATTGCGAAATTACCTCGTTCATCAGTTTACGCCGTTCCTCGCTGCCGCCCGTAATCAGACGCCCGTCGGACGGCGATACCGTCACAACGGGCAACAACCCGATGTGCTCCGACAGTCGCTCATAATCCTTTTTGTTGCGGCGGAAAATCTTTTTCTGCCCGCGTTTGATGCCGCAATAGATACACTCGGGGTCGCCTTTCCGGTTGTATTCGCCCTGTATGACAAAAAAATCGCTGTCGTAGCGGATGTTTTGCAAATCGGCCGGGTTGAGGCAGCTCTTGGTCATCGAGAGGTAGTAAATGGCATCCAGTACGTTGGTTTTGCCTGTGCCGTTGTTGCCTACCAGACAGTTGATTTTCGGGCAAAAATGAAAACCGGCCTGGTCGTAATTCTTGAAATTGACCAGCGAAAGGGTATCCAGCTGACAGGTAATGGTTGACCGTTGCTGCGTATTCTGCCCGACTGCGTCATCCGGGCAGGCAGGCACATTATCGGATTCGTTTTTCATGATTGAGTCCATCAATAAGTATTGGCCGCAAAGATATCTTTATTTCGCCAACAGTTTACGCGCCGTTTCTACCGATACCTCTTCGCCCGCTAACCGGTTCAATAACTCCAGGGCAAAGTCGAGCGTGTAACCGGCAGCCCGTCCGGTAGTAATGTTCCCGTCGACCGTCACGGGCGCTTCGGTTACGTGCGCGCCACTGAGGTATTTTTCGTAACCGGGATAACAGGTTACCCTTTTGTCCCTGAGCAGCCCAAGCCCGCCCAGCACCATTGGCGCAGCGCATATAGCCGCTATGGGCTTTCCTTGCCGGGAAAATGCAGTGATTTCACGTTTTAATCCGTCGTGTTCGTTGAATTTTACAGTTCCTCCGGGGATAATCAACATCTGGGCGGCGGCAAAATCCGCTTCCTCGAACAGGTAATCGGCTATGACGGAAATCCGGTGTCCGCCGCTCACCGTTTTGTCGCCGGTGAGCGATACCGATTTGATGTTCACGCCGCCGCGCCTCAATATGTCAATGGTGGCCAACGCTTCGATTTCTTCGAATCCTGTGGTTAAGAAAATCAAGACTTCTTTCATTTTTACTTCACTTTATTGGGCTTGCACCCGGTTGATAAATTTTCGTCAAGATACGAATTTTGTAACTGTTCAGCCTCAGAAAAAGATAAAAAGATGGAAAATTTGCCCTACCTAACCATCTTTTTATTTTCTTTGTACACTCATTTGGTTTGCAGGTATGCGAACTAAAAATCCCGACAATTGCCGGGATCGGTAACCTTTAAAAAAAAGTAATCTAAAAATGAAACTGGATATATTGTTAGGGCTCCAATGGGGCGACGAAGGGAAAGGGAAAGTGGTGGATTTCCTGACCCCCCATTATGATGTGATCGCACGTTTCCAGGGAGGTCCTAATGCCGGACATTCTTTGGAATTCAACGGCATCAAGCACGTGCTGCATACTATTCCTTCGGGCATTTTTCATCCCGAAAAGATCAATATCATTGGCAATGGCGTGGTAATTGACCCGATCGTATTCCGGAAGGAGATCGAAGCGCTACGGACACGCGGCGCCGATCTGAAAAACCTCTACATATCGCGTAAAGCGCACTTGATACTCCCCACGCATCGCTTGCTCGACGCTGCATCGGAAGCATCCAAAGGCGTTTCCAAGATCGGATCGACGCTGAAAGGCATCGGGCCTGCCTACATGGATAAAACAGGTCGTAACGGCCTGCGTGTGGGCGATATTTATACGCCCGACTTCGAATCCCGTTACCATCAGTTGCGCGACAAGCACCTGAATATGTTGAAACAATACGATTATCCGGTAGAATACGAGCAGGAAGAAAAAACATGGTTCGAAGCGGTGGGCGTATTAAAGACTTTCACGGCGCTTGACAGTGAATATGCAATCAATAAATACCTGGCCGAAAACAAGAGCATACTGGCCGAAGGAGCGCAAGGCACAATGCTCGACATTGATTTCGGATCGTACCCGTTCGTCACTTCGTCCAATACCGTTTGTGCCGGAGCCTGTACGGGTCTGGGCATTGCCCCTTCGCACATCGGCAAGGTATATGGCATTGTGAAAGCTTATTGCACGCGCGTAGGCAGTGGGCCGTTCCCCACCGAACTGTTTGATGCAACAGGTGAAGAACTTCGGAAAAAAGGCAACGAATACGGCTCCACTACCGGCCGACCGCGCCGTTGCGGATGGCTGGATCTGCCTGCGCTGAAATATTCGATCATGATCAATGGCGTTACGTCGCTCATCATGACCAAAGCCGATGTCCTGTCGGGCTTCGACACCATCAAAGCGTGCACCCGCTATAAGGTGGATGGCCGGATAACCGACCGGATTCCGTTTGACGTGAACGCTCAGGTGGAACCGGTGTATCAGGAAATGAAAGGCTGGGCCGGCGATATTACCTGTACATCGTCATTCGAAAGCCTTCCGACAGAATTGAAGGAATATGTGGCGTTTATCGAAAAGGAAACCGGCGTGCCCTTCCGGATCATTTCGGTAAGTCCCGACCGCGAAAAAACCATTATCAAGTGACGAACGAAAAATAAAGAAAATATCTTCACGCTTAAATTTTCACTCATGATGTTCACTCCTGATACCTATAAAAAACGCCGCGATGAATTGCGAAAATTGTTGCCGGGCGGGATTGTCTTTTTTCCGGGGAATACGGAAGTACCGTTTAACTATCCTGCAAATACCTACACATACAGGCAGGACAGCACGTTTATATACTATTGCGGATTGCAGGAGCCTGGTCTTGCCGCAGTGATGGATATCGACGATGGCTCGGAATGTCTGTTCGGCGATGATTCAACCATGGACGATATCATCTGGATGGGCCGGCAACCGCTCATGAACGACAAGGCGGCTGCCGTTAAAATGGATAAAGCGCAACCCTGCCCGGCTTTGGCGGATGTTTTGCAAAAAGCGCAACAGCAGGGACGCACCATTCATTTTCTCCCGCCCTACCGTGCGGAAACGAAGATACGCCTGTGGGAACTGCTCGGTATACAGCCCGCACAACAGAAGGAGAAAGCTTCCGTGGCGCTTATCAAGGCAGTCGTAAAGATGCGCACATTGAAAGAACCGCAGGAAATCGAACAGATTGAAGCGGCTATCGGCACATCCTGCCGGATGCACACATATATTATGAAGCATGTGCGTGCGGGAATGGTGGAAAGGGAACTGTCGGGAGCCATCGAAGGCATTGCACTGGCAAACGGCGGTCCGGTGAGTTTCCCGGTAATATTGAGCATCAACGGGCAGATACTTCACAATCACAGCCACGGCAATACCATGCACGACGGGCAATTGCTCATTACCGATGCCGGAGCCGAAACCTCAATGGGTTATGCCGGCGACATCACCCGTACAACGCCTGTAAGCGGCCGGTTCGATGCACGGCAAAAAGCCGTCTATAATGCCGTTCTGCAAGCCAACCTTCAAGCCATAGAGATGAGTCGTCCCGGCATATTATACCGCGACGTGCACCTTGCCTCGGCCCGTGTTATTGCCGACGGGCTGAAGGATGCCGGCATCATGCGCGGCAATATGGACGATGCGGTAGCGCAGGGAGCGCATGCATTGTTCTTCCCGCACGGTTTGGGACATGCAATGGGCCTCGACGTTCACGATATGGAAAATCTGGGCGAAAATTATGTCGGGTATAATGATACGATTTCGCGCAGCACGCAGTTCGGACTGGCTTCACTGCGTTTTGGACGAAAACTCGAACCCGGCTTTGTCCTCACCGACGAACCCGGTATCTATTTCATCCCTGCGCTGATAGATCAATGGGAAACTGAAAAAAAGTTCACAGAGTTCATCAATTATGAGGTATTGAAAGATTACCGGACTTTTGGCGGCATCCGTATCGAAGACGATATATTGATCACCGAAAACGGTTGTCGGGTATTGGGACCACCTGTCCCGAAAACCGTTGAGGAAATAGAAGGGATGAGGGAAGATTTAAAATAACGGGTCGAAACCGTACCCTGTCAGTGGAGATGAAACCAGCAAGTTCGCATTCGTAAAAGGCAGGCTCATAGCTTTAGCGTGGTTGGATATTCATTGTGGTATCATTTTTGAAATCAGGATAGCAAAATCATAAAAAGATAAAATATGTTCAGAAAAATTAATATCGTTATCGTATTATTACTTGCCGCAGGCGCCGTATTCGGGCAAAGCTCAAACACCAGGTTCGGTATTTTCTTCGATCCTGTTGTCACGTGGCTACGGTCGGATGTCAGCGACGTAACAAGGGATAAGGCGCGTTTGGGCTTCGATCTCGGCATGTCGGCCGACATTTATTTTGCCAAAAACTATGCCTTTGCCACGGGCATATCCCTGTTGAACACAGGGGGTACGTTAAAATATTCCAATGAGATCACCCTGCGCACCAAAGACGGGAATGTACCGCTTCATCCGGATACCAGGGTCAGCTATAAAATACAGTATATCAAACTCCCCGTTGCATTTAAATTTAAGACGCACATGATCGGCCGTATCACCTATTCGGCCAATATGGGGTTCGACCCGATGGTACGGGTATCAACCCGCGCCGACTTTAACGATCTTAAAAACGTAAAAGCAACCCGGGAAACTAAATTATTTAACCTCGGATGGCATTTCGGAGTGGGGGCGCAATATTCACTGGGCGGAGAAGCAGCGATTTTTGGCGGATTGTCTTTCATGAATACGTTTATGGATATCACCAAGCCGCAACATGACCGGATCACCTCCAACAACCTGGTTTTCCGTATCGGAGTGATGTTTTGAACCATGATTTATGAACATTCAGGATATTCGACAAACCACCTCCATCCTGTTCGATTTCGACGGCGTGATTGCCGATACTGAAACCGGACGCTACGAGGCTTATTGTGATATTTTTGAAGAATACGGGTACGATCTGCGCAGCCGTTGTGTCATGACCGATCTGGCAGGTTTCACCGGCGACGGGTTTATGAACAGGTTTTTCCCGGAAATACCCCCCGCAGTGGTGATGGAGATGGTATGCAAGCGCCAGGTACATTACATGGATCATTTAGACAGGTTCTGCAAGCCTTTTCCCGGCGCGCGGCAAACTATAGCCGACCTGAAACGGGAAGGTTATTACCTGGCGCTCACCACAGCCAATGCAACGGCTGTGGCACGACAGTTGCTTGAAGTAGTAGGCGTCCTGGAATATTTCGATGCGGTGTGCGGACGCGAAATTTGCGAAGATCCCGTGACGAAAGTAAAAGATTATAGCCGTATGCCCGCGCAAATCAATAAAATCACCGGCGAATGCGTTGTCATAGAAGATTCGCCTGTGGGAGTGGCCGGAGCCAAACGCAGCGGGTTTTACTGTGTCGCTTTCGCGCATTTCGAAGATGCCGTGATCGAGGAACAGGCCGATGTCGTTGTGCATGACTTTAATGAGTTGCGCAAGTTGTTCGGGTTATCGGAAATCAATTTAAAATAATCAATGTGGAGCCGAGCACCCCGACTCCCAGAAGGGAGTTATGGTACAGGCGCTTTGCACAATATTCAATTATTTAAATGGATTGGATCAGAAAAATAAAGACGTTTTTTAAAACGAATGATGCCGTGATCGGACTGATTGCTGTCAATGTGGCGGTGTTTGTCCTGTATCATGTGTTGCGCATGTTTTATTCCCTTTTTACCGATATCCGGGATTTTCCGCTCGACCATTGGTTGGGAGCGCCCGCAGACGTTGATACGTTAATCGGGCGCCCGTGGACACTGATCACGTACATGTTTTTCCATCAGGGAATCCTTCACATATTGTTCAACATGCTGTGGCTGTATTGGTTTGGAAGGATTTTCCGAACTTATTTCAGTGGGTGGCAATTGGTGAATGTTTACATTTTGGGCGGATTAGCAGGTGCGTTATTCTATGTGCTGTCCTACAATATTTTCCCGGTTTTTGCTGTCGAAAAGCATTTTGCCATTCTTTTGGGTGCATCGGCAGGCGTACTGGCCGTGGTGATGGCCATATCGTGCCATGTGCCGAAATATACCGTCAACCTGTTGTTTTTCGGACGAATCCGATTGATTTATATTGCATTGGTTACATTAGTACTTGATATTATTTCCATTTCGACGAGCGATAATTCCGGCGGACATATCGCCCACCTGGGCGGTGCGTTTTTCGGCTATTTGTTTGCAGTCAACTTCCTTAAAGGACGGGATATTACGGCATGGTTCGGCCGGTTTTGCGCCTGGACAGGCAGTTTCTTCAAGTCAAAACCCAAACTGAAAGTGGCTTACAAACGTCCGCCAACCGACGACCGCGAATACAACCGGCAGAAGAATGAAGACCAGCAGGAAATAGACCGCATCCTCGATAAAATATCCAAAGGTGGTTATGAAAGTCTTACCCGAAAGGAAAAAGAGATATTGTTCCATCAAAAAGGATAGGTCTTGAGAAAGCTCTTCCGCATTATCATGATCGTATTCAATATCATTGCGGCGGTATCGCTGGTGTTGGCTTGCCTGTGCTGTTTTGTCAGCCCCAAAATGATATGGTGGATCAGCTTTTTCGGATTGGCATACATGTACCTGCTGGCGGCAAATCTTTGCCTGATAACTTTTTGGGCGTTGTCGCGAAAAAAGAAATTAGTGATGATTTCGCTGGTTCCTATTTTGATCGGCTGGCCTTTCATAGGAAGTCAGGTACAACTGTTTGCCAAAGAAATTCCTGAAAAAGAGGCAGATAAAAGTTTTAGGGTACTTTCCTTCAATGTGCAGGGCTTTATGCAGAGAAACACGAAACAAACCGATGGCAGAATGTTGAATATATTCGATTTTATTCGCGAAAAAGATGCCGGTATTATCTGTGTCCAGGAATATATAACCGGCCCCTTGGGGAAAGATTTAGACCTCCGCAAGCAGTTCGGCGCAACGCCGTTCTGCCACATGGAACTGCCCGGAGGCAACTTTGGCATAGCCACCTTCAGCAAATACCCGATCATCCGGAAACAGATCGTATATGCGGACAATTCTACCAATGCCTGCATGTGCAGCGATTTGCAGATCGGGAAGGATACCGTCCGCGTATACAACGTGCATCTGAAATCGGTCGGTTTCAACGATAAGGAAAAGCATTTGCTCCATAACGCGGTAAAACGGGATTATAGCGAGTCGGATGTACGCACGGCCAAAGCCATTATTCGACAAATGAAAGTATCCTCATTCAGCCGGGCAAAACAGGTAGAGATACTTTCCGCACATATCGCGCAATCGCCCTATCCGGTAATTATTTGCGGCGATTTCAACGATCCGCCCACATCCCATTCGTACCGGGAAGTACGCGGTAACCGGAAGGATGCTTTTGTTGCGTCCGGAAAGGGAAGGAGTACGACCTACAACATTGGCCGCATATCATCCCAGCGGATCGACTACATCCTGTATTCGGATGTTTTCAAGGCATACGATTATGAAAGTCCGCGTGTGCGGTTATCCGACCATTTCCCGATCACATGCAGGCTGGTGAAACAGGAATGAACGATGTCGCCGGCGTCGCGTGATCAAGAAAAAGAAATGCAACAAAAAAGCCGGCAACCTTTTGTCCTGCCACAAGAAACTTCCCCGTAGCGGAAGACTCTTTTCCCGCGCAAGACAACCTTTTTCCCAAAACCAAATAACCTTTCCTTTTTCCCCGCTGGAAATATTGAAACACAAAAAAAGGGATGTTGCCATCCCTTTTTGTTGTTTTCACGTTTCATTCATCACTTAAAAGCGTGTTGAAAACCTTGTATTTTCTGCCATGCTCCGCGAGTAAAATCCGGAACTTTCACCGGAACGCTTCCATGAGCGACCGAAAATTCCGAAAGAGGAGTGATGCATGACCATTCGGCAGCATCGTATACGTCCATGTCGAGCGGCAAGCCATTGCGCAGGCAGTAAACCAGGCGATAGTCCATGATAAAGTCCATGCCGCCGTGTCCGCCCACCTTCCGGGCCAATTCGCCCACTTCCCTGGTGATGGGATGTTCGTATTCCTTGAGTTTCTTTTCCATGTCTTCCCTGCTCAGAGCCGAATGAGCTTCGGGATCAAAAGCCAGTTGCTGTGCCGGCCATTTCTGCGCAAAGCCTTTGGTGCCGCTAATCATGTGGATACGGCTGTATGGACGCGGACTGGCAACGTCGTGTTGAATCAGGATCGATTTGCCTTTGGCGGTTTTCACCAGCGTGGTATTCATGTCGCCCTCCCTGTATTCCTTCCCGGCTTCGGGCGAATCGTCGCCGAATTTTGTTTTCGCGTAAGCGGACATGTTGAACTGGTCGCTCGACAACGAGACCAGGCGCTCCATCCTGTCGCCGCGATGTATATTCAATACCTGACACACAGGGCCTAAACCATGCGTGGGATAAATGTTACCGTTGTTATCGGTATTTTCTGTCAAACGCCAATAGTTCCAGTAACCGGTAAGTCCGGGACGTTTCGATTTTGTATCGCCGATACCCGGTTCGTATGATTCGCGCTCATTCAGTCGCGGATTGAAGTTAAGGCTGCGCAGATCGTGAATATAAGCTCCTTCCACATGCACTACTTCACCAAACAGTCCTTTTTGCGCCATGTTCAGAGTTGCCATTTCGAAGAAATCATAACAGCAGTTTTCCAGCTGGATGCAATGGCGGCGTGTTTTTTCGGCGGTATTCACTAACTGCCAGCATTCGTCCATCGTACGGGCAATGGGAACTTCCACGGCTACGTGCTTGCCATGCTCCATAGCGTATACGGCCATGGGGGTATGCAGGAACCAGGGGGTACATACATACACCAGGTCGATATCATCGCGTTCACATACTTTTTTCCAGTCTTCCTCGCCGGTATAAACGCTCGCTTCGGGACGGCTGTCCTTTTTCAGCATTTCCTGCACCTTGTCGATATTATACTGCTCAAGGTCACAGATAGCTTTTACTTCAATGCCTTCGATATGCATGAAACGCGACACTGCGCCGGGACCACGCATTCCAAGACCGATAAATGCCACGCGCACGGTAGGAATCGGATCGCAACGCAAACCAATTACGTCCGACTGACCGGCAGGACGCGACGGTTCAACCGAAATAGAGTCGGCGCCACGTTTTATCGGGCATACAGGGGTATCGGTTGTTGACGAATTGCAGCATGAAACCAGCGACCAGCCTATCACTGCAACAAAAAAATACAATACAAACTTTTTCATCATGATGATTTGATTTATTTTAGTTTAAGAATTATTCAATGTGCAATGTTAAGCATAAAGATCAGTTCTGACCAATGAGATTTATCAAGTTTTGAGAAAGATTTTGATTTTTGTTACGATATGACGCTACGCGAATCTGTGAGTATTGCCATGGACAGGATTTGTTTTTGAAAAAGAAAAAGAAATTTATGTACTTAGCGTATTAAATTAAAATTTTTTCATATACATTTGTACTTTAAATGATTAAAAATAATGAGCGATATGATCCGTAATAGAAGAATTAAAGCATTTGAAATCAGGAATTTTATCATGACATTGATGATCATGTCAGTGGTATCATTGTTGATCGTGTCCTGTAGCAGAACCGAAAATCAGGATGAACTGAACGGTGAGAATGAAGAATTGAACGGTGAGAATGAAGAATTGAACAGTGAAAATGAAGCGGCGCCACATGTCCCAAACAGGATGAATGTACAGCAATTGCTTGCAATTGCCGTGGATAAGTCGTTTGAAAACGGATTCAAGCAACCGTTTTCAACAAAAGGCCTTGTTTCGGATATGAACCGTTATCAGCCTGTTGCCGGGACGGATCATATTCTGCGTGTCAGTTATCCGTATGATTATATCAAAATATATGATGTGGCCAAATTTTCGTGCGCCGGCGTAAAAAGCCCTCTTGTAGAGGCA
>JAISCQ010000138.1 GCA_031265445.1 Bacteroidales bacterium
ATAATATCATGGATATTTGCGTCGCCGAAGTTTTCAATTACAATCGTGTAATCGTTCTCATTCAGTGTGAGCAGGTTTTTCACTAACCATGCTTTCAATTTTCTATTCATAGTTTTTAATAATTTAATTTGTAACTGTAACTTTAATTTCAATTGGAAGAGAGGAACCCGTTGCCGGCCGGCCAAAACCGGCAACGGTTTCACATTCTTCACTTTGTCATCGTCCCTCGAAGCCCGCGCTACTGAACGGGGCCTAACGACTGTACCTGTCCGGCATCCAGTGCGCCGTCCCAGATCATCACTTCCGCGATGTCGATTTCCGCGTCATCGCCATCATCATCGGCGATGAGCAGAACGCCTTCCGGCGACCACGAGAACCGGCCGTCTACGGTCGCTTGCCCCAGATTACCCTCATGAATCAGCACCCCGTCGAGGTAAGTGAGATAGGCCTTGCCCATGCTGGCCGAAATCACCAGCCGGTGCCATTCGCCCGGCGTCACTACATGCGTGGAATAGCCTGTAGCGGCGATGCCCAGGGTACCATTCGTATGGAGGCAATAATCCGCATCGTCGCTGTTTGTCAGCGTCGTCTGGATGAAGCAGTAATACTGGCCCAGCCGCGAAACCTTGAAGTCGAACATGACGGTAAAATTGTTCACCCGGTTGCCGCCGCCGTTCGCCTCAATACCGTGCAGCGCATGGAAGTAACTCCCCTTAGCGACCCGCACCGCGCTGTTGCCGGCACTCGGGCCGTCCACAAGCGTAAAGCCGGCGCCCTGCTTCTCCAGCGGATTGCCCACGGTGGCTTTGCCGATGTCATTCTCATCCTCGAAAGTCCACATTCCGAAGAGCTGCTGAACTGCCGGTACATTAGAAACATCCACCACAGTGACGGTACATTCGGCTGTCCGGTCGTCGCTGACAGCCGAAGCCGCCGTGATTCGAGCCGTTCCGGGCGCTACCGCCGTAACCACGCCATCGTCCACCGTAGCCACTGAGGTATTGTCCGAAGTCCAGGCTACGTCCTGAGGGATGTTGTCCGGAAGGATGGTGACTTTGAGCGTACGGGTGGTTCCGGTCGGTATTCTCAGCGAACCGGCGTTAAGCGAAATGTCCAGTGTGGGAATGACGGTTACCGTGCAGGTTTTTGTCCTTTTGTCGTTGCTTGCGGCAGTAGCGGTTATGGTGGCGGTACCTTCGGACAGGGCGCTTACCTGGCCGTTGCCGTCCACCGTAACGACCGACGGATTGTCGCTCGCCCAAATCACGCCCTTGTCGGTTGTCTCAATCGGGTACACCGTCGCAACAAGCGTTGTCGTTGTGTTAATGAGCAGGGTCGTACTGCCGGGAGTTAACCCGATGGCCTCGGCCCTGATGTTCTCCGCGTCGTCGGAACACGACTGTGTCCCCAGTGCTACTGCAAACATGCTTAAGACGGCAATAGCAAACATTTTAATTCTATCTGTATTCATAATATATTTAATTTATCTGTTAAATGAATAGCATCACCATCCGAAGGGCTGTGTCAGGTTCGGGTTGAGTACCGTTTCGCCGACCGGTATCGGACGGTAATAGTATTGGGGTTCCTTAAATTCCTTGCCCCATGTAATGTCCGTCGTCATCATGAGATGGCCGGAGGTGCCGTTTTCCAGATAAACCAGATTGTCGTTACCGTTTTCATCATGGAGATAGTAAAACAGCAATTTTGCGCGCTCCTCGGCGGAAAAGGCGGCTTCATCCCCCACGTTGTTCAGCAGGGCGACATCCGGCTCACCGTCGCCGGTGACGTCATAAGCGCCCAGCTCCGGGAGGTAGATGCCCTGTTGCCGCTCGCCGAAGAGCCGCCCGGCATACCAGCGGTGCAAATCCCACAGGCGCCGTCCCTCGCCGGCCAGCTCCACGCGCCGCTCACGGCGGATTTCCAGCAGTACACCCTTGTTGGCGCCTGTCACGTTGGGATACTGTGCCTCCAGAATGGGATCAATCGAAGCATTGGCCGTCGCCATGTTCAGGGCGGGCATTTCCACCCGGTCGCGAAGCAGCGTGATGCTCCTGTCCAGATCGTTCTGCGTCAGTGTACCCAATTCGGCCCTGGCCTCGGCATAATTGAGCAGTACCTCGCCGTAACGGAACACCATCAGAGCGGCATAAAAGTTGCCTCCCCCGGCGATCTGTTCGGTGTACAGCGGATAAAACTTAAGCTGACCGTATCCGCCAATGCGCGGGGCGGCATAATAGACGCCTTCGTAACCGCGGAAGCCCGGATAGACAAAGACCTGTGCAAAACGCGGGTCGCGGTTTTTAAACACCTCGACGAACGTTTTCGTCGCATAACCCGCCTGTGTCGTAAAGCGGCTGCCGTCCTTCATCAGGAACGTTTCCATCAGGCTGCGGCTGAGTGAGCCGCTTGTTTCCAGCACATGATTGAGGGTTCCCACGTAATCCCGGGTCTTGTCTTCCCACATGATGATTTCCTTGTTTCCACTCAGATCCATGCTGTGAAACAGCGCCTGATAGCCGGGCGCTCCGTTGATGCCGTAACCCAGGTCGGACGTGCCCCGGCCGGTGATCTCGAACACTTCGCTGTTCATGATTTCCTCGGCAGCGGTGGCTGCCCGCTGCAGGAACGGCTCGGCGGTAGAGGCGAGGTTCAGCTCCGGGTGATAGCGACGGAATGTCCCTTCGTAGAGGCAGAAGCGCGACAGTACGGTCAGCGCGGTATAGCGGTTTATCCGCGTGCGGTTACCCAGCGCGGGCTTGATATATGCCGAAGCGTATTCGAGGTCTGCCACGATGGAATCGACCACCAGCGTACGGGGATCAGCAGCTTTAAACACATCCGCGTCGTCCGAAGCCAGCGCTTTGTTCGTCCACGGCACATCCGAATAGCGTTCGACCATTCCGATGTAGAACCATGCACGGAAAAAGCGTGCGATACCGAGATAGTGCTGCAGGTCGGCTTCCGTGCCCGACACGTCCTGAACATTCTCCAGCAGATAGTTGATGCCGCGCAACTGCGCCCATTTTTCCACACTCCATGTATTATTCGCCACATTATCCCGGCTCAGAAGTCCGCGGAGCATGTTCCATGTCTCCCCCGTCGTAGATGTGTAGGTGGCGGCATTGTCCGAAGTATAGTCGTCGCGCGAGTATCCGGGCTTCATGTCGTACAGTTTGTTGACATAGATTTCCACATCACTTACCGTCTTAAAGAATCCGCTTCCCGTAATGGCCGTTTGCGGCGCACGATCCAGGAAGTCGTCGTTGCAGGCGGCGAAAAGCGCCGCAACAGTTATCAAACTGATGATATATTTATTTATACGTTTCATTTTCTTGTTGTTTTAATCGGTTTAAAAATTCAAACTTACTCCCATCGACCACACGCGCTGCATGGGATAATATTCATCCTTGATCACTTCGGGATCGACCCATTTGACGCGCAGGTTATTGAGCGTCCACAGGTTCTCGCCGCTCAGGTAAATCCGCAGGCGGTTGATTTTCCATTTCGCCAGCAACGCATCGGGCAGTGTGTAGCCCACGGTCAGGTTTTTAATCCTCATCCAGGATGCGTCCTGCAGATATTTGGTTTGCGGAAGCCTCAATTCATCGTTGTCTCCCCGCAATTTCGGGAGATAGCCGTTCGGGTCTTCCGGCGTCCAGCGGTCAAGCTGCGCCGTAGTCGGGTTAATCCACTGGCTGTCGTAGGTGCCCCAGAAGTTCCGGTGATTGGCTATCGCGTAGTCGCGCTTGCCGACGCCGTACAGGAAAATGCGCAGGTCGAAGCCTTTCCATTCGACATTACCCTCGAAGGAATAACGGAAGCGCTCCGTATCGTTTCCGATGATGGTACGGTCGCCCGGATCATCCACCGTATTGCTTCCCGCATTGATTTTCCCGTCGTCGTTGAGGTCATAAAACTTCAGGTCGCCAGCCTCAAACACGTGGGTGCCTGTCGCGCTCTGATCCGCCCAGGCCTGTGCTTCTTCGTTGGATGAAAAGTATCCGGCCGTATGATAGCCCCAGATTTCACCCAGCTCCATCCCTTCACGGTAGTCCTTTTGTGTATAACCCCACTGATCCAGATGAGTGATAATCCCGTTTGGATTGGAAAATTTGGTAATCCATGCCCGACTGTCCCACAGCATGAAACGCGCGCTGTAGGAAAGCGGCGAACCGCCGGCATTCACCCGGTCGCGATAGCCTACGCTCACATCCCAGCCCTTCGTTTTCAGGTCGGCTGCATTGGTCGTGGGCGCACCGGCGCCATAGAAAGAGGGCAATGTCTCGCTCGCGGTCAGCATGCCTTCCGTATAGCGGGTGTAGATGTTGGCTGTAAGGTCGAACCGGTTGTCGAGCAGTCCCAGATCAATACCGACATTGACGGAGCGTACCCGTTCCCATGTCAGGTCGCCGGCCACCACGCCCGGCTGACTGATCCCCATCGGATAGCTACCGTCGAGGCGGGAGCCGATGTTTCCCGAACCCATCGTGGCGAGGTACGGATAATAGCTGTTATTTACCTGGTTCCCCAGTTCGCCGTACGACCCGCGCAGCTTCAGGTTGCTGATCCGCAACGCCTTGCCTGCGCCTTCAAAAAAACGTTCCTTCGATACCACCCATGCCGCCGAGCCGGAGGGGAAGAAACCAAAGCGACTTTTCTTCGGATAGCGGGATGTTCCATCCCTGCGGCCGTTAAATTCCAGGATATACTTGTTGTCATAAATATAATTCGCACGGAAAAAGAGGCCTCTCAACGCCAGCTCAGTGATGCCCTGACCATTGCTAATCTCCCCGGTCGCCAGTTGGAGCGTCGGCAGGCTGGTGGTGATCAGGTCGTTTCTCCGTGTCCAGTAATCGTTGTTGTACAAGTATTCCTGATTGAAACCGGCCAGCGCCTGCACGTAATGTTTGTCGCCAAAGGTCTTGTGAAAATCGGTGTACACGTTCATTACCGTATAATTGCTGATCTTGGCCTCAAGTTCGTTATAGACGCGGCTGTCGGTCATGCGCGTCTGAAAATCCAGATCCGGCCCGTTATGAAAGGACGTCGAAAAAGCGTCCTTATCAATCGAAGTATTTGCCCGGCGGAAATTGATGTCGCCCTTGATGTTCCATACATCCTTCAGAAGGTCAACCGTCGTGTTGAACGAGACCTGTGTTTCGTTAACCTGCGTGTTCTTGCGTCCGCCTTCCGTCAGGAGCGCGTAAACGTCCGCCCCCGTACTTGTGTACGTTCCATCCGGATTGTAAAGTGGATAGGTCGTACGGCAGGCAAGCATCTTGTTATACCAGCCGTCGAGTACAGTCGGGGCGTCGTATCCGGAAGTGACGAAAGAGATGTTCGAGCCGACTTCCCACCAGTTCGTAAACCGGTACGTGCCTTTGCCGCGGAAATTGTATCGCCTCAGGACGTCGTTTTCCATGTTCAGGATACCGTCCTGCTGATAATAACTGCCGCTCAGGGTATAGCTCAGCTTGTCCGTTTTCTGCGCAATGCTCAGATTGGCATTATACGTGGGCGACGTATTCCGTAACATGATGTCAACCCAGTCATTGGCGGCGTAATAGTCCCACTGGCTGGGGTTATTCGGATGCAGGATGGTCTCCGGCAGCGACGGGTCTTCCGACCGCTGCTTGGCGTATGCCACCTGCGCATCGGTGTACCTGACATTGGGAAAAACGGCGGCATTGATTTCCGTCATGTAAAAGTAAGGGTCGGTCAGCAACTCGGCGAGCATCTGACGTTGCCGGATGCCGTAACTGGCGTCGAACTGCACCTGCAGCTTTTCGCTTTTCGCCGTCTTGGTGGTGATAAGCACCACACCATAAGCGGCACGGGCGCCGTAAATAGCCGCGGACGCCGCATCCTCCAGCAGTGTTGCGCTTTCAATATCGGCAGGATTGATGCGCGCGAGTTCTTCTTTCGTCACCGGTACGTTGTCCACCAGAATAAACGCTTCACCACCGTTGATGGACGTTATACCGCGGATATTGATACCCGGCGCTTCACTGGCCTGACCGCTTCCGACGACGATGTTCATGCCGGGCGCCAGTCCCTGCAGGGCCAAATTGGCGTTGGTCACAGGACGGTTTTCCAGCGCTTTGCCCGATATGGCGGACACTGCGCCGGAGAGGTTCGCCTTCTTTTGCGTTCCATATCCGATAACGACCACTTCGTCCAGCGCCTGCGCGTCTTCCGCCAGCGTGATGTCCAGCGTCGTCCGGCCGGCAGTCGACACTTCCTGCGTCACGTACCCAACATAGGAAATACGCAGCACAGCATTCTCCTGAACACTGAGGGTGAAATGCCCGTCCATGTCCGTAATGATACCATTCGTGGTACCCTTCTCCACTACGTTGGCGCCTGCGACGGTTTCGCCG
>JAISCQ010000267.1 GCA_031265445.1 Bacteroidales bacterium
TCTTCTTTGGCTTCAACTGCTGTTTTCCGTATCTTTTCCTGCTCTTTGAGCCTGTCCAGCGACGGCTGTATCGCCGCCGCAAATTTTTTGGTTCCGCTTACCCGGTCGCATAAACGGGCGTGCCGCCGTCCCATGCGCAAATGCTGCGCTGTGGAATCGTATTTATGGATCATTCTTGCCATGGTGTTAACTTTGAATATTTGAATAATAACCGATTGATTTATTTGACTTGCTTTTTTGTTGCTAAAAACAATGCAAAAATAGAATATGCGTATCCGTCTGCCAAACAAAAAATGCCGAGCGTAGTCAATTTGGGTACCGAGCGTAGAAAAAAATGCCGAGCGTAGTCGATTTGGATACTGAACGTAGATTATTTTCCGTTTTTCCTGATCACGATGGGATATCCCACCGGCAAAATATCATGTAATCGGGGCAATCTTCCCTTCCGCAGGTATGACACCTTTTGCATGGAGGAGAAATACGCGTCAGCCCGGATTTTCGCTTTTTGAAACCAAGCATGTTCCTGGCTGAAATCTTAAATTCTTTCCCGTTATCCATCGTTACCGAAGGCGGGTTTTCCGTATATTTCCTGTAATGGCAGATATTGATAATACTCTGCCGGTTACACTGATAAAATGCTTTTCCAGGCAGGTTTTCCAGCAGTTGCCTGATGGTAATCTCCGCTTTATATTTGGAGCCATCCTTAAAATCAAGCCAACAATAGGGCTTTTGGTATTCCACGCATATCAGTTCGCTGTAATAATGCGCGACTTCCCCGTTCCCGTCAGGGATTTCCATTTTCAAGCGGTGAAATTTCATTTTAGGTTGCATGGTCCATATGTTTTTCTGATACCCACAACATCGTTTGATAACCCGACAGTTGGCTGTATAGCGAGATCATGGCGTATAACAGCCGGTGTCGACCAGATGCATGCCAAATTGTCTTCTTCGCCAGGCGTTGCAGCCAACTATGCCAACCCTTACCATGGATATTAGGATTGATTGTGGAATCATTGAATGATTGATTGAAGAACTGTTGGCAAATGTCTGAAAAAAAAATGAACCTGCAATTTTTTTGCGCGCTTTTTTTGTAAAAAAACAGCCTGCTGATGCGGATCGTTTCCGGGCGCGTTTGTCAGTTCCTGATTCAGGTTGACTGTCAGTTTTAGCAAGGTAGCTGCTTCATCATTTTCCGTTTCAGATGCCATCAAAGATGCACACGTTATTTTTTTGCGAAAATGAGTTTGCAACAATGTTTTATATGAACAGCCGTTGCCGAGAAGAATATTTTAAAGCTCCTCCTCTTGATCGATTTGATGTACTGGCTTAATGTGATGTGCCAAAAAGAAGACCTCCGGTATTCGGTTTTTTCAATTTGTAATGTTTCCCGGTCAGCAACATGCGTCTTACAGTTTCCTATTTCCGCATACAGGTGGGCGTCGCTTCCGGCAACGATGGGGATGGCGTACTTCCGGGCGAGTTCCACAGCCTTGCGGTTATCTGCCTCAGCTGTACGGCCGTTAAACCCTTCGATAAAATCTACCAGCGAAAAATCAACCTTCGACAGGTCGTGCCCCCTGTACGGGTGGTTAAGGATCAGTTTTCCGCCCTGTTTCCTGATTTCCCGGGCTACTTCGGTAAAATTCCTCGATTTGATCTCTTCGGAAAGAAAAATGCCGGTTACATCACCTGCATCGGTGGCGATTTCCGCTCCTGCGATCACCATAAAATCATTGTCCCTGTTCATTTTCTGTACTTCCAGGCCTCCTTTTACCGTATTGTGGTCGCACACAACAATCCCGTCCAGTCCCCTTTGTCTGGCAATGGTCAGGATTTTCCGGGGCGACATCATGCTGTCGTACGAGAAACGGGTATGTATGTGAAAGTCAATGATCATTTGAAAAACTTTTTGTAATAATGAACCGGGATGAACAGAATTTGAAAAAGATTGGGTTTTATATCGGAGAAATAAAAATCATTTTTGGCAACAAACAGGTCCCTCAAAAATAACAAAATATGACCTGGCTTTTCCAGTACATGAAACAAATCGCCATTCAATATCCACTGGAAACGGATTTTTTCCTTAAAGGAGACTTTTTCTATCTTTTTACCCAGGGCTTCATCAATCAGCATTTGCGGGAAATTGACTCCTGCCAGCAAGGCTAAATCCAAAGAACCCCAGAATTTGGCATTGATTTCCATCAGGTAATACGTTCCGGAAGCTTTGTCCTGTTTAAATTCCACCATAGCCACGCCGTCCCAGCGAAGGGAATCGAGCATGCGCTTGCCGTATTCCACGATTTTTTCATCGAAGAATGATTCGGCAGCGGTACTGGCTCCTCCCGAAACCGGATATTCCCTGAGGCGCCGGTGTACAAACCAGTTTTTACATTCGCCTTTCTGATAGTATGCAAAAAAACCGAACCCGCTTCCATCAACATATTTCTGAATCACGGGCAACGCTTCCGTGAAATGACAGGCTTCGCACATTTGCCTGTACTTGGCGGTCAGCTCCTGTTTGTTGTGTGCATAGCTTACAACATTCCTGCCCATTTCGTACGGAGCTTTAATGACGCATGGATATTCCGCATGTATGGTTTCAAGATCTTCCATGGCCTGTAAGATGATCGTTTCAGGATAAGGAACCCCTGTTTTCCGGGCATGCCCGTATGTCGCACCTTTGCTTGACGCCAGCAGAATGTTGTCGGGTCCGGTAATGGTCAGATGGGTGAATTGCCTGATCCTGTCCCGGCAGGCGGCGCAAATCCGGAAGCTGATGTACGAAACCGGGATCAGAGCCAGATAACGGTTCTTTTCCAGGGTTTCCAGCAATTCTTCGATATATTTCTCCCGATCTTTCTTAGGGTTGGTAAGGATCAGTTTCCGGGAAACATATTTCGAATAGAATGAAATGGAAACTCTTTGGCAGGATACTGCATCAATCACGTATTTCCCGGTTTTGCCAAGATGCCTGACAATAGCCAGCGCATTTTTGTGGTCGCCGTCCAAGACCAGTATCCGGTGTTTATTTTCCTGTGATTTTTTCATAAATATTCCTGCCTGTTGTCATCCATGCGCCATTGTTTTTGCAGTATTCCAGTATATCCAGGTATACCCGCTTCCATCCGGCAAATTTGTATTCCGAAAAAGATGTATTGTGCCACAATAAGGTGAATACCCCGCTGAATTTCTTGACTTCATCCATTAATCCGGATATTTCATCGAGCGCTGTTCCGGGAGCAAGGCCCATGTAATTTTTGCTGCGTAGCGTTGTATCCATTACAATAAGCGGGATTTCGAGCGCCGCAGATATTTGATCCCGTACAAAATCGTACAGGTAAAAGGGATGGCAGGTTCCTCTCCTGAAGCCTGCATGTTCGGCAAATCCAAGGGAAGCATCGTAGCTGATGCCGCTCTTTTCAAGTACTCCGGCTGTTTTTCCCGGGTCGAACATTAAAAAATGGAACCTGTTCCCGATGATTGAGGGCGTATCGATTGCTGCAAGTTCTTTTGCGAGTTTTTGCGCGTCGGCGTGCGTCCCGAAGCTGCCGTGGACGCCGGTCTCAAATCCGTCATCCCCAAGATTCCGGATAACCTGCCGTATTTTTTTGCTGCGGATATTATAATCGGCATTCTTCCATTGACCCTTCTTTCCTTTTTCGGGAAGAAAGAAAAAGGTTGACCTGGCTTCATACTGTTTTTCTATTGACGAAATCAGCTCAAAATTGAACCAGTCGTCTTCCGACAGGAAACGTTTCAAAACAAGACCGGGTATCGAAAGGAACCGTCCTTTTTTCAATTCGCTGAATGATCCCTCCAGCCATGCGCTCATGCAATTGTCGATATCATGGGTTAAGGCTACTGCAAAGGCGTGGTCATTCCACAGCCGCTTGAAGCTTTTCCCGCCACATTGCGATACGGCGTCATGCAAAATATCAAAATAATAGTTCACCACCGGTATCCGGACGACACCCAGTTTTTTAACCATGCTTTGCTCATAGCCGGTTCTTCCATACAGGTCGTTGCAGGAATTGACATATTCGTTCCAGCCGCTCAAAAAGTAAAATGCAGAGGCAACAATATCGTAGTTGACGGATACATGACCTTCCCCGCCGGAGATAATCTCCCGGGAATCATCCTGATCAAAAAGAAACGGGATTTGAACCCCCTTCCATTTTTTCCAGATCGGTTTTTGAGGATCTATGTCCGATTTTTTATTCCAGAAATCATTACCGGCGCTTTTGACAATCCGGATCCGGGATGTATCAGGATTCCCATAGCCGATTGAAACATGGTCAATGTCATGGAACAACCGGTAATTTCGAAGAAAATAGCTGAATATATCCATCTTTGGTTTTCATTTATTACATTGATTATGGTATCCGCAAAAGTATGAAAAAGCGGGGAATTTAACGAAAAAGCCCCCGGACAACAAATGATCCGGGGGCTTGAGTATGGACAACAAACAATTTTTACATCATTCCGCCCATGCCTCCCATGCCGGGATTAGGCATTGCAGCGGGTTTTTCTTCTTCCTTTTCGGCCAGTACACATTCGGTGGTGAGGAGCATACCGGCGATGGAAGCTGCATTTTCGAGGGCTACGCGGGCAACCTTGGTAGGATCGATAACACCTGCGGCGTGCAGGTTTTCGTATACGTCGGTGCGCGCGTTGTACCCGTAATCATCTTTGCCTTCGCGTACTTTCTGTACGACAACGGCGCCATCCAAACCGGCGTTTTCAACAATCTGCCGGAAGGGTTCTTCGAGGGCGCGGCGTACGATAGCGATACCTGTGGTTTCGTCGTCGTTGTCGCCTTTCATGCCGTCGAGGGCGCTGATAGCACGGACATAAGCCACGCCGCCGCCCGGGATAATACCTTCTTCAACGGCTGCACGGGTTGCGCTCAAAGCATCGTTGACGCGGTCTTTCTTTTCCTTCATCTCAACTTCGGTAGCGGCGCCAATGTAGAGCACTGCTACGCCACCGGCCAGCTTGGCCAAACGTTCCTGAAGTTTTTCCTTATCATAGTCCGAGGTGGTATTTTCCATCTGGGCTTTGATTTGGGCGATACGAGCGTCGATTTGTGCTTTTTCGCCTGCTCCGTTCACGATCGTGGTATTGTCCTTGTTGATGGTGATCTTTTCGGCGTGACCCAACATATCGAGGGTGGCGCTTTCGAGCTTCAGGCCTTTTTCTTCGGTGATGACGGTACCGCCGGTAAGGATGGCGATATCCTCGAGCATTTCTTTGCGACGGTCGCCAAAGCCGGGAGCTTTCACGGCGCAGATACGCAACGAACCGCGCAATTTGTTCACAATCAAGGTGGCGACAGCTTCTCCATCCACATCTTCAGCGATGATCAAGAGGGGTTTACCGGTTTGGAGGGAAGTTTCCAGAATGGGAAGAAATTCCTTCATGGTCGAGATCTTCTTGTCGTGGATCAGGATCAGCGGATTTTCGAGCGTACACTCCATTTTTTCGGTATCGGTCACAAAATAGGGCGAAATGTAACCACGATCGAACTGCATCCCTTCCACTACGTCTACGTAAGTGTCGGATATCTTAGCTTCTTCGATGGTGATAACGCCTTCTTTCTTCACTTTGCCCATTGCTTCGGCGATCAGCTTGCCTATTTCGGGATCGTTATTGGCCGATACGGAGGCAACCTGTTCTACCTTTTTCAGGTCGTCGCCTACTTCTTTCGATTGCGATTTCAAACTTTCGGTAACTCTAACCACGGCTTTATCCATACCGCGTTTCAAGTCCATCGGGTTGGCGCCGGCGGTGACGTTTTTCAAACCTACAGCTACCAGCGATTGAGCCAATACAGTGGCAGTGGTAGTTCCGTCACCTGCATCGTCGTTGGTTTTTGAAGCTACTTCTTTCACCATCTGCGCGCCGAGGTTCTCCATCTTGTTCGACAATTCGATTTCCTTGGCGACCGTTACGCCGTCCTTGGTAACTTGCGGAGCGCCGAATTTCTTGTCGATAACCACGTTGCGACCTTTAGGGCCTAAAGTTACCTTTACTGCATTCGCCAGTTGATCTACGCCTCTTTTCAGGGAATCACGGGCTTCTATATTAAATTTAATTTCTTTTGCCATATCTTTTTATGGTTTTTTTGATTGGGTTTTATGAAAATAACTGTTACAAAATTAAATTACTGCTAAAATATCCGATTGTCTCATCATCAGATAGTCAGTACCATCGACATTCAATTCGCTACCGGCATATTTTCCGTAAAGGACAACATCGCCTACTTTTACTTGCATTTCTTCATCTTTAGTGCCGGGGCCTGCGGCTACAACGGTGCCCTTTTGGGGCTTTTCCTTGGCCGTATCGGGAATAATCAGCCCGCTGGCGGTTTTCGACTCAGCTTCCATCGGTTGCACGAGAACTCTGTCTGCTAATGGTTTAATTTTTACATTTGTCATGTTTGAATATAATTTATAAGTGAAACATCATTTTTTTTACTTTTTCTGTGAGATACACATTCCATGCCAAATATGTTTTGACATATCTGCAAACCGGTTTTTCTGACATTTTTTCAGACAATATGGCATTGTGTCAGTCACTGCGGAGAAACAGGTATTTAAATTTCCGGCCTTATGGATTGCAATACAGTACGTATCTTTCTGAAAATCATCCATATTTTTTTTCTGTCCCCCAACGTTTTAAGATCTGTCAGTTGCGACGGAAGACAATGCGGGTCATGCCGGCACAAAGTGATGAGCTTGCCGGTTGCAATTGTTTGATCCGGTCAACGATATAACCGGCGGCGGCCTTGTTCCGGAATTGTTCATCAATGCTGCGGATGGCATCGTATTTATTGCAAATCGCGCGATGGAAGTTTTGCAGGTAATGCTGATGGATGGCGCTGTCACTATAGGCGTCGAGGATGATGCTGTCGACCCTGTCGCAGGTGCGGTACTGCTTTTCGATAACAGATTTGAATATGTCCGCACGTATCACCGCATCCGAAGAGGTAAATGTAAACTCCAGCCTGGGTTCGCCTTCTACAACGGTATACGCCGTCAGGTTCACCGTACAGCCGTTGTCGCATTCCAGTCTGCAATGGAGCATGTCGGGCAAATTTTCCGATTTGGTCCATGTCTTGACATCGAGTTTGCTGATACCGGTTTGCAGGATACCGGTCACAAAATCGAAATCGTATGGCAGTTCTACATTCAGCCGGGCATACGGATCGCTGCGGTTGACCAGCTGATGCCTTATGTCGACTATCTTTGCCGCCTGCATCGATTCGGACAGTATTTCGTAGGCGGGACAATACATGTAGCCTGTGCCCGACTGTAAAATCACCCCCGATTCCTCCGCCAGTTTTTTCAGGTATTGCCATTGTTCCGTACTCAACCGGTCGGGTTGGGCAATAAACACATGTTTCATTGCTTTCAGCGACAATTCCGCCAAGATCATTGTTTCCGGCAGATTGTCCGCTATGTCCACGGCATCGGCATATTTGAGAAGCGCTTCGGGCGACGAACAGGAAATCAGCCGATAGCGCTGCGCCATTATTACCGACCGGCAATTTTCGGGCGAATAACAGCCGACTATCTCATAGTTGCTGTTGGTTAATAGCCCGGCAGTATGAACATGCGCCACGTCACCCGTCCCGATGAGTCCGATTCTTGTCATAAAAGGTTTCTTCTTTTGGTTTTTGGTCGGACAAATGTAGAATAATTACGGTACACCGAAAAGAAAATCCATCACCTTTTAACAAACTTTAGAAGAAGCGACGGGGCGTTTCAAATGGTTGCATCCGCCTGACAGCCGTTTCAGCCATGCCGGCAGCTTCGCAGCCCGGCAGTTTGGCAGCTCTTTTTATTCATCTTTTCCTGCAAAAAACACGCAAATCAAAAAATCTTTGTATTTTCGCCACAAATATTTAATGTGATGGATTATAAGGAAAGTTTCGGTTTTTTTGCTCCTTTGCTGCGGAATAAATACAGTCTTTCGCTGATCCTTTTCTTTGTATGGATCGTATTTTTCGACACCAACAGTCTCATCGAACGAACCTTCCATCTCAGACAGGTACACCAGCTGGAAAAAGACAAGATGTTTTACGAAGAAAAAATACGGGAAGATCGCGCCAAGCTGGAAGAGCTGGAAAGCAATCCCGCCAATCTCGAAAAGTTTGCCCGCGAGCATTATTTGATGAAAAAAGACAATGAGGATATCTTTATTGTGGATCATCGATGACGGCGTATCATATAACATGCCGGGCAAGCAACGGAATTGCATGTCCGCGCATCACAGGAACCACGAGTAAATAATCGACATCCATAACCGCTTATCAATTGCTTTTTCCTTTTCCGATATACCAGGTACCCATCATTCTTGCATCGAAATCGCCGCGGCGTATCGATCTGATGCAGCAGGCGGGTCTGCAATTCACAACACAGCTTGCCGGCGAAACCGACGAGGTGTACCCGCCGGAACTGCAACGCGAAGAAATCCCCCTTTACCTTGCCCGCCTGAAAGCAAATACATTCCTGCAAGCGGTTACCATCCCCGACGATACGGTGGTTGTAACAGCCGACACCATTGTGTGGATTGACAACCGGGTGCTTGGAAAGCCCTCCGGCCGGGAAGACGCCATCCACATGCTGGAAACGCTTTCGGAGAACATGCATCAGGTGTACACCGGCGTTTGCCTGACAACAAACCGGAAACAACAAGCTTTTTCCGCTGAAAGCAAGGTGTTCTTTAGAAAACTGACCGGCGAGGAAATTACTTTCTATGTAGACCGCTGCCGGCCTTATGACAAAGCCGGGGCGTACGGCATTCAGGAATGGATCGGTTATGTGGGCATCGAGAGGATCGAGGGTTCCTATTATAATGTAATGGGACTGCCCATACAGAAACTTTATCGCGAATTGTGCGATTTTATCAACCAATAAACCCTGACGCGCCGTTAACTTTCCTGCAATAATTTGACATACGCGGAAACGGGTCGAAATACCTTAAAAAACGTAAAACAGGCCTATTTCGAAATATTCCTTCACCTGGAGTTTTGCTCCGTGCGGCATGTCTTTAGAGGAGCCGTCGGGTTGGGGTTCTTTCCGGAACGTTTTTTGGTTGTCATCGTAAATCATATTGAGGCGCACATTGGCAGCCACAAACTTGGTAATTGCAATGCGGAACTGGAAATCCCAGACAACATCCACGTTCTGTGGTTTTTCCAGATAGTTGGAAAATAATTCAAGTTGAGAAATGTAGGTAACTTTCTTTGAAAAGAAATTTCCGTTTAGATTAAAAACAATACCTCCCCCAAATTCGTAACGCGCTTTTTTCCCCTGATCAATCAAATCCTGGGTGATCCCGGAACTGGAGAGTATTACCGGGTCGTCAAAGCGTACAAAGGTGGCTTTTCCCATGGCCGGTGCAAAACTGATCGAAACCTTGCCCGATGGTTTATAGTCCAGCCCGAGCGAAAGATAGAGGTAGGCAGGAGCAAGAAAGTTCGAAATGCGGATCGTATCCGTTGATGTATATTTATATCCCGGAGCAAACTGTGTTTTACCAAGCATCGCGGCCGTATAATACCAACTTTTGGCCATTTGATAACCTATTCTTGAACCGATATTGATCTGGTCGCTGTTTTTTACCGATTTACGATCACCGGCTTTGATGATGCCGTATGCAAAAAAGGCGTAATTTTCCCAAATTATTTTGTTTTTTTTGTAGTTGGCAAACAGGTTGGCCGAACTGCTTAATGACAAAGAATTTTCGCCGCCGGCAGTCCAGTTTGTAAGCGTTGTTTGCGAAAAATTCAAGGATATATCCCCGCCTTTTTTCCATTTCAGCGTGTCGGGCAACTTTTTAGCGTCCCTGCCTACACCGGTGGTAGCCGTAGCGGCAGCGCCTTTAATGGCGGCTTTATCTGCCTGGGCTTGTGCAGACAACGAAATGGCACACAGTATGATGGATAAAACAAGTATATGCTTCATTCTATTGTTTTAACAAAAAGGATCGTTTTAAAAATCTTTGCAAAGATAGGATAAAAAAGGATTCTCAGTTTGAAACAACAGGCAGGTATACGTAAACTTACGAAAATGACCTGTCAGGGTCGTATACCTGACAGGTCGAATTATTTTTCCTGCCGCGGATTGAACCGGCACGGCAGCTGTGCCCTGTCGGTGGTCTTGTCCCCGACAGTGGCGAAGCGCATTTACGGATCAGTAATTGGTGGCTTTCAATTGGAAATAAGCTTGCGGATGTTCGCAGCAAGGGCAGCTGGCCAATGCCTTATCGCCGTAATGCACATAACCGCAATTGCGGCATACCCATACTGCTTTATCCGAACGGTTGAATACTTGATCGTTTTCGATGTTCTGCAATAACTTACGGTAGCGTTCTTCATGCGTTTTTTCAACCGTTGCGACCAATTTGAAGGCCGTTGCGATTTTTTTGAATCCTTCTTCCTCGGCGATGCGGGCAAACTCGGGATACAGCACATCCCATTCCTCATGTTCGCCTTCGGCAGCTTCCAGCAGGTTTTCGGAAGTGCTGCCGATGATCCCGGCAGGATATGAAGCGGTGATTTCTACCATGCCTCCTTCCAGGAATTTGAAGAAGGTTTTGGCATGTTGCTGTTCCTGGGCTGCAGTTTCCTCGAAGAAAGCTGCTATTTGTTCGAAACCGTCCTTGCGTGCCTGCTTGGCGAAAAATGTGTACCTGTTGCGTGCCTGCGATTCGCCGGCAAACGCTTTCAACAGGTTTTGTTCGGTTTTTGATCCTTTGATACTCATATTTTATTTTTTAATGATGGTTAAGCGACTACAAAAGTAGAAATTCAACAGCAAACCTCCAACTCCATTTGTAATTTGGAAACGGTACAAATAACGACAATGGTATTGTACAGCATGGCAGCAGCTTGCAGGCTCTTTTTCGCGTAGAAATCATATGTTTCGTCTAAATCCTGTATAGCAGGCGACCATTTGATGATCATTATATTACTTTTCTTTTCAGTTGTTCATGCGAGATAAAGTCTGTTTTCCCGGCTTTCAGCTCATCCAATTGTTGTCGAACGCTTTCCCGCAGTTCATCAGCCGAACACATGGATGAAGGTGTTTGCTCGAAACCGAAAATTTTTTCTACCTCTGATACCTTCTTGGCATCGGCGTTCATAATTGACCGTATCAATCTGAATTTTTTTTGTTCTATTACTGTCATGACATATTTTTGAAGACAATGCAAATATAGCGCTTTTTTATTACCAACCCTGTGTAGTAACTAAAAAGATCCGGGACGGGCGCGGATTAAAAAAGCCCGCTCATTGTTGGGAGCGGGCGCGAGCGGTGTCAAAACAAGTTCTTAGAATCTTGTAACGTAGAAGCAGACGACGTAAGAATTGACTTAAAGTCGTCCCTGATAACCCCGACGGTTTGGAAATAGCGCGAGCATCAACCGTACAGGTATTGACCCGTCCCGGCGAAGCCTGTACGCGGATTCACGCACATCACAGGTATTTTGGCGCTGTTGTCGATAATGGCCTGTTCATCGGCGGCAAACATATAATCTAATATTGTGATGTGCTTGGTTGTCATCACAATGATTAAATCAGCACGGATTTTTTCGGCAAAGCGGATGGTTGCGCTGGCAAAGTTTCCTTTCTTCGGAGCCGTGTGGATCTCGTATTCGAGGTTGTTCTGTTTCAGGAAGCGGATGGCAAAATTCAAGTTGGTATTCACTTTTTTTTGCAAATCGCTGTCGGATACGGGGTATTTGAACAGATGAACCTTCGAGTGGAAGTTGCGCCCGATATAAATGGCCCATTGCAGTTTTTCCTTGTTTTCCGATGTGAAATCGATTGGGAAAACGACATTGGATATATTCAGATTTTCGGATGGTTTGGCTTTCACCACAATGAAGGGGGCATTCGATCCGGTAATCACTTTCAAGGCTTTGCTTCCGAACATTTTCTGAGTTCCTTTCCTCCCATGGGTTCCCATCATCACCAACTGTGTGTTCGATTGTGTGGCGTAATCGGAAATCGCGGTAAACAGGTTACCTTCCTTCACCACCACCTTGCAAATGATCCCATCGCGACTGAGCGTTTCGGCGCATACTTGCGCCATTTTGCGGCGGGCATTTTCTATTTTCTCAGAAGGAGCGGCGGGCTCGACAATATGGAGTAATTTGATTTCATACTTCATAATGGAGGCGATTTTGACGGCATGCGCCAGGGCATACTCCGATACATGTGTAAAATCCCACGTCACAACGATGACATTATTATCCTGTTCTTCTTGCATCTGATGAATTTTATGGATTAACTCCTACAAAAAATAATCATAATAAATGAAAAGCGAAGAAAAATATCGCTTTATTTCGTCACAAAACGACAAACACCCAACAGATTGTTGAGCGTTTTTTCGCAAACCTCTCCCCCCGTCCCTGTTGCCTTCGTTCGCAGGAGACGGCGGGGAGAGGATGGAAGGGTTCAGTCGATCTTTCTTGCTCCGTCTTTGATTACGACATCGTATACCCTGGCATCAATGCCGTACTCATTTTTATAGGCGGCCAGGGTTTCCTGGAGGAATGCATCATACAATTCCTCTTTCACTATGTTGATGGTACAGCCGCCGAATCCGCCACCCATCACGCGCGAACCTGTAACGCCGCATCCTTTGGCCATCGCGTTCAGATAATCCAGTTCGGGACAGCTTACCGTATATTGCCGGCTCAAGCCTTCGTGGGTTTCGTACATTTTCCGGCCAACGGTTTCGTAATCGCCTTTCTCCATGGCAGCGCATGCATCCAGCAGACGCTGTACTTCGCCGATCACAAACTCGGCGCGCAGGTAATCTACCGGATTTACTTTGTCCTTAACGGCTTTGAGCATATCCATGCTCGCGTCGCGCAGGAGTTTTACTTCGGGATGCGTTTTGGCTATTTCGGCAACCACCCGTTCGCACGAAGCGCGGCGCTTGTTGTATTCGCCGCCGGCAGCCAGGTTGTGTTCTACGCAGGTGTTGAGGAGCACGACTCTGTATCCTTTCGGGTTGAACGGAACGTATTCGAATTCCAGCGAACGGCAGTCAAGTTTCATCAGGTAGCCTTCCTTACCGTGGCAGGAAGCAAACTGGTCCATGATGCCGCATTTGATACCCACGTAATTGTGTTCGGTAGCCTGTCCCATCAAAGCGATCTCCATACGGGTGAACCCCAGGCTGAACCGGTCGTTGAGCGCATAACCGAAGCAGCTTTCCAGTGCAGCCGATGAGGACATGCCGGCGCCAAGGGGAACGTCGCCTGCAAATACCGTGTCGAAACCTTGCACGGATTTACCCTTTTTGGCTATTTCGCGGCACATGCCAAAAATGTAGCATGCCCATTGCTTTTCAGGCTTGTCGGCTTCTTCGAGGCCAAACTCGCACGATTCGTTCAAATCCAGGGCAAAAGCGCGGACTTTACCGGTGCCGTTGGGCTTGATTTCACAGTACATCGCCTTGTCGATAGCGCCGGGAAGCACGAAACCGCCGTTATAGTCGGTGTGTTCGCCGATGATGTTGATACGCCCGGGCGACGTGTACATGACGCCATCGCTGCCGTACAGCGACCGGAATTTCTCTTTAATTTTTGAAGTATCCATATTTTCTAAAAGTTTGAGATTAAAGATTGAAGGTTTCAAGTTGTCCGGCTTTGTACTGCTTTAAACTTGAAACCTCAAACTTAAAACTTTCGCTTAATCAACGCGAATATCCCTGTTAACATTTTTGCTGCCGATCAACGCATAGTAGAGCAGATAGGCCAACCCTGCAATAATTACCCAGTAACTGATCAGGTAATTGCCATCGGTAATGTCTACGATCCAGTTTTGGAGCAACGGCAGTATCCCGCCTCCGCAAACAAGCACCATAAAGTATCCCGATGCTTTTTCGGTATATTTACCCAGACCTTCAACTGCAAGGTTGAAAATTCCTCCCCACATTACCGAGGTACATAATCCGCACAAAACGAGTAAGGCGGCATTAACAGGTACTTTGGCAAATCCGAACAGCGCTCCTGCTTCATTTTTAAATACCGGAAGATCAATGGGCACAGTCTTGGGCAAAAATATAGCTAAAAGTACAAACAGTAAACCTAACGACGATACGCACATCAGCATCGATTTGGCCGATACTTTCTTGGCGACGGCAGCGCCGGCCAACCGTCCGATTAACATCAGGAACCAGTATGTACCCGCTACCGATCCGGCAATTGCTTCGGCGCTTCCTTCAAACATTTTCATGACATCGACATCGTTCTGCAGCCATTTTTGCAACACGTTAGGAATCCCTACTTCAACGCCCACATAAACAAAAATTGCCACTGCGCCGAGTATGAAATGACGAAATGAAAGTGCACTGTACTGCGATTTTTCGTTGGTGACAGCAGCCACAACTTTTTCTTTTTCGGGTATCTTGGCGATTGCTATAACGATAAACGCCAAAGCGAAAATAGCCAGGGCAGTGTACATCAAGGGAAGCACGTCTCCAATTTTGGCTTCAGTGATTTTCGGTACCAGAATACCGGTCAGGATGATAACGGCTGTTCCGCAAAGCGAGTTGAATGAACCTCCTATCTGAATCAACTGGTTACCGCGATTACCGCCGCCGCCGAGATTGTTCAACATCGGGTTGACTACGGTATTCAGCATACACATGGAAAATCCGGCAACAAAAGCTCCAAGCAGGTAAACGATCAGGGCGGAGGAAGTGTCGATAGCGCCGGAAAGAGTTTGGATGCCGACACCGGCAAAGCCCACCGCAATAGCGGTTAAAGCCGTTTTCTTGTACCCGTATTTGTCGAGCATGATACCGGCAGGGATACCCATTACCGCGTATGCAATAAAGTTCGCAACGACCCCGAGTGTTCCTACCCAGTTGTCTATACCGAACTGGTTTTTCAGGATATCGCCCATGGGCGAAGCCAGATTAGTAACAAATGATATCATTCCGAACAGGAAGATCATCATGATGATGGCAACAATATTGCCGCTTTGTTTTTGTTGTGACATAAAAAATTTGTTTTTAAGGTTTGATAATAGATATTAAAAATTACTCGGTATAAAATTTGAAAATGGTTTGCGATTTGAAGGTGTCTTCGGGACGAAGCGCTACGGTAGGGTATTGCGGCCTGTTGATGCTGTCGGGATAATGCTGCGTTTCGAGGCAGAAAGCCGAACGCATCGGGTAGCGCTGGCCGTTCTTGGCGGCAAAGTCGCCGGTCATCCAGTTGCCGGTGTATAGCTGCACGCCGGGTTCGGTGGTGAGCACGTCCATAGCGATACCTGTTTTGGGCGATACGGCCTTGGCGCAGAACGACAGTTCGTCGCCCTGCCTGTTCAGCACATAAGTATGGTCGTACCCTTTTCCGTAGATCAATTGCTGGAAATTATCCTCGATACGTTCGCCAATGGTATGCGATGTGCGGAAATCCATCGGGGTATCGGCTACCGGCGCAGGATCGCCGTAAGGGATAGCGGTCTCGTCGGTGGGAAGGTAAGTGTCGGCGTTGATGGTGAGCGAATGGTCGCCGATATACGGGTCGCCGGCGCCCGAAAGGTTAAAATACGAGTGGTTGGTGAGGTTGATGATGGTTGCTTCATCCGTCCATGCTTCGTAATCTATCTGTACGGCCTCGTCGGTAAGCCTGTAAGTAACGAGGGTAGTTAAAGTTCCGGGAAAGCCTTCTTCTCCATCGGGCGAAATATAGGCGAGCGACACTGTTTGATCGTCGGGTTGCAGGACGTCCCATACTACGGCGTTGAAGCCTTTCAGTCCGCCATGCAGGTTGTTGGGGCCATTGTTGACAGCAAGCCGGTACTCCTTGCCGTCGAGCGTAAACCGTCCCTTTGCAATACGGTTGCCCGTTCGACCGCATACAGCGCCGAAATATGGCTCTTTCGACGCCAGGTACTCGTCGATACCGTTGTGCCCCAGCACTACGTCAATCATCTTTCCGTTGCGGTCGGGTACATGCAGGGATACGATTTTTGCCCCGTAATTGGTCACGGACATTTCCCATCCGTTTTTGTTGGTCAGAATGTATAAATCAACCTGCTTTTTATCAACCACCTTCCGAAAATCGCCTTTTTTCAGTCCGCCAAGGGTAATTGCCTTACTCATAATAATATAAAAAGGTTTAAAGTTTGAGGTTTAAAGTGGTTTAAGGTTCAAAGTTTGTGTTATTTCATCCCACAAAAATGGGAAAACCTGAAAAACCGAACCCGAGAGTTCGCCGAAGACAAACTTGAAACTTCACCGGTGCAAAGATATAATTTTAAATAAAACATCTCCATCCCAAATTCTTTTTTTTGATTCTTTAGCACTGTTTCCAATGAACAAATCCATATTCCCGTCACGATGAAAATCGAGGCTGCATCTAAGGTTTCTCTTCAAATGCCATGCTGCTACGGTGCAAGGATTTATCAATTTTCTTTTTTCCCGCAGAAGCCAGGTTTTCTTACAGAGATTAAATTTCGACTACGCTGCCGTAGCCTTCGCACGGAAGAATCACACCTGCAGGAGACATGCGAAGGTTTTCGCACGGAAGAATCACACCTGCAAGAGACATGCGAAGGTTTTCGCATGAAAGAATCACACCTGCAAGACACATGCGAAGGTTTTCGCACGGAAGAATCACACCTGCAGGAAACATGCGAAGGTTTTCGCATGAAAGAATCACACCTGCAGGAGACATGCGAAGGTTTTCGCACGGAAGAATCACACCTGCAGGAGACATGCGAAAGTCTTCGCACGGAAGAATCACACCTGCAAGAGACGTTCCCTTCAACTTGTTTTTACGAAAAATATGGTTGTAATAAGATGATATGCTGTTGCTTTCGATGATTGTTTCTGCATAAGGTTCAAATGAAATTCGGTTGATGTAATAAATATGCGTTTCTAATGAACTTGTTTTTACGAAAATATGGTTGTAATAAAATGATATACTGTTGCTTTCGATGATTTTTTGCACTCAAGTTCAAATGAAATTCGGTTGATGCAATAAATATATGTTATCTTTGTCGTTCTGTTTCATCCATTAATAAAAATTATGGCACGTTATTTAGACCCCAAAACCGACCTGACCTTCAAGC
>JAISCQ010000271.1 GCA_031265445.1 Bacteroidales bacterium
CGTAAAACCTGCTGCTTCTCAAAAAAGTTGTTGAACCATTTGAAAGCTTTCAATCTCGCTTTCTTTTACATCAATTTTGGCTTTGTTTAGGATAGCATACTTTGGAAAACACCACCAAAAATTTCAATTCCTCTCGGTTCAATTAAAAGTGTATGATTTCAAATTAATGATTATCTTCCGAAACCCGACAGGAAATTCCTGGCATGGGTAATTAATTTTTTAAAGTATCTGATGACCCGGCTCACCCAGTTTAACTTTCCCCAAACCGTATATATGCAGTTGGAGGAGGAGAAAAACGCCTTCGAGCAAAAACTCGAAGCGGCGGAAGAGCCTGCCACGCGTACCAAAGTGAGCGTAGCGGAGAAAAACGAAGCCCGGAAAAAGCTCGAATCCGACATCCGGCAGTCGGTAGCCGAATTCCTGATTCGCAACCACCTGCTTACCAATGCCGACCACGAACTGCTGGAATTGCCCATTCGCAAAACCACCCGTACGCCGGTGCCGCAGCCGACCGAAAAAGTCGACTTCACCATCGAGCAGCTCGGCGGGAGCCGTCTCATAGTGCATTTCCACGCCCACGACGAAGAACGGAGCGCGAAGAATACCAAACCCTCTGGCGTGCATGGCGCAGAACTTGTATGGGATGTGTCGACGCGCCGCCGACCTCGTGCACTCGGTGTTTGCCACCCGCTCGCCCCACACCTTCCAGTTTGACCTTAGCGCAGGAAAATGCTTCTACTGCTGCCTCCGCTGGGAAAATACCCGCGGCGAAAAAGGCCCCTGGAGCGAAATCATGAGCGCGATTGTTCCGTAAAAGGATCGCAAACCCTGTCAGCAACTTCGCAGGCTGCGAAGTAAACGGCCTGTCAGGATCGCCGGACCTGACAGGCTTATTGTAAGCTTATCCGAACACCACCGTCCTGTTGCCATACGCCAGCAGTTTCCGCTGTATATGCAAAAACACGCCCCGCGAAAGCACGATCTTTTCCAGGTCTTTTCCCTTGCGGATGAAGGTATCCAGCGAATCCCTGTGGCTGACGCGGATCACATCCTGTTCGATGATCGGGCCTGCATCCAGCTCGCCGGTGACGTAGTGGCTGGTGGCGCCAATGATCTTCACGCCGCGCTCGTATGCGGCGTGATACGGCTTGGCGCCTGCGAAGGCCGGGAGAAACGAGTGATGTATGTTGATCACCCGGTTGGGATACTGTAACAGGAAACCGGTTGAAAGTACCTGCATGTAACGCGCCAGAACGATAAAATCCGTTCCGGCTTCCTGCAAAAGTTCCACTTGCCGCGCTTCCTGTTCCGCTTTGTTTTCCCTGGTAACAGGCAGACAGTGAAACGGAATGCCGAAACGTCCGGCGATCGGCTGCATGTCCGGGTGGTTACTGATGATCAGCGGTATGTCTACCTGCCAGTCGCCCGATTCCCAGCGTGACAGCATGTCGTAGAGGCAATGCGACATCTTCGACACAAAGATTGCCATGCGGGGCCTGGTTTCCGGAAAATACAGGTCGAATGTCATCCGGTAAGGCGCTGCGATCAGCGTCCGGAAATAATCACTGATCCTGTCCCTGGGGATCATAAAATTGTCCAGATCCCATTTCAGGCGCATGAAGAAACGGTTCACACTGCGGTCGACATGCTGCTCCAGCGATATGATGTTGCCCCGGTTACTGTGTATGAATTCGGTTACGCGGGCTACGATGCCCGGCTGGTCGGGACAGTGGACGAGGATAATGGCCGTCATGATGAAAAGGAGAAACCCCCTCCCCGGCCTTCCCCCCAAGGGGGAGGGAGTGCGCTTCGCAAAGGTAGTGGAGAATAGCAAATATGCGGTTATGCGTTTTCTTCTTTACAAGCGCTTTGGCTCGGCTTGTACCCTGTTCTCCACTGTATGCGGTTGGCGCCCTTCCTGTTTGGGCCGGGGAGGGCTTTTTTATATTACGATATTAATAATCTTTTTCGGTATAATAATTACTTTCTTCGGCGTCTTCCCGTCCATCCATTTCCGGGCGCCTTCGGTGGCAAGAACAGTCGCTTCGATGGTTTCAGCATCCATATCAACGGGCAGCTCAATGGTGAAACGGGTCTTGCCGTTGAACGACACAGGACAGGTGAAGCTGCTCTCCAGCAGGTACTGTTCACTGGCTACAGGATACGCCGCGCCGGTAATGCTTTCGTCATGGCCGAGCGCATGCCACAGCTCCTCGGCGAGATGCGGCGCAAACGGGGACAGCAGGACGGTGAACGGCTCGAGTATCCGTCGTTTGTTGCATTTCTGTTCCTGCAGCTCGTTGGTGCAGATCATGAAGGCGCTCACAGCCGTGTTGAACGAAAAGTTTTCGATGTCCGCCGTCACCTTTTTGACAGCCCTGTGCAGGCTTTTAAGCTCCTGCGGAGCAGGCGCCCCGTCGGAAACGTCGAGGCTGCCTTCGCGGGAAACGAACAGGTTCCATACCTTGCGCAGGAAGCGGTGTACGCCTTCGATGCCGGACGTATCCCATGGCTTGGACTGTTCCAGCGGACCGAGGAACATTTCGTACATGCGCAGCGTGTCGGCGCCGTACTGCTCCACGATCATGTCAGGATTCACCACGTTGTACGCCGACTTGGACATCTTTTCAACCGCCCAGCCGCAGATATACCTGCCGTCTTCGAGAATAAATTCAGCCGAAGCATAATCCGGACTCCAGCTTTTGAAGGCTTCCATATCGAGAACATCGTTATGGACGATGTTCACATCCACGTGTATTTCGGTGGTGTCGTACCGGTCTTTGAGATTGCAGGATACAAACCGGTTGGTTCCCTTGATCCGGTAGACGAAGTTCGACCGTCCCTGTATCATTCCCTGGTTGATGAGTTTTTTGAACGGTTCGTCGTCGCGGACAACGCCCAGGTCAAACAGGAACTTGTTCCAGAAGCGGCTGTAGACGAGGTGGCCGGTAGCATGTTCCGTCCCGCCGATGTACAGGTCGACATTACGCCAGTAGCCGTTGGCTTCGGGCGATACCGGCGCCGAACCGTTGCGGGGATCCTCGTAACGCAGGTAATAAGCCGACGAACCGGCAAAACCCGGCATGGTGCACAGTTCGAGCGGGTACCCTTTGTATGTCCAGTCTTTAGCGCGTCTCAGCGGAGGCTCGCCCGTTTCGGCAGGCAGGAACCTGTCCACTTCGGGCAATTCGACGGGCAGGTCGGCTTCATCCACCGTATAAGGCATCCCGTCTCTGTAATAAACAGGGAATGGCTCTCCCCAGTAGCGCTGGCGACTGAAAATAGCGTCGCGCAGGCGGTAATTCACTTTCACGCGGCCAATCCCGTTTTCGCGGATATAGTCCCTGGCGCGCCGGATCGCTTCGGGGACGGTCAACCCGTTGAGGATGCCCGAATTTGTCATGACGCCTTCCCTGGCGTCGAAGCTTTCTTCCGACACATCGCAGCCTTCGATCAGCGGAATGATCGGCAGGCCGAAGTGCTTGGCAAAGGCATAGTCGCGGCTGTCGTGTGCCGGCACAGCCATGATGGCGCCTGTGCCGTAGCCTGCCAGCACATAGTCCGAAATCCACACGGGAACTTCTTCGCCGCTAAACGGATTGATGGCATACGAGCCGGTAAACACGCCGGTTACACGCCGGTCGGCCATGCGTTCGCGTTCGGTGCGGCGTTTCACGGCTTCCAGGTAGGCATCCGCTTCGGCCCGGTGTTCGGGTTTCACCAGCATGGTCGCGTAGTCGCTTTCGGGAGCGAGTACCATAAAGGTAACGCCGTAAATGGTGTCGGCCCTTGTGGTGAATATTTGAATCCTGAACGCCGAATCTTTAACTTTGAACTCCATCTCTGCTCCTTCCGAGCGGCCAATCCAGTTCCTCTGCGTTTCCTTCAGCGAATCCGTCCAGTCAAGAGTATCCAGGCCGTCCAGCAGGCGTTGCGCGTATGCCGACACGCGCAGGCTCCACTGGCGCATCCGTTTCTGTTCCACAGGATGTCCGCCACGCACGGAAAGGCCTTCGCTCACCTCGTCATTGGCAAGTACCGTGCCCAGCGCAGGACACCAGTTCACCATCGTATCGGCCAAATATGCAATGCGATAGTTGAGCAGTATTTCCTGCTGTTCCCTTTCCGTTTTTGCGTTCCATTCGCCGGCAGTGAACGATAATTCTTCCGTGCAGGCGACGTTTATGCCTTTGGCGCCCTGTTGCCCGAAGATGCCTGTTAATTCGGCAATCGGGCGCGCCTGCTGCCTGTCATGGCAATAATACGAATGGAACATCTTCGCGAAGGCCCATTGCGTCCATTTGTAATAACCGGGGTCGCACGTCCGGATTTCGCGTTCCCAGTCGAACGAGAAGCCGATCTTGTCCAGCTGGTCGCGGTAACGCCGGATGTTCTGTTCGGTAGTGACGGCCGGATGCTGCCCTGTCTGGATGGCGTACTGTTCGGCCGGAAGCCCGTAGGCGTCGTATCCCATCGGGTGCAGCACGTTGAAGCCCTGGTGGCGCTTGAACCGGCTGTAAATATCGCCGGCGATGTATCCGAGCGGATGCCCCACATGCAGGCCGGCCCCCGACGGGTACGGGAACATGTCGAGCACATAGTATTTCGGTTTGCCGGCGTCTTCCGTTACCCGGTAAGTACGGTTTTCCATCCAGTACTGCTGCCATTTGGCATCGATCGCCTTAAAATTGTATTCCATAAAGATTCGTGAACTTTGCGGCTTTGTGGGAAAATCTCAGTTCGCGTATTTCGACCAGTCGACATGATGCATGTCCCTGGTTTCGTTGAAAGCGTGATGGAAGGCAAAGCAGGCATGCAGGTTATGCGGCGTGTGCCCGCTTCCGAGCTTGAGATAATCCCGCAACAGCTGCCTGTATTCGGGATGTACGCAGTTTTCGATGATGACGCGCGCCCGTTGAACCGGCGATTTCCCGCGCAGATCGGCCACGCCCTGTTCGGTAATCAGGATGGATACCGAGTGTTCATTGTGGTCCAGGTGCGACACCATGGGCACAATAGCGCTGATGTTCGTTCCCTTGGCTACCGACGGCGTGGTGAAGATCGACAGGTAAGCGTTGCGGGTAAAGTCGCCCGAACCGCCGATGCCGTTCATCATCCTGGTGCCTGTCACGTGCGTGGAGTTGATGTTGCCGAAGATGTCGGCTTCGAGGGCTGTGTTGATGGTGATCAGTCCAAGCCTGCGGATCACTTCGGGGTTGTTCGATATTTCCTGCGGACGCAGCAGCAGCTTGGGCTTGAAGAAGTCCAGGCTGGCATAAATCTCGTCCATCATGGGATTGCTCACGGTGAAGGAACATCCGCTGGCAAATTTCACGCGGTCCGACTGCATCAGCGTAATCACAGCATCCTGGATCACTTCGGTATATATCTCGAATACGGGAATTGCTTTGTGTTCGCCCATAGCCGCCAGCACGGCATTGGCAATGTTGCCTACGCCCGACTGTACGGGCAGAAAACATTTCGGGATGCGTCCGGCAGCCATTTCGCCCACCAGGAAGTTAGCCACATTGTCGCCGATCTTTGCCGTAGTTTCATCCACCGGTGCAAAGCTGCCGCCTTCGTTAGGCAGGTCGGTCTCCACGATACCGGCGATTTTGGCAGGGTCGACCTTGATGTAAGGCATGCCGGCATGGTCGCCCGGCTTGTAGATCGGTATCGCTTCGCGGTTGGGCGGTGCAGCGGGCACATAAATATCGTGCATCCCACGAATATCCCTGGGGTGCTTCCGGTTCAGCTCCACAATGATCCTGTCGGCCAGCTGGCAAAGCGTGGGGGCAATGCCTACGCCGCAGGTAGGTACAATCTCTCCACTGTCGGTAATATCCGAAGCCTCGATGATGGCAGTGTTTACCCTGCCCAGGAATCCATAACGCAGCATCTGGCCGAGGTGCGACAGATGCATGTCGAAATACGGCGCGTCCTGGCAGTTGATGGCGTTGCGCAAATCAACGTTCGACTGGTAAGGGGTGCGGAACTTGATGGCGTGCGCGCGGGCAAGGGCGCCATCGATACTGTCGCCGGTAGAAGCGCCGGTAAACATCCCTATCTTGAACGGGTTGCCTTTGGCGCCTTCTTCCTCCGCCCGCCTGGCCAATGCTACAGGAACGGCTTTGGGACATCCGGATGCCGTAAAACCGCTAAACCCGACATTGTCTTCGTGATGAATGAAACTTGCCGCCTCTTCGGCCGTGATGACTGGGTATTTGCTCATGTCTTTCCTTGATTTATTTTGATGAGATGATGTTAAATTTCTAAATGGCTCATTTTAAAGCGTCGCAAAATTACAACTTTTCGCACAATGGGCAAATGGAAAATCGTTTGATTTTGAATGATGCTTCGCTTGCCTTTATTATGTACGGATAAAAAGGATTTTGAACAGGCCTGTTTTTAAGCGGCTCGTTTGAGTGAAAGGTGCGCGCGTATTCGGGATGTTCATTCACGGATCGCTTCCGCGAATTTCCGGAACGCGATTGCCCTGTGGCTGATCAGGTTTTTCTCGCAGAGCGGCATCTGCGCATAAGTGATGTTGTAACCATCGGGCATAAAGATGGGGTCGTAACCAAAGCCTTCGTTACCAGCGGCATGCTCCATAATGGAACCGTTGACTGCGCCTTCGAAAAGATGCTCTGTGTTATCGGCGTCAATATAGGCGATCACCGTCCGGAAGCGTGCATTACGGTTGGTTTTGCCGGAAAGTTCATGCAGGAGCCTGATCATATTGGCTTTGGCGCGTTCTTCCTGTGAGCCTTCCGCGCCGGCATACCGCGCCGAGTATACTCCCGGCGCACCGTCCAGCGCTTCCGTCTCAAGCCCGGTATCGTCGGCAAAGCACGGCATTCCATAGCGTTCGTGTATATAACGTACTTTCTGCAAAGCATTACCCTCCAGGGTCGCTTCGGTTTCGGGTATTTCGCCCGTAAAACCAATGTCTAACAGATTCCTGATTTGAAGATCGCCCGGCAACATGGCCTGTACTTCTTCCAGTTTGTGCCGGTTGGCGGTCGCAAAAACTAACTGCTGCATTTGATGATCGGTTACACTGAAAACTTATTCTGCACTCCCTTCAATCACCGTATTCCTTCTTCTGCTCCGTCAGGTCGATGTGCAGATTTTCGGCGCGTTCGCGCCATTTGTCCTTGGCCAGTTGCTGCATGTCGGCCTGGGTGTCGCGCTCGTCGATGATTTCGAGGCCAAAGATGGTTTCGATGATATCCTCGAGGGTTACAATCCCCGACATGCCGCCATATTCGTCGACAAGGACGGCAATCTGTTCTTTCTTTTCGAGCAGGATGTCGAACAGTTTGGGGATGGTGGTATTTTCATAACAAATGACGACGGGTCGCCGGATGTCGCGGATCAGCATGTCGCCGTTGCCTTTTCCTAAATGGTCGATGATGTCGTATTTCAGGACATACCCGGTGATGTTGTCCGGATTTTTGCTGTATATCGGGAACCTCGAATGTCTGCGAACTTCCGGATCGTCGAAAAATCCGGACAGGCGGGTATTTTCCGGTATCGAAACCACCACCGTCCGTGGAGTCATTACTTCGTTGGCCTTGATAGAGCGCGAGCGTATCAGGTTTTTGATGGTTTTGCTTTCGCTTTCGGCAAAAACGCCTTCCTCAAGCCCAATGTCGGTGAGGGCGGCTATTTCCTCGCGGCTTACTTTTTCCGGCGGCTTATTGCCCGACACCAGGCGTGTGATCCCTTTCGAGCCCCACACCACCGGGAGCGTAATGCAGATCATCACATTCACGATTGTTGCAACGGGCAAGGCCAGCGACCGCCAATAACGCGTACCGACGCTTTTAGGCAATATCTCGGATAAAAGCAATATCAAAAGCGTAAGTATTGCCGATACCAGACCGAAATACGCTTCACCCCAGATTGCTGTGGCCTGCGCGCCCACGCCCGCCGCTCCCACAGTATGCGCTATGGTATTGAGCGATAATATCGACGACAGGGGGCGGTCGATGTCTTCCTTTAATCTTTTCAGCAGCTTGGCGCTTTTGCTGCCCCGGTCTTCCCTGGTTTTGACAAACGATAAGGATACCGATAACAGTACCGCTTCGGCGACCGAGCACAGGAACGAAATCGACAACGCTAAAAACAGATATGTGAAGAGAAGAGCCAAAGACTTCGGGTTTTGAGTTTCGGGCTGGGCAAAGCCGCGTAACTCGAAATTGTTTTGATGATTCGGCAAAAGTATACTTTTTTTGTCATCAACTGACTTTTTGTTTTATTTTCTTGATGGAAATACGGTCGTTTTGTATGCGAAAAAAAATTGTTAACCGTGTCGCGATTGGAATTTTCACTATATTTGTAGCTTGTATATGCAAGTGTATTCAAATCTTTATTATTCATTATTAAACACCTTATTTACATGAAATCTCATACCTTTATTGCTTTCGACCTTGGAGCAACCAGCGGGCGGGCTATTGCCGGGACTTTGGCCGACGGCAAAATCGCAATGGAAGAAATATCGCGTTTCAACAACGGCATCATCCCAGTGGGCGAACATTTCCACTGGGATATATTGGGCATCTACAATACCCTTAGAAATAGCCTGAAAACCTGCGCAATGGCAGGAAAATACTGTCCCGAATCCATTGGGATCGACACATGGGGCGTCGATTTTGGCTTGCTTGCAAAGGACGGCTCATTGCTTGGCGAACCTTACGCCTACCGTGATCCGCATACCAGCGGTATGATGGACGAATATTTTAAGCTGGTGCCGCGCGAAAAGGTGTACGACCTCACAGGGATACAGTTCATGCAGTTCAATAGCCTGTTCCAGTTGTTTACCATGAAACGCAACGGCTCGTCGCTGCTCGAAGCAGCCCGCGACCTGCTGTTTCTGCCCGACTTGCTGAACTACCTGTTCACTGGCGTGAAAAAGGCCGAATTTACCATTGCTTCCACATCGCAAATGCTGAATCCCAAAACAATGAGCTGGGCTAAGGAACTTTTCGATGCTTTTGGGGCGCCTGTTTCGCTAATGCAGGAAATCGTGCTGCCGGGCACCATAGTCGGACTGCTCGCCGACGCCATCGCAAAGGAAACCGGCATCGGTAAAATACCTGTAGTTGCTGTGGGCGCACACGATACAGCTTCGGCCATTGCTGCCGTACCTGCCGAGGGCGAAAACTGGGCCTATCTCAGCTCGGGTACCTGGTCGCTGATGGGGATCGAAACGCATCAACCGTTGATCGACAAGGAAACCGAAGCAATGAACTTTACCAACGAAGGCGGTATCGAAGGCACCTTCCGTTTCCTGAAAAACATCACCGGCATGTGGTTGCTGGAACAGTGCCGCAAGGAATGGGAGCAGGAAAACTGTTCGTATGAGCAGCTGGTAGATATGGCCAAAGCCGAAAAGTCATTCCGGTATTTTGTAGATCCGGATGCTCCCGATTTCATGAACCCGGAAAGCATGGTGAAAGCCATCTGCAACTATTGCAGCCGTACGGGACAAAAAGTTCCGGAAACCACCGGGCAGATCGTCCGCTGCATCTTCGAAAGCCTTGCCATGAAATATCGGCATGCGATAGAACTGCTCAAACGCGTCTCGCCACACCCTGTTGAAAAACTGCACGTGATTGGTGGCGGCTCCAGGAATATTTACCTGTGCCAACTCACAGCCAATGCTATTGGTATGCCGGTGGTGGCAGGCCCGGCCGAAGGAACAGCCATGGGTAACCTGCTGGTGCAGGCGATGGCGCTGGGTCACCTTGATTCGCTGGCCAGTATTCGTAAGGTAGTACGCAATTCCGTGGAAACAGAAACGTACCTGCCGCAGGATGTCGCCGAATGGGATGAAGCATACGGACATTTCCGAAGCATTATTGGATCATTCGAAATGATGCTACGGTAAGGCGAGGTTTCGAGCCTGTCAGCGGTGGAAAAGACAATCGTTAACTAAAAAGCAGGAAGTGTTAATCCTTTAATCAATATAAGTTATAAATATTTGTAAAAAAGATGTTTACTTTGTAATGTCTAATCATCAATCATCATGAAAACATTTTTCAGTAAAACAATTTTGACTGTGGCGATGACGGTATCGCTCATAGTTTTGTCGTCATGCGCGACAGATAAAAACAGCGCCTTGCAGGGCGATATGAAGTTATGGTACGACATTCCGGCAAAGGAATGGCTGGACGCATCGCCCGTTGGCAACGGCATGATTGCAGGCATGGTTTTCGGCAAAACCGGCCATGAACGCATTGCATTGAACGAATCCAGCTTTTGGTCGGGGATTCCCCACAATTACGATGATCCCAATGCAGGCGCTCATTTCGAATATATCAAGAAACAGGTTTTTGCCGGGAAATACGCTGAAATGGGAGACTATATCGACAAAAATTTCTACGGGATACCGGTTGCTCAACAGGCGTATCAGCCTCTGGGCGATTTGCTGCTCTACTTTCCGGACGTCGATACGGCGGCAGTGACGGATTACCGCAGGGAATTGGATATGGAAACGGGCGTGGCTTCCGTCAGCTACAAGTCGGACAGGGGGATTACCTACAGGCGCGAGGTTTTCGTTTCATATCCCGACAGGGTCATGGTCGTCCGTGTTTCCGCCGACAAGGCAAAAAGCCTGAACATGGAAGCTGCGGTGAAGACTGCCTTTACCGAAAGCATCACGGCGGGCGCGGCAGGAGAACTGCTGATTGACGGCAGGTGGAAAAACCCGAAGACAGACGCCAACAGTTGGAATTGGCTGATTGCCAATTCCAACGAACAGGGTTTGCGTTTCAGAACAGTGTTGAAGGCGATGCCCGAAGGCGGAACAGCCGATGTCTCGGATGAAAAAATCCGTATCGCCGGCGCAGATGCGGTTACTTTTGTGCTGGCCGCGGCTACCGGTTATGTCAAATACGACGACATCAGCGCCGATCCCGCCGAACGGACAGGTCAAACGCTTGCCGCCATCGCCGGGAAAAAATATGAAAGCCTGCTCGAAGCGCATATCGCCGATTTCAGCGGACTGATGGGGCGCGTGCATCTCCGGCTGGCTGATCATCCCGACATCGACGCGAAACCGGTCAACAGGCGAATTGCCGACCTGAAAAACGGCGGGAAAGACATCAACCTCGAGGCGCTTGTCTTCCAGTTCGGACGATACGCGCTGGCATCCGGCAGCCGCGCCGGCGGACAGACCGCAAACCTGCAGGGGATATGGAACCAGGATCTGCTTCCGCCATGGGGCAGCAAGTATACCATCAATATCAACATACAGATGAATTACTGGCCTGCCGAAGTAACCAATCTTGCCGAATGTGCGCAGCCCCTGTTCGACATGGTGCAGGATCTGTCGGAAACGGGTAGCAGGACGGCAAAAACATATTACGGCATCGACCGGGGATGGGTAACGCACCACAATACCGACCTCTGGCGGGGCAGCGCCCCGGTGGACGCATCGCGCTTCGGAATGTGGCCTGTGGGCGGTGCATGGCTGACACTGCATCTGTGCGAACATTATCATTACAGCAACGACCTTGCGTTCCTCCAAAAATACTATCCGGTGATGAAAGGGTCGGCTGAATTTCTGCTGCATCTTCTGGTGGAGCATCCCCGGCTCGGATATATGGTGACGCCGTTCTCCATGTCGCCCGAACACGGCTTCCAGTATATGGACGGCAACATGAAGAAAACCGGATACGTCTCGCCTGCGCCGACGATGGACGTGGGCATCATGCGCGAGCTGTTTCCTGCCGTGATCCGGTTCAGCGAAATTCTCGGCGTAGATGCCGAATTGCGCACACAGTTACAGGATGCGCTGGACAAGCTTCCCCCGTACCGGATCAACAGCCTGGGCAATTTGCAGGAGTGGGTCGAAGACTTTGAGAACGGTCCGGGCGGACACAACTTTTCGGCAAACTTTCCTTTCTTTCCCGGCAAATCCATCCAGCTGCGGCGCGAAAGCGATGCTCCTTTCATTGAAGCCACCCGCCACTGGATGGACGGGCGGCGGATTGGCGGCGGATTTCCCGCATCGTGGGACATCTGCATGTGGTCGCGTTTGGAACGCGGCGACAAAACGGCCCCGTTAATTACCGCAGGCGCCAGAGCCGCAGCCAACAACCTTCACCGCGACGGCCGCAACAACCAGATCGACGCTACCTTTGGCTATACCGCCGGCGTTGCCGAAGCGCTGCTGCAAAGCCATGCGGAGGAAATAGCGCTTCTTCCGGCGTTGCCCGAAACATGGCCGGACGGTTCAGTCACCGGTTTGAGGGCGCGGGGCGGATACACCGTAAATATGAAATGGGAAAAGGGCAAGCTGGTATCTGCCGAAATAAGCAATCCCAACGGGGGAATATGCAATATCCGCTATGCCGGAAAACTTCAGACGGTAACTGTACCGAAGGATTCGCCGTATCAAATCACGAATATGTAAACCAGTATCGTCTGCTGAAGCGTCTGGCTGAGGCAGAGCCTTCCAGGATGGTTCGGACGGGGTAGTACCCCGTCCGGACAATCCATATCTTAACCGAGACATTGACATGTAAATGCTCAATAAAAGCAAATGAAACGGAAGTTAAAATTCATGACAACCCTGCTGCTAACAGCCGCCTTTGCCGCAGTTTTTGTTTCGTGCGGCGAAGACGAACCTGTACAGGCTACAGACGTTACGCTCGACAAGTCGACGCTCACGCTCACTGTTGGCGCAACCGAGACATTGAAAGCAACGGTAACTCCCGACAATGCAGCAGACAAGACCCTGACGTGGACAAGCAGCGCGCCGGCGATCGCCACTGTTGAAGACGGCCTGGTAAGGGCGGTAGCCAAAGGCGCGGCTACCATCACTGCCGTCACTGCCAACGGAAAAACGGCAATTTGCGCGGTAACGGTTGACGAGTCTGCCCCTGTACAGGCTACAGACGTTACGCTCGACAAGTCGACGCTCACGCTCGCTGTTGGCGCAACCGAGACATTGAAAGCAACGGTAACTCCCGACAATGCAGCCGACAAGACCCTGACGTGGACAAGCAGCGCGCCGGCGATCGCCACTGTTGAAGACGGCCTGGTAAGGGCGGTAGCCAAAGGCGTGGCTACCATCACTGCCGCCACGGCCAACGGAAAAACGGAAACCTGTGCAGTAACGGTTGAACATAGAGTTGAAACGGTACTGATCCCCGCCGGGACTTTCCTCATGGGCAGCTCCGCCGCCGAGCCGAACAGGTATTCTAATGAAACGCAACACACGGTAACACTCACCGTAGATTATTGGATGAGCAAATACCCGATCACCAATGCAGCGTATGCCGTGTTTCTGAACACTTCCGGAATTGGCGGCACAGGCGCAAAAGCAGATATTCAAGGCGGGAAAACATTGATAGAAGCAAGCAGCGGCAGTTATGACTGGGGACTGCACCATAACGGCAATCGGTGGGAGCCTGCGGCAAATTATGAAAATCATCCTGTGATTTATGTAAGCTGGTATGGGGCGAAAGCATACGCCGAATGGGCGGGCGGCGATTTGCCGACAGAGGCCCAGTGGGAACGTGCAGCGCGCGGCGGCCTTGAAAATATGCCTTTCGGCATAGGAGGCGGTACACGGTTGACAGACGCGATGGCAAACTTTGATGGGACTTTGCCTTATGATTTCGACAACAACGGATCGTATTCGGATGCGTCCGGCGTTTATGCGGGCCATACCACAGCAGTAGGCGCCTATTCGGCTAATGCTTACGGATTATATGATATGCACGGCAACGTATTGGAGTGGTGTTTGGATCAGTGGGACATCACTGACAACTATGCAGGTTTACCATCCACAGACCCTGTTGGTACAACCGGTTCGGATCGTGTGCTGCGCGGCGGCTACTGGAACTTTGGCGCCCATCGTTGCCGTTCCGCCTGTCGCAGCGCCAACTACCCCGGCAACCATACCTTCAGCGCCGGCTTCCGCGTGGTATTTTTTCCATAGTTCATCTTGAAGGAGTAGCGGTTCCAACCCTGACAGGGTCATCATTCATCATCATTCATAATTATTAAAATGGCCAATTGTAAAAACAGTTTTAGAAATGCCTTGATGTTGTTGCTGAGCGGCGTCATGCTCTGTACGTCATGCAAAAAAGACTCCGGCATTACCGGCGACTGCACGTGGACGCTTACCGGCTCATCCGGCGATTACACCCTCACGATCGCCGGCAAGGGAGCTATGGAAAACTATAGCGGCGATGATAAGTCGCCCTGGTACCGGTATCGGGACGACATAAAAACCGCAGTGATACAGGACGGGGTAACCACTGTCGGCAACGGGGCTTTTACTGATTGCGGCGGCTTAATTTCCGTGAGCATCCCCAATTCGGTAACCACGATCGGCAACGATGCTTTTGACCGTTGCTACGGCTTGACCTCCGTTATCATTCCCAATTCGGTAACAGCTATCAACGATGGGACCTTTTATGAATGCCACAGTTTGACCTCCGTGACGATCCCCAATTCGGTAACAATCATCAACGGTAATGCTTTTGCCGGATGCAGCAGTTTGACCTCCGTAACCATACCCGATTCGGTAACGATTATCGACGCCTGTGCTTTTAGAGATTGCAGCGGCTTAACCTCCGTAACCATTCCCCATTCGGTAACCACGATCGGCGACGGGGTTTTGGGGGGATGTACCGGCTTGACCTCTATCCGTGTAGACACTGCCAACACGCAATACAGTTCTGAGAATGGCGTGCTGTTCGATAAAAACAAAACAGCGCTGCTTTCATATCCCGGGGGAAAAACAGGCGGCTATATTATACCTCATTCGGTAACAACTATCGGCGACAAGGCTTTTGAGAGTTGCCGCGGCTTGACCTCCGTGAGCATCCCCAATTCGGTAACAACTATCGGCGAGAGGGCTTTTGAGCATTGCAGCAGATTGACCACTGTGGACATCCCAAATTCGGTAACAGCTATCGACGAATTGGCTTTTTATGAATGTCGCAGTTTGACCTCCATAAGCATCCCCAATTCGGTAAGAACTATCGGTAAAGGGGCTTTTGCGTATTGCGGCGGCTTGACATCCGTAAGCATCCTCAATTCGGTAACAAGTATCGACGACGAGGCTTTTAGCAGTTGCGGCAGTTTGACCTCCGTGAGCATCCCCAATTCGATAACGGCTATCAGTAAAAGGGCCTTTTGGAATTGCCCCGGCTTGACCTCCGTAACCATCCCCAATTCGGTGACAACGATCGGCGAAAGTGCTTTTTTCCTTTGCGCAGGCTTGACCTCCGTGACGATCCCCAATTCGGTAACAAGTATCGGCAGGGAGGCTTTTTGGGGTTGCCGCGGCTTGACCTCCGTAAGCATCCCCAATTCGGTAAGAACGATCGGCGAAAAGGCTTTTTTTGAATGTACCGGACTGACTTCCGTGACCATCCCCAAGTCGGTAAAAACCATCGGCGACGAGGCTTTTAACAGTTGCAGCAATTTGACCTCCGTGACCAACCTTAACCCAACGCCGCAGAACATCAAAAGCAGCGTTTTTCCCGACATCTATATAAGCGTCCTCACGTTAAAGGTGCCGGCAGGCGCGGTGGATGCATACAAAGCCGCACCCGTATGGCGGAGGTTTGGGAAGATAACAGCCGTTTCCGGAAAAGATGAATAATGCGGTTTCGATACTGATAACCTTACCGCCACTGACAGGGTCTGGCGACCACTGTCAGGGTCATAATTCATAATTATTTATTAAAATGACACATTATAAAAACAGTTTTAGAAATGCATTGATGCTGTTGCTGGGCGTCGCTATGCTCTGCACGTCATGCAAAAATGACTCCGGCATTACCGGCGACTGCACGTGGACGCTTCCCGGCGATTACACCCTCACGATCGCCGGCAAGGGAGCTATGGGAAACTATGGCAGCGCTGATGAATTACCCTGGTACCGGTATCGGGACGACATAAAAACCGCAGTGATACAGGACGGGGTAACCACTGTCGGCGACGGCGCTTTTACTGAATGCGGCGGCTTGACTTCCGTGAGCATCCCCAATTCGGTAACCACGATCGGCAACGGGGCTTTTGACCGTTGCTACGGCTTGACCTCCGTGAACATTCCCAATTCGGTAACAACCATCGGCGACAAGGCTTTTGATCGTTGCTACGGCTTGACCTCCGTTATCATTCCCAATACGGTAACATCTATCGGCAACAAGGCTTTTACTGACTGTACCGGCTTGACTTCCGTGGCTATTCCCAATTCGGTAACCACTGTCGGCAACGAGGCTTTTGACCGTTGCTACGGCTTGACCTCCGTAACCATCCCCAATTCGGTAACCACTATCGGCTACGGGACTTTTAGTAATTGTACCGGCTTGACTTCCGTAACCATCCCCAATTCGGTAATAATTATCGACGACTATGCTTTTTATGATTGTACCGGCTTGACCTCCGTGAGTATTCCCAATTCGGTGACAACTGTCGGAAACGAGGCGTTTAACAGTTGTAGCGGTTTGATCTTCGTGAACATTCCCAATTCGGTGACAACTATCGGCAGAAATGCCTTTTCCGGATGTAGCGGCTTGACCTCCGCGACCATCCCCAATTCGGTAACAAGTATCGGCGACAAGACTTTCAGAGATTGCAGCGGCTTGACTTCCGTAAGCATTGGCAATTCGGTTACAACTATCGGCAACGAGGCTTTTAATAATTGCAGCGGTTTGACTTCCGTGAACATTCCCAATTCGGTTACAACTATCGGCAGCGAGGCTTTTAATAATTGCAGCGGCTTGACCTCCGTAAGCATTGGCAATTCGGTTACAACTATCGGCAAAAGGGCTTTTTATAATTGTAGCGGCTTGACCTCCCTGATCATTGGTAATTCGGTAACAACTATCGACTCTTATGCTTTTGCTGATTGCGACAACTTGTACACCGTAACCATCCCCAATTCGGTAGAAACGATCGACCAATCTGCTTTTGACCGCTTGACTTTTATAACCGTAGATACCGCCAACACGCAATACAGTTCTGAAAGCGGCGTATTGTTCAATAAAGACAAAACAACGTTGATTCGTTGTTATGCAGGAAAAACAGACAGCTATGATATTCCCAATTCGGTAACGGTTATCGGCGACAATGCTTTTGCCGATTGCGACAACTTGTACACCGTAACCATCCCCAATTCGGTAGAAACGATCGGCCGCTTTGCTTTTGACGGCTTAACTTTTATAACTGTAGATACCGCCAACACGCAATACAGTTCTGCAAACGGCGTATTGTTCAATAAAGGCAAGACAACGTTGATTTTTTGTTATACAGGAAAAACAGACAGCTATGATATTCCCAATTCGGTAACGGCTATCGGTGACAATGCTTTTGATGGTTGTACCGGCTTGACCTCCGTTACCATCCCCAATTCGGTAACAGCTATCGGCGAATGGGCTTTTAGTGGATGCATCGGCTTGACCTCCGTAACCAACCTTAACCCAACGCCGCAGAATATCGCCAAGGACGTTTTTCCCGTCGATATAAGCGACTGTACGTTAAAGGTGCCGGCAAGCGCGGTGAATGCCTACAAAGCCGCGCCCGTATGGAAGGAGTTTGGAAAGATAACAGCCGTTTCCGATGAAGATGAATAATGCGGTTTCGATACTGAAAACCTTACCGCCACTGACAGGGTCCTGGCAACCACTGTCAGGGCAGCGCGCGAAACACCTGTCAGCGGTCTTGACCCTGACAGCGGTGGTAGAAGCGGTTTCAACCCTGTCAGGGTCATAATTCATAGTTCATAATAATTCATAATTATTTATTAAAATGACGCATTATAAAAACAGTTTTAGAAATGCATTGATGCTGTTGCTGGGCGTCGCTATACTCTGCACGTCATGCAAAAGGAAATCCGGCGTTACCGGCGACTGCACATGGACGCTTACCGGCGCAGCCGGCAATTACACCCTCACGATCGGCGGCAGGGGAGCGATGGGAGACTATGACAGCCTTGATGGATCACCCTGGTTCCAATACAGGGACAGCATAAAAACCGCAGTGATCCGAGACGGAGTAACCACTGTCGGCGACAGGGCTTTTTGGGGGTGCAGCATGACTTTCATGAACATCCCCAATTCGGTAATGACGATCGGCACGGAGGCTTTTGTCGGATGCACGGACTTAATATCCGTGAGCATCCCCAATTCGGTAATAACTATCGGCCACTATGCTTTTGCCGGGTGCAGCTTGACCTCCGTTAGTATCCCCAATTCGGTTACGGTTATCGGCTACGGGGCTTTTGGGGCTTGCATCGGCTTGACCTCCGTGAATATTCCTAATTCGGTAACAGGTATCGGCGACGAGGCTTTTGCGGGTTGCAGCGGCTTGACCTCCGTGAGTATCCCCAATTCGGTAACCACTATCGGCGACGAGGCTTTTTATAAATGCATCGGCTTGACCTCCGTGACCATCCCCAATTCGGTAACAGGTATCGGCGACAGGGCTTTTTCCGATTGCGCCGGCTTGACCTCCGTAACCAACCTTAACCCGACGCCGCAGAACATCAACAGCAACGTTTTTTTCAGTGTCAGCGTCAATATAAGCGCCCTCACGTTAAAGGTACCGGCAAGCGCGGTGGATGCATACAAAGCCGCACCCGTATGGCGGGAGTTTGGAAAGATAACAGCTATTTCCGATGAAGATGAATAATGCGGTTTCGATACTGAAAACCTTACCGCCACTGACAGGGTCTGGCGACCACTGTCAGGGCAGCGCGCGAAACACCCTGTCAGCGGTCTTGACCCTGACAGCGGTGGTAGAAGCAGTTTCAACCCTGTCAGGATCATAATTCATTGCGCATTGCGCACACCATAAATGTAATTATATAGCATTGCTTCTTACCGATAAAAAACAGATAGCGGTTATAGAAAATTTAACAGCCGGGCAAAACGGTGCAGCCTGTATTGTCAATGGCGATGGTAGAAAAACGTGGGATGTATTATCTGTTTTCAGAGCAAAAAACAATAGAAATAAAAATCCAAATAAGGACGTCCTTTTCGGATACTGCCGTCGCCTCCCTGTCTGTACCGTTGCGTCTTCTTCGGCGGATCGGCCTCTGCTCAAAGCCCGTCATCACCCGGTCGTCTGCGCCGGGAGATCTTCCGGCATCAACTTTCCATAGGCGGGATGGGCGGTTCGTCAGCGGTTTTCTTACCGTTTTTACGACGGGTGGCCCTTGCCTTGAGTTGCTGTATGTAATAACTGTTCAGTTGGTTCAGTTCATTCACCAGCAGGGTATAGTCCAGTTCTTCATGAGCGAAGGCGCAGTACTGCACGGCGTCGAAAAACTGCACCAGCGCTTTGGCACAGGCGATACGCAGGCGAAGACCATTGATGTGCAGCTCTTCGCTCTTTTCGAGGATATAGGCGGCAAACAGACTTTCGTATTCCCGGTTGACCTCAAACAGTCGCGTAGATACCGGCAGCAGACCGAATGACGACAGGGCCGACTGTATGACTGCCGATCCGTTGATCTCCTTTTCCAGACGTTGCAGCCTTTCGGTTTCCGCAGCGCGGGAATCGGCGGCGATGGTTTTCACTCTGTGCTTTTCCAGCAATGCGGTCAGCATGTCGTAAGGCAGCTTTATTTCCGGCAACTCAACATGTTCAAAACTTTTGACAACCCTGACGATGCAGTTTACCAGCACGTCGCGTTCCATGTCCGTCGCGTTTAATTGTGCAGCTTTGTCGTTTTTGCGGAGATAAACGGTGAGGGCTTGAAAATCCGGCTCAAACGACGTCAGTTCCTGCCACGATTTCCCGAGATATAACCCGTCCGGATGGTGTCTTCTGCATATTTGCAGCGTTTGACCGTAAACCGACGGAAACTCATCGACTCTCAGGCTTGCATAATGTATGCGCTCAATCTTTACTTTCATATCGTTCTTGTTTTAATGAATGATCG
>JAISCQ010000295.1 GCA_031265445.1 Bacteroidales bacterium
AGATAATGAAAAAGCCCTTGAAGCCAGGGACAGACTCATCGAAGAACTGAAGAAACAGTTGTCTGCGAGATCGCTTTAATATATGGTGTGAACCGGCACCAAAGAAGAAGCTATCATGTCCTTTTTTTGGGACAAAGGCCCCTGGTTGTCTAAATTATTATTTATATATAACCCTTAATGAACTGTATCCTCGCCTGCCTGATTGCCGTTTCGCTGCAAAGCAATGTTTATCTGCCGTTTGATCCGGGCAGTCGTCGCGATGTGTCGAAAATCCGGCTCACCGAAATCGGCGAATTCGGGCTGAAGCGGAAAGCGCGTCCCACAGTGCCTGCGCATTACCATACGGGCATCGACATCCGGCGTCCCGGCGGTAATTACGATGCCGAACCCGTCTTTGCGATGGCGGCGGGAAAAGTGATCAGCAAACGGACGGACGGGCCTTATGCCAACCTGATCATCGAGCACTTGATAGACAGGGTGAAGGTATGGACTCTGTACGAGCACATCGCGGGAATACTGGTAAATGCGGGCGAGATCGTAACGCCATCCACGCCCATAGCCAGATTCATGAACAGGGACGAATTGAACCGCTACGGCTGGCAGTTCGATCACTTTCATTTCGAAGTCCTCAGGGTTCAGCCCCTGAAGCTACAGCCGACAGCCAAAAACCCGGAGCGGTTTTTCAACGCGTATTCGCTGGTTTGTTATAATTTGGATGATTTGTACAGATATTATTACAGTCCGGTGAAATTTCTTGAGTCGCATTAACGGCTCCGGAACAAAAAGTACCGAAAAATTCTTGTTATCATTAAATATCAATCCAATGTCAGAAAAAGTAACAAAATTTGACCAGACAGCAGATGCAGCCAGTTGGGCCGGCCTGGTAATATTATGGGTCGCAGCGGCGTTTTTTGAGTTTATCCTGCACCGGAACCCCGGCGAGGCGATCGGCAGCGGAGCGGACGGCCCGGTGCCTGTTTATTTCGCAAAGCCGATTCTCCAGATAGCGCCGGCAATAGTTTGTACCGTTGTGTTCCTGATACTGACGGTGATCATGCGGATCGACCCGGCATCGGTATCATCGCGCGTCTTCCGGTACCTGAGGCTCGCATCGGCGGCAGTCGCCCTGATCCTTTACGGCTGTATGTACTGTTCCTATGTATCGTTGCTGGATTGACTCCCCTGTGGTTCATGGCTTTCGCATGTTCGAAAAGTATTTCCGTCCCGGCCTTTTAAAACGATACAGATGAAGAAAATATGCCCGGTTTGTGGTAAATCGTTCGTATGCCGCAGCCACGACATACCGAACTGCGATTGCCTTACCGTGCACCTCTCCTCCAGGGCGCGCGTATACCTGCACGTACACTATCCCGACGAATGTCTGTGTGTAGACTGCTTGAAATCAATGAACCAAAAAGTCGATCGGCAGGAATAAATAATTTTCAAGAATCTTAATTCAATCAATCAAAGAATCTTAATTCAATCAATCAATCAATTTAATCAATCAAAATGAAGAAGTCAGTTTATAAAAACAGTTTTAGAAATGTATTGATGGCGTTGCTGTGCGGCGCCATATTTTGCACGGCATGCAAGGAGGACGGTCCTGAAAGCGTACCCTCCGGCGTTACCGGCGACTGCAGGTGGGCGCTTACCGGAACCCCCGGCGACTACATCCTCACGATCAGCGGCAATGGAGCTATGGAAAGCTACTATGATGTACCACCCTGGAATCAGTACAGGGCGGATATAAAAAACGCAGTGATACAGGATGGGGTTATCACTGTCGGCGACGGCGCTTTTAGTCATTGCAGCAGCATGACCTCCGTGACCATTGGCAATTCGGTAGAAACTGTCGGCATCAATGCTTTTTGTTATTGCAGCAGCTTGACCTCCGTAACGATCCCCAATTCGGTAAAAACGATCAGCGACGGCGCTTTTGCTTATTGCGTCGGCTTGACCTCCGTGATTATCCCCAATTCGGTAGAAATTATCGGCGCCGGCGCTTTTGCTTATTGCGTCGGCATGACCTCCGTGACCATTGGCAGTTCGGTAGAAACGATCCTCCCCTATGCTTTTGCGCATTGCAGCAACCTGATCACTGTCGTCAACCTTAACCCGACGCCGCAAAATATCGATTTCGACGCCCGCTACGACAACGTCTTTTCCGGCGTTAATATAGCCACTGTTACATTAAAAGTACCGGCAGGCGCGGTGGATGACTACAAAGCTGCGCCCGTGTGGGGAGCGTTTAAAAACATAGAAGCCATATCCGAAGAAGATGAGTAAATCAATATCCTATTTAAATTCATAATAAAAGATAACGGGGTTGGAGTCTTCGTTTAACTGCATCAACTGATCCGCTTTGTCCAGGTTGGGAAGTACTTCATGATTCCTGACTGATTCCTGAAAATCACTGATCATGCTGGTATGCAAAATTTCATAAGCGCCTTTTGTATCGGAGAACCTGAATCTTCCATACATCCCATCTTTGTCGTGTTTGAAAATCAAATCGTTGCTTAAATAATCCACTAACCTCGCTTTCCCTGTTGCCTTATGGTATACAGCAGTAACAAAAACCCATACTCCCGATTGAAAGGTAAATATAATAAAATCATCATTTTCGACAAAACTGTGCACATCCCATATTTTTGAACTTTCCTGAAAAGGTTTTAATCTTTCCAGCATGTGCCTTCCCTCCGGCAAATTTTCCAGGTCGCTGTTCTTTACCAGATATTTACTCCTTAACTCAATGTAGGGTGTAATCGTTTTCCCTATGGTCACTATATAATCCATAAATAACTGAGTATACCTTGGGGGAGTGTTCAAACGCGACTTGAAAAAACTCTCCCCCGCGTCAAATAATTTCGCCCACCCCTTATTATATTTTAACGGCAAAGACCGTGAAAGTATCTTTCCACTGTCCGGGTCTATTTCCCCTGTTTTCCGCATTGGGACACTCTAAAAATTTTTCAGGATTATTTGGTATAGTTCTGTTTGTTGTTCGTCCATGTTGAGCAGTCTTGTTTTGATGTGTTTGGATTCGGGTAATTGATAGGTTATCTGATATATATTGTGCGTT
>JAISCQ010000302.1 GCA_031265445.1 Bacteroidales bacterium
AAAGCGGTTACCCATGACCATGTCGTAACCATCGCGCAGCAGGTCCACAAAGCGGTCGAGCGCTGCAAAGTCGTAGCTGTTGTCAGCATCGCCCATGATGACGTATTTGCCTTCCGAAGTTTCGATTCCGCCACGCAGGGCATGACCGTAACCTTTGTGCGGTACGTTCACCACCCTGGCGCCGGCTGCCAGTGTAATCGCCTGCGAACCGTCGCGGCTGCCGTTATCGGCCACCACCACTTCGCCGGTCACGCCGTAACGCGCAAGGAATCCCAGCGCCTTACCGGTACAAATACCTACCGTGCGGGCTTCGTCCAAACAGGGCATCACTATTGACAATTTACAGCACATGCGCTAAACACTTTATTTGGCAAATAAATGCAATCTGAATTTGATATGCAAATATTTCGTGGTTTTTTTTCGCAAAAGATGCCCGACTGCCAGGCTCTCGCTATCGTACTGGAAAGTATGGTAAAAATCCCATGCGCTGTTCGGGTTTCGCCCGGGCGCAGCTGAATAAAATTATTTCTTCGATCGTTACCGAACTCAAAAAATATTTATCTTTGACCGCTCAGTTGCCTGTTGTGATGAAAATAACGAATCGATATCGCTTGATGGGGTGGATAGCAGCAAGTATTATTTTTGTTGCCGCCTTCGTATTTTTCCTGTTCTACTGTCGCTACCAGCTCGTCTACCACGAGCAGCAACAGCTTTTTCAATATCATTCGTTCTATTTCAACCGCCTGATAGCTTCACCCGGTGGATTTGGCCTGTATGCAAGTAATTTCCTGCTCCACTTTTTTTACTACCCCTGGTTGGGAGCGCTGATCTTTGCCGTGCTCCTTTTTGCCATATATGTCGTCATCAATGCTATTTTCAGGCATTACGACATTTCCGGCCGGTTTGCCCTGTTACCTCTATTTCCTGCAGCAGCATACGGCATCATGATGTATGATTATGAGTTTGAACCGGTATGGCTGCTGTCACTGGTGGTTGCTTTATTTGTTTTTGCAGGTTATATCCGTATGCCGCTGTCGATGTTTCGTTATCTTACCGGAATCATCGCACTGATGATATTATATTTTTTTGCGCCGGCAGCCATGTTGCTGAGTGGCGTTCTATTCATCGCAGACGAACTGCTTTTCACCAAAAACAGAATCAAATATTCGATTTCAGGCATATACTTATTCATTGTCGGCATACTGCCCTGGTTCTCCTGCAAAATATTGTATACGGCACCATGGAGCGAAGCGTATTTTGCAGGCTTTCCTTACATGGAAAAGAGGATTATATGGTTATTTACAGGTTTCTCCTGGCTGTTTGTTCCTGTCATGCTGTTATGTATCCGCTTTTTCGCCGGTATGCAGATTCATCATGCGGCCAGAGGAATGAAAGGCTGGCGCTGGCCTGCACTGTCGCTAACAGTTTTATCCGCCTTCTTCGGATGCGGCTTATACCGTGTGATGGACAAGCGGATAACCCTGATGCTGCAAATGGATTACGAAATATCGTGCGAAAACTGGTCGGAAGTGCTTCGCCTTAGCCGCCAATATTCCACAAGTAACCGACTGGTAACATATTATACCAATATAGCATTGCACAAAACGGGCCAAATGCTGGATTATTTTTTCGATTATCGGCAAACCGGTCCAAATGGTTTGTTTCTGGATTGGAATCGCGATTACCTCACGGCAGCAGCAGGAAGCGAGGTCTTCTACCATCTGGGATTTACAAACGAGGCCAATCACTGGGCGTTTGAGGCGCTAACAGCAAGCAAAAACGGTGAAAATCCACGCCTGCTGAAGCGGCTGGTGCAGACAGCTATTATTAACGAAGACTATGCCATTGCCGAAAAATATTTACGCATCTTAAAGTCGAGCCTGTTTTATCGAGGCTGGGCAAAGGAACACCTGTCCCTGCTGAAGGATCAGGAGCATATCAAAAACCTGTCATGGGTAAGCGAAAAAAGAAGCCAATGGATAAAAAATGATTTCCTTTCGGGGCGGAAAGCCCCTGCTAATCTGCCTCTGTTTTTTGACGAACATTCCGAAAATAAAATGGCGTTTGAATATATGATGATGTACTGTCTGCTTACCAAGAATATCAATGAGTTTATGGATCATATCGGCCAGACAGCCAGCTATGATTACAAATCCCTTCCGGCTGTATTTGAAGAGGCTGTTCTGGTGTACCTGAACATGCATGAAGCTGATCGCGAAACCTACCAGAAATACCCTGTCAAAAGAGAGACTTATCTGCGATTTAACGACTATTCCGAGGTTTTTCAAGCTTACTCGAAGTACCCTCAACAACAAAAGAGAGAACTGTTGAAGAAGTTCGGAAATACCTATTGGTACTATTTCCATTTTTCGATGCCTCAAGCAAATCTAAATGAATGAGCCTGTGAAGACCCTGGTAAAAATAGCGTCTATCTCCTGCCTCTGTATCATATTTGCGAGTTGCAGGCAACAGGATAAAACCGCCCGCATGGAAGATCGTTATCCGCAGATTTTTCCGGATTATATCGGCGTAACAGTCCCTCCAAATATTGCTCCGTTAAATTTTATGGTAACGGAGGAAAATATGGAAGCCGTGAAAATGAACTGTATGCCCAAAAATGGAAACCCCATCACCATGAACTCAAAACAGAAAATTCGTTTCCCGGAAAAGAGGTGGAAGAAGATGCTTCAAGACAACAACAATGAAGCCTTGATGATAGAAATATCTGTGAAACGCGCCGGACAATGGGTTAGGCTTCGTCCCTTTGAGATTCACGTAGCGCCCGACCCAATTGACAGCTATCTTGCTTATCGCTTGATAGACCCCGGTTATGTCATCTGGAAACAAATGGGTATTTACCAGCGTTGCCTCGAATCGTTTGATGAAACGCCCGTCATCACGAATCGGTTAACTGACGGTAACTGTATGAACTGTCATTCCTTTTGTCGGAACGACCCCAATACCATGCTTTTTCACATGCGGGACATACATGCGGGGACCATTATCCTGCAAAACGGACAGCTCCGTAAACTCGATACCGGAACCGAACAGATTGTTTCGCGCGGGGTATACCCATCATGGCACCCATCGGGCAGATTTGCAGCATTTTCAACAAATGTAACACGGCAGAATTTCCATGCAGTTAAAGACAAAAAGGTGGAAGTATGGGATGCCGAATCGGACGTAGCAGTACTCGACATTGAAGAAAACAAATCGCTGACAAATAACCTGCTGATGTCAAAGGCGCATTTTGAAACGTTTCCGGCATGGTCGCCCGACGGACAGTACCTGTATTTCTGCTCCGCCGACTCGTTATCCATGCCCGACCAGTATGACCGATTAAAATACAACCTGTTGCGAATCGGGTTCGATCCGGTAACCAAATCTTTCAGTACCCAAATAGATACCATTATCCCTGCACGCAAAACCGGCAAAAGCATTTCTTTTCCCAGGGTTTCGCCCGACGGGAAATATCTGCTGTTCACCCAATCGGGTTATGGCAATTTCTCCATCTGGCACAAGGATGCCGACCTGTATCTTCTGCATCTCGCTACGGGCAAATTATCCGCCCTCGCGGAAGTAAACAGCAACGATACGGAAAGTTATCATACCTGGTCGTCCAACAGTCGATGGTTTGTATTCAGCAGTCGGCGGATAGACGGCTTATATACCCGCTCCTATTTTTCATGGGTAGACGAAAACGGAACGGCTCACAAACCATTCCTTCTGCCACAAAAGGATCCTGAACACAACTTTTGGTTGATGAAATCGTATAATGTCCCTGAATTAATCCGGGGCAAGATTCATGTTTCACCTTATCGGATCAATCAAATGGCGCGCCAGCCGGAAGAAAAACCGAAATAGCGAGTCCCTGATTCCACATCGCCTTTCCCTGTTTGATACATATTTTACTTAAATCGTTCATCCATGCTTTGCAAGCTTGCAAAGACCTCATGTAACCGGTTGGAGACAGTTTGCAGCCTTGCAAACACCTTCCGAACATGTATTGAGATGCTTTGCAGCCTTGCAAACACCTCCAATACATGTATCGAGATGCTTTGCAGGCT
>JAISCQ010000069.1 GCA_031265445.1 Bacteroidales bacterium
CCGCACTCAAGAAAAAGGATGCCATCATTAGAAGGCATGAGGCCGCTTTGAGAAAGCAAGGGGCGGACTTAAAAAAGCATGAGGCAGACTTGAAAAAGCATGAGGCAGACTTAAAAAAGAAAGATGCTGCATTGGAAAAGCATGAGGCAGACTTAAAAAAGCAAGATGCTCGCCTCAGGAACTCGGCACGCATCCTGTTGGAAGCCGGCATTGACATGCAGCAGATATCCGAATCAACCGGACTGAGTATCGCTGAGATTGAAAAAATCGGGAAAGGGGTCAGAGACCGCTGACAGGGTTTGTTGCGCGCTCCACCGCTGCCTTTTTGTGCCTGGTTGCGAATGTTGTAGGCGTTTCGCCAAATTCTTTCTTGAACATCCGCGTGAAATACGACTGGCTTTCAATGCCCACCTGCATCGTTATTTCGCGCATCGAAAGGTTTTCTTCGATGATCAGCCGCGCAGCTTTCCTCAGCCGGTAATTCAGTATGATTTCAACGAGCGATTTGCCGGTAATTGATTTGAGCTTTGCATAAAGTTTGCTTTTGCTCATCGATAATTCGGATGCGACATAATCAACATCAAGATCGGAACGGTCGATATTGGCATCCAACAGGCCGTAAAGCTTTTTGAGAAATTCGTTATCGTGCCGGTTGGCCGGTATTTCGCCCGGATCGGCAAAATAATGTTTGGCGTAATATTCCTTGAGCCGTTCCTGCTGCTTGAAAATATTGCGGATGACTTGTAACAGCAAGTCAAAATTAACGGGTTTCTTCAGGTAAATATCCGTACTCGACCCTGCTCCTTCCAGTTCGCTTTCCTGTCCGGTCTTGGCTGTGAGCATGATAAACGGGATATGCGAACTGTCCATGTTGCCTTTTACTTCGCGGCATAAACTGATCCCGTCTTTCAGCGGCATCATGATATCGCTGATGATCAAATCGATCTCCATATCCCGGATCAGGTTGGAGGCCGCCACCCCGTTCGATGCTTCCACAATATCATAATATGGCGAGAGGAAACCGGCGATCAGTTTCCGCAGGTCTTCATGATCTTCGGCGATCAGTATCCGTTTATTTTCACGCAGGTACAGCGGTCCGGCTTCCGGCGCCTCATCCTGCCGCACGTCGCTTTCCTCCATCAACTCGATGCCGGCTTGCAGGAGAGCACCGGATGGCGCCGGTGCGATAAAATCCTGTTCGCTGTAGCTTGTCGCAGTTTTGGATAACGCAACCACCATGTCCGCGCCTTTTCCCCTCTCGCTGTAAACGGAAATGGATCCTTTGTGAAGCATTACCAGACTCTTTACCATGGCTAACCCGATACCGGTTCCCAAGTGTTTATCCGCTGACGCATCAACTTTATAAAAGCGTTCGAAAATTTTATGGATGGACGGCTCGGATATGCCAATGCCGGTATCGTGCACCACAATATAAAACGGGTCGGCAACCCGCCCGTTTCCCACATGGTATGAAGTACGGCAGGGCGGGCTGTACCGGCCGGCATCCGGGTAGATGCTTATGGAAACAGCGCCTCCGTCGGGTGTGTGGCGGAAAGCATTGTCGAGAAGGTTGATCACCACTTTCTCGAGTATCATCCGGTCGGCAGGGAGCGCTTCCTGTAATGCTTCACCGGGCTGTATGCTGTACCGGAGACTGTGCTGCCGCGCAAAATCCGAGAAATCAGCCGCAATACCGGTCACAAAAGCATTGACATCGATCATTTCCAAATGCAGGGACAGCTTCCCGTTTTCAACCGTACGGAACAGCATCAGTTCGTTAATCAGGTGCAGCAGGCGTTGTGCATTGTTGTTCAGTATCCGGAAATAAAATTCCTTGAGGCCATCCTTGCGTAATGTATCCGTTACAGCCAATATCAGGGATAATGGCGTTTTAAACTCATGCGAAATGTTGGTGAAAAAGCTGAGTTGCGACTGGTGTATTTCCTCGCGCTGCTGTTTCTCCATGCCCTCCACATACAGCGCCATTTTCAGCTGTTTTTGGCGGTAATAGTACCTGAAGATGAGGAATAATGTAAAGATCGCCGCCAGGGCGTACAGCGCGCAGGCCTGGGGACTGAGCCATGGAGCGGGCAGACGCCTGATCCTTACCCGTAGCGGGATATTGCTCCATAAACCGTCGTTATTGGAAGCCAGCGCTTCGAAAATATATTGCCCGGCAGGCAGCTTGCTGTAGGATGCATGGCGGTTCGAGGCGTCTGTTTCAATCCAGCGATCGTCGTACCCGGCCAGGCGGTATTTAAACCTGTTCTTCGAAGGCGTCAGGTAATTATCCGACGAAAACAGGAACCCGATGTTCGACTCGTTGTGACGGAGTACAAGTTCCTCTTCCGCCCTGATATGCAGGGAGGTGTCGAAGAGTACGGAAACGTTGTCGATGAGAATATCCGAAAGTATTGCTTTCGGCTGGTACGGATTAATCCTGATGTCCGGGTCGATAACTACTGTGAATCCGGTTGTTCCGCCAAAAAACAACTCCCCCGAGTCGGCCCGCATGGAAGCCAGCGGATAGAAAACATTTCCCTGTATCCCGTCTTCTTTGGTAAACTGCATGAGCGCGCCGGTTTGCGGATCGAACCGGAACAAACCGTTATCGGTTCCCAGCCAGAGACAGTCGTAACGGTCGGCACACATGCTGTAGATTGCAGATACCTTGAATTTCAGGATATCGCCGTATGCATGACAGCTCGAATCCATTATTGAATATTTGACCAGCCCTCTTCCCAGCGTACCGATCCAGACATTGTGCTCCGAATCGACACAAAGCGTTTGCCCGTTGAGCATATCGGCAGAAGGAATTTCGGTCAACTTCCTGTTCCTTACATTCATCCGGTACATCTTCCGGTGTGTAGCGATCCATAAATCATCCGTTCCATAGTCCCTGCAGATATCGAATACAAAATTCTCGCCGGATAACCCTTTTACCGAAAAATGTTCAAAGGAGCTTTTTTCGAATGAATAATAGGAAAACAGTAATTCCCTGCTTTGATATGCGATCCATAACCCGGAGTCGGATTCCGGTACAATTTTCCTCAAATCGTTAAATTGCAGGCTGTTTTCATTCCGGGGATCTTTTTTATAATGGGTAAATGTTTTGGTCGGGATATGATAACAGTCCAATCCGCCCTGGAACATGGAAAGCCAGACATTTTTCCTGGCCGGATCAGTCACCATGGACTTCACATGATTGTACGCCAGGCTGTTTTTATCCGGTTGATGTTCCAGGCAGGAAACGCCTGTTCTTTTGCCGATGGAATTAATGATGTTGACGCCGCCCCCTTCCGTGCCGATCCACAAGCTTTCGCCGACTTTGGCGAAACCGCTGACCACATGGTGGCTGATCGCCGCATTTTTCGGAGAATAACTTTTGAAATAATTCTTCTCATTCGGGTTCACATAACAAAGTCCACCGGAATAGGTGCCGATCCAGATATTTTGTTGCCGGTCTTCACTGATGGTCCAAACCGAATTGTCGGGGATACTGAAAGGATCATAGCGGGAATTGCGGGATAACGAATATTCGCCGGTTTGCGGGTTGAGTATGTAAAGCCCCCTGTGCGTACCGATCCATACCTTTTGCTGCCGGTCGACATACAGTGCGGTGACGTAGTTTTCGGGAATATCAAAAAAATCGTATTCGCCAAGTACCGTAAAAGTTGAACCATCGATGCGGTACAACTTATTTTTATTGGTACAGGCCCATATCGTCCTGTCCTTCCAGGCAATAGCGGGATAGTAATCGTGCGGCAACGCCTTATGTAAGGTAAATTTTCCATTTCCGGGATCAACCCGGTAGACAATACCCGTTGTGGATGCGGCAAACAGTTGATCGCCGTCATTCCAGAATGTCGATATATTCGGGACAGGCTTGCCGTCATACATCATCGGCGTCAATGCGCCGGATTCCGGATGATATAAATGCAGGTCCGGCGTTTTCAACCATATATGATTCTGTGCATCAATTTTGAAAAAGCCGGCGGTTGTATCGAGAAGGCGCTCGAAACGGTTATTGGCATGGTGAACAAACAGTTTGCTGTTTGCAACCAGGTAAAGTCGCCCCAAAGTATCGGTTTCCATGTGATTAAACTTCCATTTGACGGACGGGTCCAGGTTCTGGAAATAAGAATAATAGCTGACATATTGATACCCGTCAAAGCGATACAGGTCATTATCCATCAAAATCCAGATAAACCCGGTTTTGTCCTGCCGTATGGATGTAATGCCGTCGTGATAGAAGCCTCCTTCAGGCGAACAAACGTGAAACTTATATTCCGGCGACAGTTGGCCAAATATTTCACAAAACGACAATATCGAGAACAGGGCAACTGTAACAAAAGGTCTTTGCCGGCTCCGAACAAACGCAACTTCCTTTTCTCCGACGAACCCATGGCGCCACATTTCCTTTTTGCTTTTCCATGATTCTAAACTTTTAGAAATTAACACGATATAATATATAGGCAACAAAAAAGCCGCTATATCGTATGATACGGGATAGCGGCGGTATAATGGTTTTGAAAAATATTTGCTATATTTTGCGCGCGCGCAATATATGTATGCTCTCTCTCTCTCTCTCTCTCTCTCTCTCTCTCTCTCTCTCTCTCTCTCTCTCTCTCTCTCTCTCTATCTCTCTCTCTCTCTCTCTCTCTCTCTCTCTCTCTCTCTCTCTCTCTCTCTCTCTCTCTCTCTCTCTCTCTCTGCAAAAGCCGTGCCATTCGGTAATTTACCGAACATTAGCGACAACAAATTTTCCAAAGATTTGGACATGATGAAGGATATTTTTAAATCAAAAAATCGACGACAAATACAATCTTTCTTTTTTATTTTTGATAAGAAATCAAGTGCAATATTATATGATTTCTTATAGAAAAAGGTTTAAAATCTGTTAAAAAAGGTTTGTTATCTGACATAATTATGCTTGCATTTTCATATATTGCTGATTTGCAGTCTGTTTTGTTTTTTGTGATTTGCTGCATGGATACGGTTAATTCAAATGGTTGTCCATGAACCTTTTAGGTCGTTATTGCAGTGACCTGACAGGGTCTAAAGACCTGTCGGGGTCGAAACGTCAGGGTGTTTCGATCCTTTTCGGTTTTTCGACCCTGTCAGCAGCTACGCAGCCTGACAGGTCAGCACGCAGATGACACAGATGAGACAGATTTTCACAGATCAATCATAAAATGTGTGTTTGATTATTCCAATAATCAATAGATGATCATCTGTGTTGATCCATTCAATCTGTGTGCTAAAAAAATCCCCCCGGAACTTCGGAGGGATCTTTAGCGTTCGAGCGTTATATCGTTATCAAGGCGATTACACGGTCTGTAACAATATCTCCAGGATCTTCTTCCCGGCAGCGGCTACCGATGTTCCCGGGCCGAAGATCGCTACCACGCCTGCATCGTACAGGTATTGGTAATCCTGGGCAGGGATCACGCCGCCGGCAATTACCATGATATCCTCGCGGCCAAGTTTTTTCAACTCGGCGATCACTTGCGGAACCAGTGTCTTGTGGCCGGCAGCCAGCGACGAAACACCCAGCACGTGCACGTCATTTTCAACGGCTTGCTTGGCTGCTTCGGCAGGGGTTTGAAACAACGGCCCCATGTCGACGTCAAAACCGAGGTCGGCGTAACCGGTAGCCACCACCTTGGCGCCGCGGTCGTGACCGTCCTGACCCATCTTGGCAACCATGATGCGCGGCTGTCGGCCTGCTTTCTTTGCAAATTGCTCTGCCAATGCTTTGGCTTCTTTGAAATCGGGATCTTCCTGACTCTCGGCGGAATAAACCCCTGAAATGGTACGTATCACTGCTTTGTATCTTCCTGAAACTTTTTCAATGGCATCCGAAATCTCTCCCAGCGAAGCGCGTTTGGCGGCGGCATCCACGCTCAATGCGAGCAGGTTGCCTTTGCCCGATCCGGCAGCTTCGACGATGGCCTCCAACGCCGCTTTCACTTCGTCATGATTGCGGTCGGCGCGCAGCTTCTGCAGACGTTCGATCTGCTGGCGGCGTACCGACGTATTGTCCACTTCGAGGATTTCGAGCGGATCTTCTTTTTCCAGGCGGTACCTGTTGACGCCCACGATGGTATCCTTGCCCGAGTCGATGCGAGCCTGCTTGCGTGCGGCGGCTTCCTCGATACGCATCTTGGGTATGCCGCTTTCAATAGCTTTGGCCATACCGCCGAGGCGCTCCACTTCCTCAATCAATGCCCAACCCTTCTGCGCCAGTTCGTGAGTGAGCGATTCCACGTAATACGAACCTGCCCACGGGTCGACTCCGCGGCAAATATTCGTTTCTTCCTGGATGTAGATCTGGGTATTACGGGCAATACGCGCCGAAAAGTCGGTAGGCAGTGCAATAGCTTCGTCCAGCGCATTGGTGTGCAGCGATTGGGTGTGCCCCAACGCAGCAGCCATCGCTTCAATACAGGTACGCGCCACGTTATTGAACGGATCCTGTTCGGTGAGGCTCCAGCCCGATGTCTGCGAGTGTGTACGCAACGCCAGCGATTTGGGATTCTTCGGGTCGAACTGCTTGACAATCTTGGCCCAGAGCATCCGTGCGGCGCGCATCTTGGCGATTTCCATGAAGTGGTTCATGCCAATGGCCCAGAAAAACGACAGGCGCGGCGCAAAAGCATCAATGTTCATGCCTGCGTTCACACCCGTGCGGAGGTATTCCAGCCCGTCGGCCAGGGTGTACGCCATTTCGATGTCGCAGGTAGCGCCCGCTTCCTGCATGTGGTAGCCCGAGATGGAGATGGAATTGAACTTGGGCATGTTCTTCGATGTGTACGAGAAGATGTCGCCGATGATGCGCATGCTCATTTCGGGCGGGTAGATGTAGGTGTTGCGCACCATGAACTCCTTGAGGATGTCGTTCTGGATGGTTCCCTGCAACTCCTCGAGCTTGGCGCCCTGTTCGAGCGCTGCCACGATGTAGAAAGCCAGCACGGGTAATACGGCGCCGTTCATGGTCATCGATACGGACATCTGCTTGAGGGGAATCTGGTCGAACAGTATCTTCATGTCTTCCACGCTGCAAATGGACACGCCGGCTTTACCGACGTCGCCTACCACGCGTTCGTGGTCGGCATCGTACCCGCGGTGTGTAGCAAGGTCGAAAGCTACCGAAAGGCCTTTCTGTCCGGCAGCAAGATTGCGGCGGTAGAAAGCGTTCGATTCTTCGGCGGTGGAGAAACCCGCATACTGGCGGATGGTCCACGGACGCATCACGTACATGGTGGAATACGGGCCGTGCAGGTTCGGCGCGATACCGGCGGCATAGTTCAGATGCTCCATGCCTTCAAGGTCGGCAGCGGTGTAAACAGGCTTCACGGGAATTTGTTCCGGCGTTTGCCATATCGCCCCGGCTCCGGGTTTGCCGTGTGCCTGAGCCGTCTTATAATTGATGTTTTTGAAATTCGGTTTACTCATTTTTGATTTTTTTAGCCCCCTAAATCCCCCTCAACAGGGGACTTCCCGCTAAGGAAAGGAGGAATGTTAAACTTTACGATATTCTGCCACCGGCAGGGCTTTAGATTCCTAACATTTTCCGGTACCCGTCCAATGCTTCAAGCACATTCTGCCCGGCATAGATAAAATTCTCAATTCCGGCGGCTTTCAGTTCGTCCACAATTGCTTTCGGGAAACCGGCCAGCGCAAGGATTCCCTTGCCTTTGGCGGCTGCGACGGCTTGTGGCGCTAATGCGGGATATTCGTCGTCGCTGCTGCACAACACGATGATGTCGGCTTTGGCTTTGACGGCTGCTTCCACGCCTTCTTCCACAGTAGCGAAACCGTTGTTGTCCAGTACTTCGAAACCGGCTACGGAGAAGAAATTAAGCGCGAATCCGGCGCGGGCTTTACGCATGGCCAGGCTACCGATGGTGAGCAGGAAGACTTTCGGACGGCGTCCGCTGCGTTCGGTTTTCAGGCGCAGTTCTTCGAAGGCTTCGCCGAGACGGAATTCCGTCAGCGGTTCTGCGATCTTATCGTTGCTGCATGAGTTTGCACAACGGTAATCGTTGATCCGGTCATTCATGAACTCGGCGGTATTGGCATACTGGTTGGTTCCCAACAGCGCTTCCCTGCGCGAAGCAATGGCGGCACGGCGTTTGGCAGCGCTTTCTTCCACCTGTCCCTGTATAAAACCCTTTTTCATGGCAGCTATGTAGCCGCCTTTGTCTTCTGTTTCGAGGAACAGTTTCCATGCATTGTCGGCAATAGATGCCGTAAGATTCTCGATGTAGTATGAACCGGCCGACGGGTCGACAATCTGGCTCATGTAAGCCTCTTCCTTGAGGATGATCTGCTGGTTGCGTGCGATACGTTCCGAGAAAACATCGGGACGGCGATAAGCCGAATCGAAAGGACGCACCCACAGCGAGTCGACGCCGGCGATGGCGCCCGACATGGCTTCGGTTGTGGTACGAAGCAGATTCACATAAGGATCGTACACGGTCATGTTCCAGTCGGCTGTTTCGCCGTGGATATACATGTAAGCCGCGTCGCCGCAGGCGGGATCGTAAGCCTTTACGATGTTGGCCCATAACAGGCGGGCGGCACGCAACTTGGCAATTTCCATAAAGTAGTTGGACCCGATGGCGAAACGGAAATGCATCCGTTTGGCAACGTCAGCAGTTTGGTAGCCGTCAGCCGTCATCAGCGAGAGATATTCGCTACCCATAGCCAGCGCGTAAGCCAGTTCCTGAACCAGGTTAGCGCCCGAGTTCTGGAAATGAGCGGCGTCTACGCCTATCACACGGTATTCCCCAAGACTTTTGACTAATTCGAGTAATTTTTTCACGGTATCTGCCGGAAATTCCCTGTTCCCGTAGAAACAGCCGCAAACGGCCAAGCGTCCAAGCGGATCGTAGAACACCGAACCACGCACGCCATGAGCGCCGCATTTCTTGTTCACCGCATCCTGCAGCACGGCTTCGAGCACGGACACAGAGCTAACGCCTGCATCGAAATGTACGGGAGTGCATCCGCAACAGATATCCTTCATCAAAGCAGGGATATCGATGTTGTGCTCCACCCCTTTACCGCAAACAGAAAAACCAATCGCGTCGGCGCCCCGTCCGATGGCGTCAAGAGCTTTTGCGTTGGTTTGTTTGGCATCCCTGATACACATGTCCTGGCACACCTGCCAGTTATTGGTGTCCTTGTTGCCCCTTACGTAAGGGAACTGGCCGGGAAGTACGTCCAGATACTCCAGACCGGCAAGGTTTTCGCTACGATAGTAGGGCTGCACGGGGAACCCCTCATTGGTACGCCATACCAGCTTCTTTTCGTAGTTGGCTCCTTTCAGGTCAAGGGTGATCTGTTCCTCCCATTGCGCTGTGGTTACCGGCGGAAATTCAGAAAACAATTTTTTATCCGACATGATGATTTATATTTAATGAATGTTGATGATTCAAAATAAAACGACAAATGTAGAAAAATTACGGTTAATTATGAACATATAAATGTTAAGAATATAGATAAAGCGCTCACCGGCAACACTGTCAGGAATTTTCGATCCCTGCCGGGGGCGGGCGTTGCCGAGAAAAAGGATAACGCACATCGTGGAGGGATAGCCGCTGACCGGATCGCCGAAAATCAACGCCTTGACAAGCACGACAGCCAGATATACAAAAGCTGCGACCGACACCCGTAAGTAGACGTTCGGAGACCGTAAGTAAACCTGTCGCTTTATCCTCCATTTGCCGGGAGAAATCAGGATCATCAATGACTGTAGCGGTTTCGCTTTCGATGAAGGTGCAACGCTGACCTTTCAAAAAGACAGCGAGCCTGACAGCGATTACGAAGGACAATATGTTACGTCGAAAATCAATGAACCTTCAGTTGGCGAAACGCTGTATCGGTCTGCCGGGCGACACGTGCGCACTGTCCGGAGCGCAATTTATACCGTCAAGGTTATATATAATTGTCGCGGAAATAAGTATCTTTGTAGCCACAATATAAACAATGTATGATGTATAAGGAAGAATTTTTATCGGTAGCATCCGCGCAAGTTCCGAATGATTAACCATCTTTGCCGTTTTGCTAAAAAATAAAAAATAAATGTGATCACGAAACCTTTCCCCTTTACTTTTCAGCTCGATGCCATGGACTGCGGTCCGGCCTGTCTCCGCATGGTCGCCCGCCACTATGGTCGCAGCTATACCCTGCAAACCCTCCGTCAGCGCAGCTTCATCACGCGCGAGGGGGTAAGCATGCTGGGCATCAGCGATGCGGCCGAGAGCATCGGGTTCCGCACCACGGGTATAAAAATCAACTTTGAGCAGTTGTGCAACGATGTGCCGCTGCCCTGCATTGCCCACTGGAACCAGAACCATTTTGTGGTAGTGTACCGCATCAAAAAGCGCAGGGAAGGAAAGGTTACCGTCCATGTAGCCGATCCCGCCCACGGACTGGCGCAATACAGCGAGGAGGAGTTCATGCGTTGCTGGGGCTCTACCAAAGTGGAGGGGAAGGATTGCGGTACGGCGCTCGCCCTGCTGCCCGGCCCGGAGTTCCACGACATGGAGGACGAGAAAAAGGCGGAGGAACGGAACATCGGTTTCTTTTTCAGGTACCTGAGGCCCTACAAGTCGCAGTTAGTACAGTTGGCGCTGGGCATGCTTACCGGCAGCCTGTTGCAGATGATTTTTCCTTTCCTCACGCAGGCGCTGGTGGACAACGGCATCCGCAACCACAACCTGAGCTTCATCACGCTGGTGCTCATCGCGCAGTTAGTACTGTTTCTGGCGCGGCTCTCGGTCGATTTCATCCGCAGCTGGATCATGCTGCACATGACCGCCCGCATCAACATCTCGCTCATCTCAGACTTCCTGGCCAAACTCATGCGACTGCCCATGAACTATTTCGATACCAAGATGGTGGGCGACATCATGCAGCGCATCGGCGACCACGGGCGCATCGAATCGTTTCTCACCGGATCGTCGCTCAGCGTCGTCTTTTCACTGTTTAATTTTATCGTGTTTGGCGCCATTCTTGCCTATTATAACCTTACGGTGCTGATGATCTTCCTGATCGGGAACGCGCTGTACGTGGCGTGGATCCTGTCGTTCATGCGCTGGCGGCGCAAGCTCGACTTCAAGCGTTTCGCGCAGGCGTCGGCCAACCAGAGCAACGTGGTGCAGCTGATCACCGGCATGCAGGAGATCAAGCTCAACAACTGCGAGAAGCAGAAACGCTGGGAGTGGGAACGCATCAAGGTGAAGCAGTTCAAGATCAGCATACAGGGTTTGGCGCTGGGGCAGTACCAGCAGCTCGGTTCGGTATTTTTCAGTCAGACCACGAACATACTCATCTCGTTCATCGCGGCCAAGGCGGTGGTGGAAGGGCAGATGACCCTCGGGATGATGATGTCGCTCACCTACATTGTGGGACAGGTGAGCGCGCCCATCGGGGAGTTCATCGGTTTTGCCCGCGCGTGGCAGGACGCTAAAATCAGCCTGGAGCGTCTGGGCGAGGTGCACCTGAAGGAGGATGAAGACCAGCAGAGCGCCACGCGCATGACCATCCTGCCGCAGGACACTACCATCCGCATCAGCGACTTGTATTTCAGCTACGACGGCGCCGACCGCGACTATGTGCTGGAGGGCGTCGACCTCTCCATACCGCACAACCGGGTAACGGCCATCGTGGGAGCGAGCGGCAGCGGCAAGACCACCCTGGTGAAGCTGATGCTCGGCTTCTACCAGCCCAACAGGGGCGGCGTCAAGGTTGGGGAAACCGCGCTGCAGAACATCAATCCGCACCTGTGGCGGGCCAAAACGGCGGCAGTGCTGCAGGACGGTTTTATCTTTTCGGATACCATTGCAGGGAATATTGCCGTGGGCGATGAGGTGATCGACCGGGAAAGGCTGGTGGAAGCGGCAAAAATAGCCAACATCGGGGAGTTCATCGACTCGCTGCCGCTGGGGTACAATACCCGCATCGGGATGGAAGGCACCGGCGTCAGTCAGGGGCAGAAGCAACGTATCCTGATCGCCCGCGCGGTGTACCACAACCCGGAGTTTATCTTCTTCGACGAGGCCACCAATGCGCTGGACGCGAAAAACGAGCGGGAGATCATGGAACACCTCGAAAAGTTCTACCGGGGAAGGACGGCGGTGATTGTGGCGCACCGCCTGAGCACCGTCCGCCATGCGGACAACATCGTGGTACTGGACAAAGGCAGGGTAGCCGAACAGGGTACGCACGGGGAGCTGACCGAACGGCGGGGTATTTATTATGATTTGGTGAAGAACCAGCTGGAATTGGGTAATTGAGTATGCGGAATGGCTGAGATGGAACAGACAACAGACAGGAAGAACCTGCCGGAATTTCGGAGCGAGGAAGTACAGGAAGTATTGGGGCAGTCGCCGCCGTGGATATTACGGTGCGGCATCACCGTGCTGTTCGTGATCGTAGTGACGCTGTTTACAGGCAGCTGGTTCTACAAATATCCGGATATCCTGGAAGCGCCACTGGTGGTAACCTCCTACAACCCGCCGGTGCAGGTGAATGCCCGCGTCAATGGCAAGATCACCCAATTGCTGGTGGCGGACAAACAGCAGGTGAAAGCATCGGATTATCTGGCTGTGATTGAAAACCCGGCGAATACGGCGGATGTAAACCGGCTGAGGGCCCGGTTGCCGGTGTGGCAGGATGTGATCCGCAACGGAAACTGCCGTTTCGAACCGGCAGATCTGAAACAGAAATACGAATTGGGCGACATGCAAACCTCTTATTTGGGTTTTATCCGCTCGGCAGGAAATTACCGTCTGTTTGCCGACCTGAATTATTATCCGCAGCGGATCGGGGCCATCGAAGAACAGATTGCCAAACATCAGCAATATTACCGGAAGTTATTGATGCAATACGAGGTGGTACGGCAGCAATATGCGCTGGCGCACCGGCAGTATGCACGCGATTCGATCATGAACGCCAAAAAGATGATCTCGGAAGCGGAACACGATGCGGCAGCCATTTCGTTCCTGCAGAGCCGCCACAGCCTGGAATCATCGCGGATAGCGCTGGACAATGCCAACCTGCAGATCGACCAGCTGAGACAATCAATCCTCGACCTGCAACTGCAGGAACTGGAAAAGCAGAACCAGTTGCAGGCCGAAGTAAAAACAGGATTCGACAACCTGCTGAATGCCTTCAATACCTGGGAAATGGCTTATGTCTTGAAAACGCCCGTGGACGGTACTGTAGACATCAGCAAATACTGGAACGTGAACCAGAACATTACCGGCGGCGAAACCGTGTTTACGATTATCCCCGAGTCATCGGGACAACTCGTCGGCAAGGCGCAGTTACCCATTGCCGGTTCGGGAAAAGTGAAACCGGGGCAGGCGGTGAATGCCCGCTTCCTGAACTTTCCCGATACGGAATATGGTATGGTGCGCGGCGTGGTCAGCAACATATCCGTAGTTCCTTCGGGCGATTCGTATACGCTGGAAGTCAATTTTCCCGACGGGTTAACGACCGTTTATGGCAAGGAGCTGCCTTTTCACCAGGAAATGCATGCTACGGCGGAAATTATTACCGAAGACCTTCGATTGCTGGAGAGACTGTTCATGCCGTTGAAAAAGGTTTTCAGTGAACAGTAAGGCCAGCCGTTCCTCAACGTCAGGGAACAGGCGGCAAATACGCATACCACCGCTGTCAGGGTCAAGACCGAAACCGCAAATACGTATACCGCCGCTGTCAGGGTCATAATTATAACACTAATATTTTATGATAATACATAATTTAATCCCGGCAGCCAATGTGTTTACTTTATTTGCATGATTAGTGTATAACAGGCTGTTATGTGTCAGGATTGAAGGGTTATCATTGTTATATTCTATCAATTGTTGATTTTTATTTCCATTCCGTATATCCCAAAAACCATAATCCAAATAGAAACCTGTGCGTAATGCCCATTTTTTATTTAAAAGCCATTCCATACCGCCTTCAACAGAACAGGAAAGATTCATGCTCATTTCCAGTTTTGCATTTCCACCAATGTTATTAAATGAGCCAAAACCACGATCGGGCATATTTTGATACTCTTGATTTTCATGCTCAAAAAATGCTGATGTTGTGACATTACCGGAGCCTTTGTATTTGGAGTTGATCGGAAATCCCAATT
>JAISCQ010000079.1 GCA_031265445.1 Bacteroidales bacterium
AGGGTAACCGGCACGGTCTCCGATGAAGGCGGCGATTTAATGCCCGGCGTGAACATTATCATCCGGGGAACCACGCTGGGCACCACCACCGACATCAATGGGGAGTTTGCACTCACGGTGCCGAGCGACACAACGGTGTTGCTGTTCCGTTTTGTAGGCTACCGGACGCAGGAAATGGTTGTAGGTAACCGGAAAATCATTGCCGTCAGCATGCAGGAAGCCGCCGCCGAGATCGGCGAAGTGGTAGTGGTGGCTTTCGGTACGCAAAAAAAGCAAAGCGTGATCGGCGCCATCTCCACCATCAATCCTGCGGAACTGAAGGTACCGTCGAGCAACCTGACCACCGCGCTGGCCGGCAACATGTCGGGGGTCATCGCCTACCAGCGAAGCGGCGAACCCGGACAGGACAACGCCGACTTTTTTGTGCGCGGTATCACAACCTTCGGAACCAATACCAACCCGTTGATATTGATTGACGGGATCGAACTCTCGTCAACCGACCTTGCCCGCCTTCGTCCGGACGACATCGAAAGCTTCTCCGTCCTGAAGGACGCTACGGCAACCGCCCTCTACGGGGCGCGCGGCGCTAACGGCGTTGTTCTGGTAACCACCAAGCAGGGAACCGTGGGGCCGGCAAAAATATCGTTCCGTTTCGAAAACTCCTTTTCGGCGCCGACGCGAACGGTTGCCGTGGCAGACCCGGTCACCTATATGAAAATGAACAACGAAGCGATCCTTACCCGCACCCCGGGAGGCGAACGCCTCTATTCGCAGGAAAAGATCGAAATGACGGAGGCAGGCAGGTTTCCGCTCATTTATCCCGCCAACGACTGGAAGGAAATGCTGTTTAAAGACCACACCATGAACCAGCGGGCCAATATGAGCGTCAGCGGCGGGGGCGGCGTGGCGCGCTACTATGTAGCCGGCTCGTTCAACCGCGACAACGGTATCCTGAAAGTGGACAAACGCAATAATTTCAACAACAACATCGCCATCAACAATTACGATTTGCGGGCGAATGTCAACATCGACGTGACCAAAATCACGGAACTGATTGTGCGTTTGAGCGCGAATTTCGAGGAATACAAAGGACCCCTGCGGGGAGGTACCGACATGTATAACCTGATGGTACGTTCCAACCCGGTGCGTTTCCCTGCTTATTTTCCCGTGGACGAGGATCATAAGTATGCCGAGCATATTCTGTTCGGTAACTGGAACAACAGTAACAACAGTTATAAAGTCAATCCCTATGCGGAAATGGTACGGGGCTACAAGGAGAAGTCCCGCTCGCAGATCCTTGCCCAGGTGGAATTGAAACAGGATTTAAAATTCATTACCGAAGGCCTGAACGCCAGGGGGATGATGAATATCAGCCGCTTGTCGCAATTTGCCGTCAACAGGTCTTATAATCCGTTTTATTATGAAATCGGCAGCAACTATAACCGGCTGACCGGGGCTTACAAGTTGACCGAAACGACGATCGGCACCGAATATTTAAGATACGATGAGATACCGGACGACAGGGAACAATACTCCTCGTTTTATTTTGAAGGAACGTTAAACTACGTCCGTGATTTCGGGAAGCACAACATCAGCAGCTTGCTGGTATATCAGGCGCGGCAGACCCTGAAGGCCAACGCCGGCAGCCTGGAACTGTCGCTCCCGTCGAGGAGTCTGGGACTGTCGGGTCGTGCAACCTATTCGTACGACTCCCGCTATTTTGCCGAATTTAACTTCGGGTATAACGGAAGCGAGCGTTTTGACAAAGATAACCGGTTCGGCTTTTTCCCGTCGGCAGGCGCGGCATGGGTGCTGTCCAACGAACAGTTCTGGGAAAACATCAAGCCCGTCGTCAACAACCTGAAACTGCGCTATTCCTACGGCGTCATCGGCAACGACCAGATCGGCGACGCCAACGACCGGTTCTTCTATCTCTCGCGGATGGACATGGACAATAGCGGCCGTTCGGCGCTTTTCGGACTGGAGTACAATGTGCGGCATAACGGCATCAGGGTAAACCAGTATGCCAACCCGTATATCAGTTGGGAAACATCGACCAAGCAAAATTTTGCCCTTGAACTGGGCCTGTGGAACAAACTGAGCCTGATTGCCGAGTATTTTACCGAATACCGCAGCAATATCCTGATGGACAGGGCAAGCATCCCCAACACCATGGGCCTGGAGTCGGAGCGCTCCGTGCGGGCGAATGTAGGCGAAGCGTCGGGCAAGGGCGTGGATTTGACTTTGGAATACCAGCAAAACTGGAACACGGATTTCTGGACGTCGGCGCGCGCCAATTTCACGTATGCCGCCAGCAGGTACGAAGTGTATGAAGAACCGGAATACAGGGAACCCTGGCGTTCCAGGGTAGGCTGGTCGCTCAGGCAGGAAAGCGGGTATATTGCCGAAAGGCTCTTTGTAGACGACGAGGAAGCCGCCGGTTCGCCGCCGCAATCGGTAGGCAATGACAAATATGGCGGAGGCGACATCAAATATACGGACGTCAACCGCGACGGGAGAATAGACGCCGCCGACCGCGTGCCCTTAGGCTACCCGACCATGCCCGAAATCATTTACGGATTCGGTTTTTCAATGGGGTATAAGGGATTCGATCTTTCCGCAATGTTCCAGGGGGCGGCCAGGCAGTCGTTCTGGATCAATGCGCACAGCACCGCTCCGTTTATTGATGATGCGCAGATTCTACAAGCGTATGCCGACAGTTACTGGTCGGAGGAAACACAAAATGTCTATGCCATCTGGCCGCGGCTCGACACAAAAATTAATGGAAACAATGTGCCGGGAGCCTATTATGATAGCAATGGTAATCAGCAATGGTCCGGCGACCAGAGGAATACCTGGTTTATGCGCAATGCCGCTTTCCTGCGCCTCAAACAGGTGGAATTCGGTTATACGCTGCCTGCGCGGATCACAGAGAAAATAAGGATGTCGAACCTCCGGTTCTATGTCAGCGGAACCAACCTGTTCCTTCTCAGCAAATTCAAGATGTGGGATGTGGAAATGGCAGGCAACGGCTTGGGATATCCGCTGCAAAGAGTGTTTAATGTAGGGGTAAATTTGACTTTCAATTAATTAAAGAATAAATCGTATGAAAAAACATAAAATGATCATCATCTTCGCCGCCCTTATGAGCCTGACGGCTTGCGGCGAATGGCTGGACGTAGTGCCCGACGGCGTTGCCACCCTTGATATGGCGTTCAATTCGAGGGCGCAGGCGCTCAAATATTTATCCGGCTGTTACTCGTTCATGCCGAAGAACGGCGGCGCCGACGACCCGGCTACGCTGGGCGGCGACGATCTATGGACAGTAAGTATCGACCACCTGACGAACCGCTTCTCGGCTGCCGGCCTTGATATAAGCGAAGGAAGGCAGAGAGCCGACAATCCGATACTTGGGCGTTGGGGCGGTCTGTACCAGGCATTGCGCGTTTGCAATACCTTTTTGGAGAATGCGCCCCGCGTGCCCGACTTGCAAGCGAGGGAGCGCGAGCAATGGATCGCCGAGGCGACGGTATTGAAGGCGTATTACCATTTCTGCCTGGTGCAAATGTATGGCCCGGTACCCCTTATACGGGAAAATTTGCCGGTAGACGCCGATGTATTCGCAGTGAAGGTGGAGCGCGAGCCGGTGGACGAATGTTTCCGCTATATCGTGGAATTGCTGGATGAAGCCTGCGACGGCGACATGCTTCCCTCGGTTGTGTTCGACCCGGCCAGCGATTTGGGACGCATCACCAAGCCCATCGCGCTTGCGCTGAAGGCAAAAGTGCTGGTAACGGCGGCAAGCCCGTTGTTCAACAACAACAACGACCAGGCCACTTTAGCAAACAGGGACGGTACCAAACTGTTCACAACCGGTCTCGATGCGGCCGCCAAAGCCGCCAAATGGGACTCGGCGGTGACAGCCTGCAGGGAGGCCATTGCTTTGTGCCATGATGCGGGGATCATGCTGTATGAGTTCCAGAATGCGTCCACCCGGTACACCGATACCATCGTCAGGGACGTCACCCTCCGGAATGCCTTTAACCTGAAATGGAACAGCGAACTCATCTGGGCGAACACGCAAATGATTGCAACCCCCGGCCGTAGCGGGATGATTGCAGTAAACATACCAAAGTTGAACTCCGAATGGTTTGACAGTGGCGACATGTGTAAGTTTTTCGGGGCGCCCATCAAAATAGCAACCATGTTCTATACCGCGAACGGAGTGCCTCTCGAGGAGGATAAAACAAGGAATATAGGCGATATCTACAATTTGAGAACCGCACAGGCGGCAGACAAACTTTATATCCGGCAGGGACGTACCACCGTGGATTTGCATTTCGACCGCGAACCCCGTTTCTATGCATGGCTGGGATTCGACGGCGCTGTCTGGTTCGGAGCAGGACGGTACAACGACAAAGACCCGTCTTCGTTAAGGTATCTTGCATTCAAAGTGGGCGAAACGGACGGTACCGAAGGACAGGGAAACTGGACGGGTTATATCCCAAAAAAAATCATTCCTTATGAAGCCCAGCTGAATGGAATCAACAGCATTTCCTCGCCGAGCTATGCCTGGCCCGTCATGCGGTTGAGCGACTTGTACCTGCTGTATGCCGAGGCGATCAACGAAGCCGAAGGCCCCAACGGGCCTAACAGCGCCGAAATGTTCCGCTATATCGACAGGGTTCGCACCCGCGCCGGCTTGCAGGAAGTGAAGGTATCGTGGGATACGTATACCAACAGGCCGAAATACGACAACCAGGACGGGATGCGGCAGATCATACAGCAGGAGCGAATGATCGAACTGTCGTTCGAAGGACAGCGTTTTTGGGATATACGCCGGTGGAAAACCGCTTCCGATGTACTCAAGTCGCCCCTGATGGGATGGAACATGCTGGTGTCTACCATTGACGGCACAGAGGATGAAGTGAACCGGATGATGTACCAGCCGCAGCTTTTGCTGGAACAGAAGTTCGGCATCCGCGATTATTTCTGGCCCATCAGAAGCAGCGACATAGACGTGAATCCGAATTTGGTGCAAAATATCGGATGGTAGTTCAATTCGGTTGAAAATTGAAAATTGAAAGTTTTAAATAATTTTAAATTTAAACAGATGAAAAGTAAAATATTCATGATCATCATTTTCCTGGTGTCGGTCGTATGGACCGGCTGCAAGGAAGAGGGGCGCATCGATTTTATAGACGACAGCGCGCCTGCGCCCGGCACGGTAAGGAATGTAAAAGTCCGTAACACGCCGGGAGGGGCGGTGTTGAAATACACATTGCCGGTAGACAAAAACCTGCTGTACGTGCGGGCTGAATACGAAATTCACCCTGGAGTGATGCGCGAAACCAAATCGTCGTACTTCAAAGACTCCTTAGTTCTGGAAGGATTCGGCGACACGCAGCGTCATGCCGTAGCTCTGTACAGCGTGGGGAAGAATGAGAAGACATCGGATTCTACCTGCGTATGGATCAACCCGCAAACGGCGCCCGTACACCTGGCAACCAAAAGCATGAGGGCAACCTTCGGAGGCGTAGCCATCGACATCGAAAACCCGGAAAAGGCAAACCTGGCGATCGTAGTGATGGCCGATACCGCAAAGTTAGGTTATCTGAGCGAGGTGATTACTTTTTACACCGATTTGCCGAAGGGGACGTTCACTTATCGCGGCGCTGACGGGTTGGCGCCCGAAGAACTGGAATTTTCCGTATTCTTCCGCGACAGGTGGGAGAATTATTCCGATACCATCATAGCCGCAGTGACGCCGTGGTTCGAGGAATTTATTCCCAAAAATACATGGAAAGAATACACCCTGCCCGGCGATCATCCGCCGGTCAGTACCAATTACTTTCTAGGAAGAATATGGGATGAGAATTATGTGAACGACGGCTTTCACGGGAATGAAAATTTTCAGATTCCGAGCAATCTTACATGGGACTTGGGACAAACCGTCAAATTGAGCCGTTTAAAATTATGGCCCCGCAAAAATACCGACGACCGGTGGAGGAGGGGGCATCCGAGGATATTTGAAATATGGGGTTCCGTACTGCCCGGCGCCGGCGGAGATATAGACGACGGCACCTGGATACCGCTCGGACGGTTTGAGAGCCTGAAACCTTCGGGAAACGGAACGCAAATTACTCAGGAAGACGTCGATTTTGCCGAGGCAGGCATTGACTTCGACTTTGTAGTCAGCGATTTTGCCCCAAACCCTTATACTCCCGTACAGTATATCAGGTTCAGAACCATATCGACATACAAGAATTCGGCATTCTCGACGGTACATATTCTGGAATTGAGTTTTTGGGGAGAATTAATCAAGTAAAGTTAAATCATTAAAAATAATTGAGATGAAAAATATAGTATATATCATCTTTATAGGGATCGTTGCAGGATTCTCTTCATGTAAAAGCCAGACGGACATTTACGAAGAGTATGTGGTGCCCAACGGGTTGATCTATCCCGGGCAGGCTTTGAACCCGGTGGCAAAACCCGGCGACGGGCGAATAGAAATATCGTGGAACAGGGGTACGGATCCCAGGGTGGAGAGAGCCAGGATTTACTGGAATAATTACACCGACTCGGTAGAGTTCGCCGTCGCTGCGGATGCGGATATTGTCAGCCGGATGATTGAGCCGATTGCCGAAAATACCTACTCGTTCATAATCCGTACCTACGACGGCGAAGGGAATGTTTCCATTCCGGTAGAAGTGATGGGCGCGGTGTACGGCAATGAATACAGGGACAGGCTGACCAACCGCGTGCTGAAGAGCCCGCTGTATGACGGCTTGGACCTCGTGCTGAGCTGGAGCGCGGCCGATAAAACCGAAGCAGGCGTCGTCCTGAACTGGACGGATACGGACGGCGAGAGCCAAACCAGAACGATTGCCCCGTCGGAAACGGAAACGGTCCTTCCGGACTTTGATTACAGCGAGCCGCTGTCGTACCGCACTGCCTATCTGCCGGATTCAATGGCCATAGACGTGTTCTATGCGCCAACGGTCGAAACAACGATTGATCCGGTAGTACTCATCCCCAAAAGTACCTGGGCAGCAAACATGCTGAACGGCGATATGGGGATGCATACCAATACCAGTTACTCCTTAGAGCATTTATGGAACGGGAATACCGGCGATTTTATTCACTCTGCGGATCCTGTGAACCTTCCCTGTACATTTACATGGGATTTAGGGGTACAGGCAAAGCTGAGCCGGATGAAAATGTGGCCGCGTCCGGATAGTGACGACCGCTGGAACAGAGGCCATCCGAGAATATTTGAAATATACGGATCCCTGGTAGAGCCGGACGACGCACCCTTAGATCCGAGTGCTCCCGGCAGTTGGAAACTGTTGGGAAAGTTCGAATGTGTGCAGCCGTCGGGTAACGCGGATGAAGTTCCCTTTGAAAGAGCTAGCCCGGAAGACGAAGCGCTTTCCAGTGCAGGTCTGGATTTTGCATTTGTGCCCGGCGAAGGGGTCGATCCCACAGCCACGGTACGGTACATCAGGTTCCGAAGCATCGAAAACTTCAATCCTACTGCCAATCCGCGTATCTTACTTGCGGAGATCAGTTTATGGGGGACATTGGTGCGGGAACGGTAAAAGCCCGCTAACCTGTCGGCAGCTTCGCAGCCTGACAGGTCGGTACGTTGCAGCGACCTGACAGGGTCGATAGACCTGTCAGGGTCAAACCGACAGTAGAGGCGCGGAAAACCGCGTCTTTACCATCTTTAAAAAAACACTGGGTGTTTTTACCCAAAACTCCCGGTGTTTTTATATAAAACTCCCAGTGTTTTGATGCAAAACTCCCAGTGTTTTTACCCAAAACTCCCAGTGTTTTTGTATAAAACTCCCGGTGTTTTTATAAGGGTATCAAATTCAGGGGATAAATATATTAGATATATTATTGATCAATAGGATATGATTAAAATATGCGTACATTTGTGCATGAAAACCTGTTGCGATTCCGGCAACACAAGGCCGGACGAGTGATTAACCAAAAAAGGAAAAGGGCGGCGCCGGAGTGAACTTTTAGCCGAGCGCGCTCCCAACGCCGCCCGCCCTTCCTTTTAAAAAAGAAATAGAACGGCAAAGATAACAAATCATGTTGATGGGCACATCGTTGCTACGACCTACCCTAAACGGCAGTCATTTAAGGATATTTTCAATGCAGGCCTGCCTGGCCGATGCAAAAAATGATTGAAATGTAATTGAATTAATGTTAGTATTTTATTCAGTAATAGTATTTTATTAAAAATTATATCAAAATGAACAATAAGTTTTCAATGATTGCAGGTATTGCAATCTTCGCAGTAGCCTTAGGGCTTAGTTT
>JAISCQ010000119.1 GCA_031265445.1 Bacteroidales bacterium
TTCAAAGCTCCGGTCTTGGTTCGGTTACCGGTAATGAGGGTACATATGATACATATTGCTACCCCAATGATGTGGGCTGCTGGATGATTCAGAACTCGAAAGAAGGTACATATTCCCAAACCACTTATAATGCAAAAACAAAGGGCGAAAGAGGGTACTATTACGAATGGGAGAATGCAGCGAGGAAATCCGGCAATCAATATACTGCCTGTCCTCCGGGTTATACCCTTCCGACCGATAAACAGTGGGAGGCTTTGGGAAGTTATTTAAGCAGCGCTTCGGCTACTGCGGACGAAAAAGGCTACTGGTTCAATACCGACAACCGTGCAGGCCTGTATAGCTCGGTTTCCGGTTGGGACAAATGGAATTATTATGGTTATTGGTGGAGTGCAGACGGCAGCGACCATAACTACTATACTGCAATATCCGATATAATTACAAGGCAAACGATTATTGAAAACCTGAGCCTTTCGGTGAGATGCATTCGGAATTAAGAAAACGCGATACTCTTTTTTAATCGGTGGGAATTTGAATATTTACTCCGATTGTACATAACAACAATGTGCCGGCAGACTAATGCAGTAAAATTCATTAGTCTGCCGGCACATTGCCTTTCTTTCCTCCGGACCGGAGTCATGAATTATTTCAATAACTTGTAAAAATAGACTATTTTTTTGATTATTTTCATCGCTTCTTTGTTAAAATAGACAATTTATAGTATTAAAATTACTAAAATTTACAATCGAACATATATTACCTTTGCAATATAAAAAAATTACATCAAACTATATTACTATTACTTATGAACAATAATTTTCATATCGGATCAATAATCCGGGAAAAAGTAAGGGAACGGAGAATAAGGGTAAACGATTTTGCTAAAGCAATCCATTGCAGCAGACCGAATGTTTATTCTATCTTTCGTCGCAAAAGCATCAACATTGATTTATTGCGTTTGATATCGAAAGCTTTAAATTACGATTTTACAGAAATTTACAATAAATCATTAGAGATGCCAAAAGAACTGGAATCGTGTGTAATTGTTTTGGAAACGAGTCGAAAAAAATTGGATGAACTTCAAGCAGATACTGCTGTTTGCATCGTCCGCTCATGGATGCTGTCTGAAATGTAAACATTTTGTTTAATTTTTGATACCAATCATCCCAAAATGTCCATTAGGACAATTGTCAACAAATATTCATTTATGCTTCGTTGTACTGTTCCTTGATTTCTTTGACTTTATCGGGAAAATGCAAGGCGGAAAATTCGAGCAGCAGTTGCGACTGTTTACAGTTGCCGGAGGTATCGGACAAGTGTTTTTCGCCGGCAGTTGCACGAAAAAAGAATTACATCAATTTACTCCTGCTTATTTTTTCATTTTTTTGTTAATTTTAAAAAATCCCTTATATTTGCACGTTCATTTTTTGAACGATAACGCAATAATATATATGATATGACGCTACGATTTGAATATAGATTGCCTTTCGCAACTGCCGCACTTCCGGTAGCGTTTATCTGTTTGATTTCCTTGATTTTACAAACCCTGCGGGAGGGGGAGGGGGGGGGGTAAACCACTTATTTCCAGCAGGTTATAGCATTGTCTTCAGATATTATTATGCCGTAACAGGACTTTTGTCTTGTTGCGGCTTTTTTGTTTTGTCCGATTTTTTATTTCAAATAAATTTTTCACATATTAAATTCTTTAAAAAATGAAAAAAGCAAATCTATTTTGTTTAAGCTTGTTGCTGATGGCAACAGCGATGTTTACGGGTTGCGAAAAAGACAACCCAACCGAAAATTCCGCGATTAAAGTGGACAGCAGTTCGGCATTGACCCAAAACGTCTTTGCCGACGAAACGCAGGGTAACGGCGGCGTAACGTTCACCACCGCTGGCGCGTGGACCTCTTCGATTACCGAAACAACCGCGCCTGTCAAGTCGCTTTCGTTAAAATCAGTGCAGGACGCGAGCTGGATTTCTATCAGCCCGAGCAGCGGCGACAGGGCGGGCAGCTATACGGTTACCATCAGCCTTGAACCGAATTTAACAGGGGCTGACCGCACCGCCGTCATCACGATTACCTGTGGCGATTCGGAAATCACCATTACCGTTATGCAAAAGGCAACGAAGGAGGATGGTTCGCCCGCCCTGTCTCAGCAACAAATTATGGACTTGTTGCGATCGGCTTGGGCGAATACAAAAACGTCGCCGGAAATTGCCATATCGGCAACCAATGCCGCCTTTGACTATCCTATGTTTTTGGAAACCAGTCAGGCACAAAAGAAATCGCTGTACACAGAAATAAACAACACCGTTTTCATTGAATTTGAATACATTGATAACTTGACGAAATACGTTTATGAAAACGGAACAAAATACCGCGAAGAATTGCCGTCCGATTTCTGGAGCGATTACGGCAATGTGAATGACATGTTCAGGGAAGGCGGTTTCGAGCCTGAATATTACACATGGACAGTCGCGGGCAATGTGTATACGGGCGTTTCCCATGACGGTGGCTATCTGAACGAAGCAACGTTTGAACTGACGGACGACAAGAAAGTAAAAACCTTGCATGTGCTGGATGCAGATGATGGCGTGGTAGATGATGATATTACGATGAATTTTTCTTACGGCAGCGTCAATCCCGCTTTTCCGGCAGGTTTCGATCAGGCGGACTTTCCGCTGAAAGGCTCCGGACAGTACGGCGGAACAGGGACATTTACCAATACGATGGCCGCCGACCAGCCGCTGGTAGTGGACGGAGCGAAATACGACGGAGGATCAATACGTTTTTATAAAGAGGACGTAGAGTTGAGTAGCGCTTTATATCTTGAGATTCATTTTCCCGGACAGGGCGCCGACGTTTCGCGTCTTCCGGCAGGAACTTATCACTTTTATGATTCTCATATTGCTCAATCCATGCCGGAATACAGTTTCTATTGTCAAAAAGGCGTGCTTGGAGGAATAAACTATTATGGGAAAGGCGGAACCGTAACCGTTTCGATTAACGGCGATATTTATACCATAGAGGTAGATATGGATACTTACCACGGAGATTATGGCAGTCCGACAACAGGCAAAGTACGGGGTACATATACCGGATATTTACTGCACGAATAATGGTAGAGAAGAGGCGCATGGTAGAGACGTGGCATGCCACGTCTCTACTTTATGACCGTATGCTGATCGTGGAGCGTATCATTCATTCCATGCGCACGGAAACCGGCGCATTGGAAAATTCTGCTGCGCTTATGTCTGCCGAATACCGCAACAATAAGGAATTAACGGCTTTTACGCAACTTGATGCTGAAAATTTCTATTAAAAGGCAGCGGAATTATTTCGTGCCGCCGGCGTTGTGCCTGTGTGTTAAATAACCAGCGCCAACGCATGCAGGCGAAGCGCATCCTGTTTGAGTTGATCACAGGGCGTTTTCATTCGTCTTTGCGGAAGTATCCGGGCTGCCTTGCGTTTCGTTTATGTCGGGGGCTTTTTTTTCCAGCTTGTCGAAATATGTTGCCACGGTAGCTGCTTTCCGTTTTCCCACCACCCTTTCCAATTCCCTTATCGGCGCCGTTTGCAGGCGCGCTACCGATTTGAACTCCTGCAGCAGCCTTTCGATGGTTTTCTGTCCGACGCCTTCAATGTTTTGCAGTTCGGTAGCGATCATGGCGCGCGACCGTTTTTTGCGGTGGAATGTGATGCCGAAACGGTGCGCCTCATCGCGCATGTGCTGAATCAGTCTGAGGCTTTCCGAGCGTTTGTCTAAATAAAGCGGAGTTGAATCGCCGGGAAAATAGATTTCTTCGAGCCGCTTGGCAATGCCTATGATGGCGATTTTCCCGTTCAGGCCGAGAAGTCCCAGGCTTTGTATGGCCGAACTCAGCTGTCCTTTGCCGCCGTCGACGATGATCAGCTGCGGCAGCGGTTCGTTTTCGTCGAGCATGCGGCGGTAGCGGCGGAATACCACTTCTTCCATCGACGCGAAATCGTTGGGCCCTTCCACCGTTTTGATGTTGAAATGCCGGTAATCCTTCTTGCAGGGATGGGCGTTTCTGAACACCACGCAGGCCGCTACGGGATGACTCCCCTGTATGTTGGAGTTGTCGAAACATTCGATATGCACGGGCAGTTCGTTCAGGTGCAGATCGTGCTTCAGCGTTTCCATGATGCGGTGCGCGTGCCGGTCGGGATCGGTTTTTTCAATCTGCTTTTTCTTTTCCTGCTGGAAGAATTGGGCGTTGTTTTGCGACAGTTCCAGCAGTTTCTTCTTGTCGCCGATTTTTGGAATCGTGTAGGTGATGCCGGGCATCGATACATCGGGCTTGAACGGTACAATGATTTCGCGCGACTCGCTCATGAAGCGTTCGCGTATATTGGTGATGGCATACCCCAGGACTTCGGCGCGCTGTTCATCCAGTTTCTTGACCAGCTCAGTGACATACGACTGGATGATGGCGCCGTTGACCACCCTGAAATAGTTGATATACGCGCAATGTATGTCTTCCTCGTATGAAAATACATCCACATTGTTGATGGAAGGGGTGACGATGGACGATTTGCTGCGGATGTCTTCGAGCATGGCGATTTTATTTTTCATCGCTTCCGCATCCTCGAAACGGTAAGCTTTGGCATATTCATTCATCAGTACTCTCAGGCGCTGTATCACTGCGGCGATATTTCCCTTGAGGATGTCGCGGATCTGCGCGACCGACTCATTGTAGTCTTCTTCGGTTTGCCGCCCTTCGCACGGCCCTTTGCAGTTGCCGATATGGTACTCGAGGCATACCTTGAATCTGCGGGTTTCGATATTTTCCCTGGTGAGCTTGAACGTACAGGTTCGCAATGGGTAAAACTGTTTGAGCAGGCTGAAGAGCGTACGCACCTTCACTTTCGACGTGTACGGGCCATAGTATTGCGAGCCGTCGCGTACGGGATTGCGCATGAGGTATACGCGGGGGAAACATTCGTTACGGATCACCATCCAGGGGAACGACTTGTCGTCCTTGAGCAGGATATTGTAACGCGGCTGGTGTTTCTTGATCAGGTTGTTTTCGAGCAGCAGGGCGTCGCTTTCGGTATCCACCATGATGGTTTGCAAATCTGCAATTTTGCTTACCATCAGTATGATCTTGCGGTTATCGTGCGTCTTGGCGAAATACGACGAGACGCGCTTTTTCAGGCTTTTGGCCTTGCCTATGTAAATAATCTTTCCCTCGTCGTTCAGGAACTGGTATACGCCCGGGCTATCGGGAAGATGGGCAATGGCATGCTGCAGGTTTGTGTTCAAAGCGTATCATTTTGGTATCATCAATACTCCAGTATTCCCAGTCCCTGCCGGATGATTTCCGGTTCGGCGCCGGTGCAGTCCACAATCGTTGAAAATTCGGCGCCGCCATAACCGCCGTCTACCAGCAGATCGATCCTGCCTTCGTATTTTTCGTGGATCAGTTCGGGATCGGTAGCATGTTCGATCATCTCGTCGTCAAAATGCACCGAAGTGGACAGCAACGGGTTGCCGAGCTGTTCGACGATGGCCGCCGGTATGGCATTGTCCGGGATACGGATGCCTACTGTTTTCTTTTTGCTTTCCAGCATCTTGGGCGCCTTGTTGCTGGCATTGAGGATGAAAGTGAACGGTCCGGGCAGGTTGCGCTTCATCAGTTTGAATACGGGAGTCGGCACCTGTCGGGCATATTCGCTTAGATGGCTCAGGTCGCGGCAGATGAATGAGAAATCGGCCTTTTCGGGCTTGATGCCCTTGATGCGTGCAATCCGTTCCACCGCTTTCCGGTTGTGGATATCGCAACCGATGCCGTACACCGTATCGGTCGGGTATATGATCACGCCGCCTTCCTGCAGGACTTTTACAATGGATTCGATCTGCTTCGGGTTGGGATTCTGGGGGTAAAGCTTGATCAGCATGGCGATACTGATATTGAATGATCTATCTTTATCAAAACAGGTTCATTAGAAACACATATTGATTGCATCAGCCGAATTTCATTGGTGTGTCCACATCATTATCCACCCGACCACTTATGCTCCATTTTGCTTTAATCGCGCAATTTCGGCAAGAAGAGCAGCCCGTTCTTTTTCCCGCTCTTTACGTTCCTTTTCGAGCTCCTCCGCAAGTTTTTCACGCTCTTCTCTGCCTATTGCTCTGCCTTTTGCTTCGCCTATAGCTTCGCCTTCTGCGATACCTTCCGCTTTGCCTTCCTTCCGGCTTACGGATATAAGCGTGTTTTCGACGCGTATGGCGTCCCAGTATCTGTCGTAAGCTGCCAGTTCGGCTTCGGTGAAGGCGCCTTCCTCGCACATGTCCAGCGCCTGGCGGATATATTCGTTCTCCTTCAGTTCGTCGGGTACAACGCGCATATCTTCCTCCACTTCTTTCAGGAAGCGAAGCCACAGTACCGCCATCCGCCGGTCGGCCCAGTTCTCCGCCCTGAACTTGGGAAGCTCCACCATCACAAACTCCAGCCCCTCAATCACCTCATCCGTGTTTTTGTCGTTCACGATGCGGTAGTGGTGGTAGAATTCCGGCGTCTTTCCGTCGAATGCCTCGTTGAGTATGGCCAGAGCGTATACCGGCTGCAGAAGATCATACTTTTCTCCCTGTTGCAACTGACAAACGTATGCTTTTGAGGCATTGAACACCATCCTGTTGGTAAAGGCGTTGTTCCAGTGCATTTGCATCTCCACAATGAACTGACGTCCGCGATTGTCCCTGCAGCGGACGTCCACAATGGAGTTTTTACTCCCGGGATTCTCCGGTACCTGTTCGGCAGGAAGATACTCCAGACTTTCTATCTGCTGATCCTCTTCCAGGGGCATCAGCGCATTGAGAAAACTCTTCAGCAGATCGGGATGTTCGCCGAAGATACGCTTGAAGGGTAAATCATTTTTCGGATCAAGATAACGTGCCATAATCGTAAAATTATTTCTTTAATGACCGCGCAAAGGTAA
>JAISCQ010000159.1 GCA_031265445.1 Bacteroidales bacterium
ATATTGTTTGTTTGTTTCCGTGTACATTTCCGGAAAAAACATACGATTTTTTACTTTCAACGCTTACGTGTTTACTTTCAACGCCTACGTATTTACTTTCATCTCCTGCGTGTTTGTTCTCATCTCTTACGTGTTTCATTTCCATCTCTTACGTGTTTGTTTTCATTTCCTGCGTGTTTGTTTTCATCTCCTACACATTTGTTCCCATCTCTTACGTGTTTGTTTTCATCTCTTGCGTGTTTCATTTCCATCTCTTACGTGTTTGTTTTCATCTCCGGTATGTTTGCTTTCATCTTTCGATATTTCAACTTCATCTCCTGCGTATTTGTTTTCATCTCCTGCATGTTTGCTTTCATCTCCTACCTGTTTGCTTTCATTTTCCGAGGGTTTGTTTCCACCACCTGCGTATTTTTTTTACCATCTCTGTGATTTTCTTTGCCGCCTGCGTGTTTTTCTTTGCCGCCTGCGTATTTTCCGTCATTTCTACAATTTTTTATTTTATTACGATTCAAAGGCTCAAAGATAATATACACTTCCATCTTTGCAGCCTTTTTGAAGACGACATGGATAACGCTTCGCCCTTGCCATACCTTCCATTATTGAAAAAAACGCTGACACAATAACTGTCAAAATGGCTTTACATATGAATCGTAGAAATTGGATAGCCAAAGTATGTGATCGTATCCAAGTGCAATTTCTGAAATCCGGCTAATGGACATTTTGGGTTTATTTCCTTCCTTATTATGAACCCGATGCGGCGAATGTCCATACAAAGCACATTCTTTTCGGCAATTATTCTTCGGGCGGCTACCTGAATCCTTATGCCGACATGGTGAAAGGTTATCGAAGCGAGGATCGGTCGAACATGTACGCCCAGTTTGAAGCCAGGCAAGATCTCGACTTTTTTCTGAAAGGCTTGTCGGCAAGGGCTTTGTTTAATATCAACCGTTATTCGTTATTGCCTGTCCGGCGGCAGATTGTTCCTTTCTTTTATACATTGGCGGTGACTTCCGACCCGAACAGTTATATCTTAAACCCCATTAATACCGACGGTACGGATTATCTGGATTTTGTTCCATCTACCAAGAGTCTGGAAAGCACCATGTATTTCGAAGGCGCTGTTTCATACAATAATGTCTTTGCCGAAAAACATACGGTTTCCGGCCTGTTAGTGTATACCATACGGGAACTTCTCGACGGAAATACCGATAATTTTCAATTGTCGCTACCCCACCGTAATCTCGGTTTGGCCGGTCGGCTCACCTACAGTTATGACAGCCGCTATTTCCTGGAAACCAACTTCGGGTACAACGGCTCCGAACGGTTTCACTCCAGCCAGCGCTGGGGATTTTTCCCTTCTGCCGGCGCAGGCTGGATTATTTCCAATGAAAAATTCATGGAACCTGTCGGCGGTATTATTTCCAAGCTGAAACTGAAAGCCACTTACGGTTTGGTGGGAAACGATGCCATCGGCCGGGACGAAGACCGGTTTTACTACATGTCGCAGTTGAACATGAACGACGGAGGCAGGGGATACGATCTCGGAGACGATTTCGGATTCCACAGCAACGGTATCTCCATTCAACGCTATGCCGACCCGGATATTACCTGGGAAATCAGCCGTAAAAGCAATTACGGACTGGAATTGAACCTGTGGAACAGTCTCGAAATACAGTTCGATTATTTCAGGGAACGCAGAAGTAATATTTTACAGGAGCGTGTTTCCATTCCCACTACCATGGGGCTTCAGGTAACTCCGCGCGCCAATATCGGCAAGGCAAAAGGCAGCGGATTCGAAATGTCGGTAGATTATAACAAGGCATTCACCACCGACCTGTGGATCGTTGCAAGGGGTAACTTTACTTATGCAGCCAGTAAATACGATGTATTCGAAGAGCCCGATTACACGAAAGTACCGTGGAGGTTTCATGTGGGACAGAAGTTGTCGCAGAATTTCGGGTATATTGCCGAGCGTTTGTTTATCGATGATGAGGAAGTGCTCAACTCTCCCCTGCAAACATTCGGGGAGTACGGCGCCGGGGATATCAAATACAAAGACATCAACGGAGACATGAGCATTGACGAAAACGACCAGGTGCCTGTCGGATTCCCGACTACCCCGGAAATAATTTACGGCTTCGGCATATCGGCAGGATATAAGAATTTCGATATCTCCTTCTTTTTCCAGGGATCGGCACGTTCGTCCTTCTGGATCAATGCCGGATCGACAGCTCCCTTTATAGGGAACCGCGCCATGCTGCAATATTACGGAGATAGCCACTGGACAGAGGACAACCGCGACCTTTATGCTTTATGGCCGCGCTTATCCGAAAACGCGATGCCCAACAATCAGGTAACCAGTACCTGGTTTATGCGCGACGGTTCGTTCCTCCGCTTAAAAACAGCCGAAATAGGCTATACCATCCCGCTCAACTTCGTCCGCAAGATCAAGATGCAGAATGTGCGCTTATACATATCGGGCAACAACCTGGCCGTCTGGGCGCCGTTCAAAATGTGGGACCCCGAAATGGGCGACAATGGGTTGGCTTACCCGTTGCAGCGTGTGTTTAATTTTGGTATTAACATTGAATTTTAATCATGATCAATATGAAAAAGTTTAGAATTATGGGGTTATTTGTCGGCATACTCCTGCTGACAAACTGTTCGGACTACCTGAATGTGGTTCCCGACGGGGCGGCTACCCTTGAAAATGCTTTCTCGAACCGCACCAATTTGGAGAAGTTTTTTTACGGCTGTTATAATTACCTGCCCAATTATGCCCATCCGTTCAATTATCCCGGACACATCGGAGGCGACGAAATATGGTTTGATGTGGATAACGGCATGGGTAACCGGAGCGGCGGACGCATCGCCCAGGGGCAGCAAAACAGCAACGACCCGTATCATAATTACTGGGACGGCGCCAATGACGGGAAAAGAATGTGGATCGGCATCCGCGACTGCAATATTTTCCTGGAAAACGTCGATCAGGTGCCCGATCTGCCGGAATGGGAAAGGACCAGGTGGAAAGCCGAAGTAAAGTTTTTGAAGGCTTATTTCCATTTTTTCCTGTTACAGCTTTACGGGCCGATACCGATTATGGATACGAACATAGGGGTAAGCGCCAGCCCCGAGGAGGTTCGTATATACCGCGAACCGGTGGACGATGTGATCGAATACATTGTAACGCTCCTGGATGAAGCGACGAAGGATCTTCCTGTCATCATTGAGGAAATGACTACCGAAACGGGAAGGGCAACCAAAGCTACGGCGCTGGCCGTAAAAGCCAAGGCGCTGGTTTGGGCGGCAAGCCCCCTGTTTAACGGAAGTTATGTTTATTACAGGGATTTTAAGGACAAAAGAGGCGTGCAACTGATCGCCAACAATGACGACCCGGAGGTGATTCGCGCCCGTTGGCAGCGGGCGGCTGTAGCTACCAGAAATGCAATTGATACGGCACATCTGGCAGGACACCAGTTATTCGAATTTCAACGGGGCTTCGAAGTGATGTCGGATACCACAGCGCTGAAATATACGCTACGGGGGTGCGTCACCGAACGCTTTACCTACAACAGGGAAGTAATATGGGCTTGCACCAACAGTAACAATGAGTTTCAGAACTGGTGCACCCCAAAAATGTATACCAATTATCCCGGTACCGCCGAATTAAGCGCCACCCTGAAAATAGCGGAAATGTATTACACCCGCAACGGGATACCGATTGACGAAGACCCTTACTGGGATTATGAAACGCGGTATGAAACGCGGGTTGATACCGGAACCTGGCATAAATTCTATATCGGGGCAGGGGAAACAACCGCCAAGTTGAATTATTACCGTGAACCGCGCTTCTATGCACATCTCGGTTTCGACCGCGGCATTTACGAGTTATTGGCTAATTCGGACGAAGAAGCCCTGGTGATCAAACAAAGAAGCGGCGAGGTACATGGACTGGTTTTTCAGGACTGCCATCCGTCAACCGGGTATTTCATCAAAAAGGCGGTGAGTTTCAGGATCCCGACCACCACAACAGGGCCTACCCCATACCGCTTTTCCATTCCGATTATCCGGCTTCCCGACTTATATTTATTGTATGCCGAAGCCTTGAACGAATCTCTGGATACACCGGACGACGAAGTATACCGGTGGGTAGACATCGTGAGAACCCGCGCCGGGCTGGACGGAGTCCTCAGGTCATGGGAATTCTCTTTGGTCCCTGATAAACCGACCTATAAGGAAGGTATGCGGGAGATTATCAAGCGCGAACGCCTGATCGAATTATCATGCGAGGGGCAACGCAGTTTCGACCTGCGCAGATGGCGCGATGCCGAACGATATTTTAACGAACCTGTCCGCGGTTGGGATTTCCAGGGAGCAAAACTCGAGGATTACTACCAGACAAGGGTCTATTTCAGTAACCGCCAGTTTACGTACAAAGATTACCTGTGGCCGCTGCGCCTCAGTACCCTTATGGTGAATGCCAATCTGGTTCAGAATCCGGGATGGTAAATAGATTTTAAATATTTTAAATGAATGAATCGTAAAAATAATTTTATTCTCATGAAAAAGAAAAATCGTAAAAACAGTATACAAAAAAACAGTTTATGGATGCTGGCGGCGGGGCTGTGCTGCGTATGCCTGATGTCCTGTTCGGAACAGCCGATAGGGCAGACGCCTACCGACAACACTCCGCCTCCGCAAGTAATAGATGTACACGTTGTGCCCACCAATGGCGGCGCTTACATCACTTATGCCCTGCCGCCTGACGAAGAGGATATCTCGTATGTAAAGTGTGAGTTCGAATACAACGGAAAACAAAGAACCGTCCGCTCATCCATCTATAAAAATTACATGGAAGTGGACGGTATCGGCGAACCCGAAGAAATAGAACTTAAAATTTCGGTCGTAGACCACAGTGGAAATGTTTCGGTTCCGCATATCGAAAAGTTTACCCCTCTGGATCCGCCCATGACCGCTATTTACCGTTCATTCGAGGTAGAGCCGGCTTTTGGCGGCGTGAAAGTAAGCTGGGAAAATCCGGCAAAGGTAATGGCCGGCATATCCTTCCTTGCTTCCAACGATTACGGAGAACTGGAGCTCAAGGATATGGTGTTCTCCTCTCTACCTGCCGGACTGAAAAGCCTGCGCGGATTCAACACCGATAAACGCCTTTTCGCCCTGTCTATTACGGATAAATACGAAAACGTATCGGATACGTTCAGGATCGAACTGGAACCGCTTTATGAAGTCATGCTTGATAAAAGCAAGTTCGCGGATGCGCACCTGCTGGGCGATAATTTTTCGGTAAACGACGGTCGTCCTATAAATTTGATATGGGACGGGGTAAACGAAGGTAAGTGGAACTCGTGGCATACCGATGCCGCCGGCGGTTACTCCATTCCCCAGCACTTTTCCATAGACTTGGGCGTTACGGCCCAATTAACCCGCGTAGTCATCTATAACCGTACGGAAGATATATATTATTATGCACAGCATAACCTGCGGATATTTGATGTGTGGGGAACCGATGTTTTGATCCACGACATTACCAACCCGTATTACGAAGAAAGCGATTGGAAAGAAGACTGGACCCTGCTGGCTCAGTGCGAGATTGTCAAACCGTCGGGCAGCCCTCCGGGAACCAATACACCGGAAGACATTGCCGCGCATAATGCCGGTTTTGAATTCGAATTCAGGCAGGATGTTCCCAAAATGCGGTATATCCGGTTTGAAGTCCATGAAACGTGGGCGCGTACACCGGCCATACATATGGGCGAGCTGTCCGTATTCGGAGATGACAGATAGTGTATCGTTTTTAATGAAGAATCAATTATTTAATACATTTAATACCTAAGAAAATGAAAGGAAAAGAATGGACGCTCTCCGGAGCGGTCAAACTGTTGGCGGTCAGCATTCCACTGTGTATGGTTATCATGTTTGCCTGCGATAATGTGAACACAAAACATGAAGAGTACCTGAACCGGGGAGAGGCGATATACATCGGAGCGGCCGACTCCGTATCCGTATATTCCGGCAACCATAGGATCAAATTCACATGGATGATCAATGCCGATCCCCGTATTGCCGAAGCAGTGATTTACTGGAACGGGCGCGCGTCGAAAATTACCATTCCGGTAAACCGTACCACCGGAGGAGCTATGTGGATGGAAGCCACCCTTGACGACATGGAAGAGGGTGAATATATTTTCGAATTTGTGATGAAGGATAAATCCGAATCCGGCTACACGTCCAAACCTGTTCAAATAGCTGGAGCCGTGCTGGGCGACGTCTATGTCGAAAACCTGCGCAACCGCGGCGTTAAGGGGATTGCCAAACTTGAATCCGGCGAGATGCAGATTACCTGGGAGGGTGCAAATTCCGCTACACTGCTGTATTCTGTTGTGGAATACAAAGACGGCGACGAGACCATATCGGTGGAAGTTCCGAATGCCGATGAAAAAACCTTGCTCGAAAGGTTGGAAACCGGTGATGAGGTGGAAATATATGCCGTCCATTTCCCCGAAAACGGCCTGGAGAATATCTATTCCAGACGAAGGGCGTTTACCATGCCGAAATTTGAACGGCTCATTGATAAAGGCAGATATGCAGACGCTTTCAAACCCGGCGATAATACAACGCCCCAACCGGGAAATGACGCCAACGCATGGTCAAGATCATGGGGAATAGGGGATAATCGCGACATACGCCAGTTGTGGGACAACAATACGAGAAATGACGCAATAGATGGATTTCGCGGCATTTTACATACCAATGACCAAAGCACTCAATGGGAGGCTGCCTTGTTCAAATTCCCGCACAAGTTCACGATCGATCTGGGTGTGCCGGCTATCCTCAGCAGGTTGCATCTCTGGCCAAGAACCGATAACGGCTCGTTCACGGGTCACAATCCCCGGTACTTTGAAATTTGGGCTACCGACGAGCCGAAAGTAATTGCGGATTTCGAGGATCAGGCCGCGTATGAAGTGTACTACCGTACCACTTATGTGACGCATAAACCTGTTGACGCCCAGATCAGGAAAAATGCAGCTGGTGTAGACGATACTCATCCCCATGTCAATGACGGCCACCTGTTTATCGAAGCGGCGCCTGAGGCGGGTATCTACAACTGGCAACAGGACTGGGTTAGACTTGGAGATTTCGAATATGCGAAACCTTCGGGTATGAATCACAATAGTCGTAACGACGCCGACAATGCAGCATGGACGGAGGGTCTTGACTTCTCCTTTCCCGATACGGATCAGAAATTTCGTTACATCCGTCTGGTAATTAAATATCCGAACTGGGATCAGACCAACTGTATCAACCTGGGCGAAGTCTCTTTCTACGGAGACGACATTTGATTCATTGGGTTTGACCGGTCACAACGCAGGCCGAGAGGGCTTTACCCGAAAGTCCCGCGTTTTTTAACCTGCCCTGTCAATGGTCTTTGACCCTGACAGCGGAGGAGCTTCCTTTACGATTCCAACCCTGTCGGCAAAGACGCGATGCATCGCGTCTCCACAACGTAACCCGACAGGTTGGTTCGTAAGCTTATGTAACCGACCTGACAGGGTCTTTAGACCTGTCAGGGTCAATAAAATTTATTCATTATTTATTTATTTTTTTTTCATTTTTCTTTTATGCCGATTAAAATTAGAGCGATCGCCAAAGGACAACCCGGAGTAGCGGGAGGCGGCGACAAAAAGTATTATGCCAGTCCTGTGATGGATGGAGAAATGGACATTGAA
>JAISCQ010000192.1 GCA_031265445.1 Bacteroidales bacterium
AAAGCCGCATATCCCGGATAATCCCGAAAATATGCGGCTTTTGATACAATATAAATATGCTCCTGCGCAAACAGGTTGGTACCCTGTTAAGACGCTCTCATTAAAAAAATGTAAATTACGCGCGCGCGAGGCTAATCTCTCTCTCTCTCTCTCTCTCTCTCTCTCTCTCTCTCTCTCTCTCTGCAAAAGGCGTGCCATTCGGCGATTTACCGAACATTATCGACAACAAATTTTCCAAAGATTTCGACATGATAACGATGCTTTTAATGTTTTAATTTAAATCAAAAATTGGCGACCCATTATGTTTGCACAAAAACAAAAAATATTTCCTTTTGTGATGACAAAGAAAGGTTTCTTAGATTAATAAAACGATTAAAATTTGATTAAAATTCAAAAAAACATTCAAAAAAAAGCATTTTTTTTAGATGGATGGTTATAAAAGTCGTTTAGATTTGGCAGATAGTCTTTATACTGGATTTTGCTAATTTATAAGTGATGTTACGCGGTACTTTTTGAGAGATTCGATTCTGCGGCTTGAAAAGCCGGATTTTCATAACCGTGGGTCATCAACCCGCGGAAAGAATGTATATCCGGAGCGACTGCCTGAAAGGCAGGACTGTTATCTTCACTTGGCGTCCTGCCTTTCAGGCAGCATCGCAGGAGAGACAGCTGATCCGCGGGTCATCGACCCGCGGTTATGAAAATCAAGCCCCTTCGGGCTTGGCCGGCTTCCTATTTTACCTTCAAATTTCCATCTACCGTTATCTTTTCGCCGGCTTTGGTTTTAACCGTTATGGTCTTGTCCTGATAACGTAAATGCAACTTTCCTCCTTTGTCCGCAGATATTCGTATCTCGGTTAATATCCCGTCTTTCCAGTCCATCCCGACTTCGAAACCGCCACGGGCGCGGAGTCCTTTCACCGAACCTGTCGGCAGGGCCGACGGCAGCGAGGGTAGCAGTTGCAATTCGAAACCTCCGTCAGAGGTACGCACCTGGCTTTGTAACAGCATCTCGGCAATAGCCGCCGTGGCGCCGAAGTTGCCGTCGATCTGGAAAGGAGGATGTGTATCGAACAGGTTGGGCAGTGTTTTCGAGCCAAGCAACACCGAAAGCAGCTTGTATGCATGGTCGCCGTCGTGCAGGCGGTTCCACATGTTGATCTTCCAGGCAAGGCTCCAGCCGGTTCCGTCGTCGCCGCGGGCTATAAGCGTTTTTCGGGCAGCCTCGGCCAGCTCGGGCGTGGCTGTTACCGAAATCCGGTTGCCGGGATGCAGGGCGAACAAATGCGAGGTGTGCCGGTGGTGCGGTTCCACCTCCCTGTAATCTTCCGCCCACTCCATGATACGGCCGGTTTCCCTGCTGATACGTATCGGAGCAAGCTGTTTCAATGCCTTGTCGCAACGATTGCGGAAATCCCTGTCGATGGAGAGTATTTTACTTGCTTCGATACAATTGGCGAGCAGGTCGTGGATGATCTCCAAATCCATGGTAGCGCCGTAAGTAAATACCGAATGTTCGCCATTAGGCAGGATAAAAGCGTTTTCGGGCGAATAGGACGGATTGGTTACTAACTTGCCGGGGCAGGCAGTGCCTTCGGGCGCTACAACCATGAAATCGAGGATAAACTCCGCAGCGCCTTTCATCAGCGGATAACCCCGCCTGGAGAGAAAATCCTTATCCAGCGTATGGCAATAATGTTCCCATGGATGTTGTGCCAGCCATGCGGCGCCCATCGGCCATATACCTTGCGGGCCGTCGGCAGGAGCCGTAAAACCCCAGGCATCGGTGAGGTGGTGCACTACCCAGCCATTGGCGCCGTACAATACTTTGGCGGTGCGTCGCCCAAAAGGCGCCAGTGCGTCGCAAAGATCGAACAGAGGCTGATGCATTTCCGAAAGGTTGGTAATTTCCGCCGGCCAGTAATTCATCTGGAAGTTGATATTGGTATGGTAGTCGGCATTCCACGGTGGATTCATCTGCCATGCCCACAGTCCCTGCAGGTTAGCCGGCATGGTTCCGGGCCGCGAACTGGCCATGAGCAAATACCGTCCGTATTGGAAGTACGTTTCTACCAGGTTGGCATTCGGTTGCCCCGACGCTTTGGCTTGCGCCAGCTGTTCGTCGGTAGGCAGCGGCGATACCGGGCCAAGATCGAGCGCCATGCGGTTAAAATATTTTTGATGTTCGGCGATATGTGCCGCTTTCAGATCACTGTACGGTTTGACGCCGGCCTTGCGGATTGTTTCAAGGCATGTTTTGGACGGATCGTCCGTAAATACGGTTTGTTCCAGATGATCCAGTCCCGGGTAGTCGGTTGCCCCGGCAAGATACAAAATCAGCGAACCGGCATCCTTTACCGTCATCACATTTCCATCGATCACGATCCCGCCACCGTCGGCAACAGCTTTCACCTGAGCTGCAAAACTGATTCCACGGGCATTTCCGGCTTTATCCTTCACGGGAAGCCGTCCTTTCAGAAGCAGCATCCCGGATTCCGACGGATGTTCGGTACACTCGGCGTCCTGCTGACGGCACAGGGTCATGGACGCACTGATCTTGCCTCCGTTTGTCGACGTAAAACGCATCACCATCACGCCATCCACTGCCGATATGAAACTTTCGCGGATGTATTCCTTCTCTCCGCAGGTGTATTTTGTTGTCGCAACGGCTGTAGAAAGATCAAGGCTGCGGACATAATCCCTTACCCGGTCGTGAGGCGTGTCCAACCACAGTTCGCCCAGCGACTGGTAAGGTCTCACACCGCTGGGGATACCCATCATGGTCTTTTCGGCTAACCGGACGGCTTCGTTGTTTTTGTTTTCAAACAGCAGCCGCTGTACTTCCGGCAAAGCTTTCAGCGCTTCCGGATGATTGGGGTCAAGCATGTAGCCGTCCCACAACGAGCTTTCGTTGAGTTGTATGCGTTCGTCGGCCGCTCCGCCGAATATCATCGCGCCCAGGCGCCCGTTACCCAAGGGTAGCGCTTCTTCCCAAACCTTAGCCGACTGTTGGTACCAGAGGATGTTACGCCCGTCAGGTTTCGCCGCCTTACCCGAGAATTGCGCCCGATCCGTCCACCCGGCGCGGATATTTTTCGTACGCGAACTGGCCACAGACGTTTTCGCCACAGCATCCAGCACAAAGTCGACAATTCGTGCCGGGTTCGGAAAGCTGTGCGGATGATGCCCGAAACCTTTCTTTTCAATAACGGTGATCTCGCCTCCCGAATCCTTGATCTTTTTCTCGAAAGGAAAAGCATTCTGCGAATTGACCGCCGCCTGATCCAGTTCCGCACAAAGAATCAGGATGGGATAATGCCCGGCAACAATCCTGTCGACTTTGTCTATAGGGCTTTCCTTGAAGGAAACCATCTGCTCGCGCGTGACGCCGTATGATTTCATGATCCCGACGCTTACCTCGTTGTCGGGTTTTGCCTTTCCGTCGGGACCAACAAACATGGCCCTGCAATCAAGTAACGGGTTATCGACATATACGCCCGCTACCTTGTCGGGATTGGCTGCCGCCCAATTGAATACATACACGCCGCCGCGGCTCATCCCTTCGAGTACGGCTTTACGGTTAAGACCGGCGCTGTAGAGCATCGAGTGAAACCTGTCCCATGCAGCCACCGCTTGCGGGTTACCCATCAACTCGGCCTGGTCGCAATATACCAGGTGAAAACCGCGTTCGAGCAGGGCTATATCCGTCTGCGGCTCGTGTCCCCAGAAACGGGCGCGCCATATCCACGGACGATCGTTGGCGGTGCGTTTGGGTTTCACTATTTTACATTCGCGTCCGTCTAATTTGAAATTCGCGCAGGCATACCCCAAAAAAGACGAAACAGTGAAGGGTTGTGCGAGTTCTTTGAATAGATCATATTCCGTATCAAACTGCTGCGTGATCTGTTCGCGCAAGCGTCCGGCGATGATCCCGGCGCCTTCCCTGTCGGGATGTATCCTGTCCGGGAATAAATCGGGACGATCGACCAGTAACGAATGCATATCGAGCGTCTCCACGCCTTCTTCGTAAGCAGCCTGCCTGATGCGCGGAATGATGTCGCGTACGATCCTGCGGTCCCAAATTTGACTGGTATCCGCCACGAAGGACACAAACGGCAACATCAGTATCACCCTTGGATGTGATGGCAGTTGCCTGAAAGATTGCACCATATCGCGGGTATCCTTCACTAATTCTTTGTAATAAGGCCTGTTGACCGCCTTGGCATCATTCCCGCCCAGATCGATGAACACAATATCCGGCTCGCTTTTCAGCGCCGACCGGTAAGCCTCGGTTTTCCAATATGGAGCATTTCCATTGCGCAACATGGTAGTACCCCCAATTCCGTAGTTAAATACTTTGTAACGGCTCCCCAGTAAGGCCTGCAATTGCCCGGGATAAGAATTTTCCTCGGGGTTTTCGATAAAAGCCCCTTCGGTAATACTGGCACCCACACACGCAACTCTCCGCTGCTGGGAGTAGGCTGTTATACACAAAAATAACAATAAAAAGGCGAATGATTTGATTTTCATGCTTCAGGTTGTTTTTGACGGTTAATTTCTGCAAATATAAGGTTTCGAAATTAATGAATGGCTTAAAATATGATTCATCGGATGAAAAAAAGTAAATTTATTGATGTAATATATGTCGTGTCAACGATATAATATCGGCTTGATCAAGGCTGTCTCACAAGTGTCTGGCACACAGATAACACAGATTTAACAGATAAACACAGATTGTAATCTGTTGATTATTTATTATTGGAATATTAAAATATGTTTTATTTATCTGCGAAAATCCGTCTAATCTGCGTCATCTGCGTGCTTTTGAGACAGCCTCGTCACTACCGGACATCTGTGACGATACAGCGTTTGTCAATTCCGCCTACTGCGGCTTGTAATATTTCATTGCTTCGGTCATGGCGGCTTGCAGGTCGTTGATGCGTTTGCTGTCCGACGGGTGAGTGGAAAGAAACTGTGGTGTTTTGCTGCTTCCCGAAGCCGCTTTCATCCTTTCCCAGAACTCCGGCGCTTCGTTGGGATCGTACCCGGCCATAGCCATGAAGACCAGTCCCATCTTGTCGGCTTCCGACTCGTGCAGGCGGCTGTACGGCAGGATTCCCAGTACCTGTGAACCCACGCCGTAAACAGAAAGAGCCAATTGTTGCGTTTGTTCGGGCTTTTGCGACAAGGAGGTCGAAAGAGCCGTGCTGCCCATCTGTACCACCAATTCCTGGCTCATCCGTTCGCCGCTATGGTTTGCCACAGCATGGGCTATCTCATGCCCCATGACCACGGCTACACCGGCATCATTCCTGCAGACAGGCAGTATGCCCGTATAGAACGCCACTTTTCCGCCAGGCATACACCAGGCGTTCACTGTGTTGGGATCGTCAATCAGGTTAAACTCCCACTGAAACCCGCTGATAGCCGACGACATGTTCTTTTCCGCCATGTACTGTTCCACCGCTTTGCTGATACGCGCTCCTACACGTTTGATCATGGCTGTCTGTTCGGCGCTGGTCGACAGTTTACTTGCACTAAGCGTTTCCTTATACGAGGTTATCGCCAGGGAGTTCATTTCGGATGCCGGCACAATCGACAATTGCCTGCGACCGGTTACGGGAACACTACTGCATCCATACCACAGTAAAACAAAGGCGGATGCAAACAGGATACTCTTCATGATTTATTGATTTTCTATTGATGGTTGTGATCTATTGATTTACGTTCTTTCGATGAAAGAAAATGAGCCTGCAAAGTTAATTATTTTCTATTTTGTATGCCTGCCCCGTCATAATAAAAGATGTTTTACCTTTCTGTCCTTCCCGATCTGTCCTGTTTTGATTGATAACTCTCAGTTAATTTGCTTCGGTTTGCTCAAAGTTTTTTATTTTTTTTATTTTTTTTGTTTTTGTTCCAAAAACCATTTATATTTGCCGTCGAATTTTAGTGTCAAAAGCATCCTTTATTATGTCGAAATCTTTCGAAAATTTCTTACAGGCAATGTCCGGTGTAACGTTCGGTAAATCACCGAATGGCATGGCTTTTGCAGAGAGAGAGAGAGAGAGAGAGAGAGAGAGAGAGAGAGAGAGAGAGAGAGAGAG
>JAISCQ010000244.1 GCA_031265445.1 Bacteroidales bacterium
CGACTATTATACGGGCGGGACGTTCAAAATCAGGACTTACAGCAATTCGGCGACGAACTGCTATATCCAAAAGGCCGCCCTGAACGGAAAGCCGCACAATTCGTTCCGGTTCCCGCACAAAGATTTCGCATCCGGCGGGACGCTTGAACTATGGCTGGGAGCCGAACCGGACAAAACCTGGGGCGTCAGTATAAATCAAACATCAAATTAAAGAAATGAGAAAAAGTATTTTATTATCCATCACACTGTACCTTTGCATTGCGATGCAGGCGCAAAAACCTATAGAATTGACGTCGCCCGACGGCGCAATCAAACTGTCTGTTACTTTGGGTGACAGGATTGGCTGTTCGATTTCAGTCAGGGACGAAGTCCTGCTGTCGAACAGCAGTATGCAGTTGCAACTCCGCAACAAAACGCTCGGCAAAAACCCGAAACTGACGGGACAAAAACGCACATCGGTCGATACGGAGTTTAAGCCGGTTGTGCCGTTTAAGTTTTCGACGGTAAAAAACAGGTACAATCAGTTACTGTTGAATTTCAAGGGCGGCTATTCGGTAGAATTTCGCGCGTTTGACGACGGCGTTGCCTACCGTTTTATTACGGCGGAGAAAGGTAAAATCGAAGTCCTTGACGAAGATTTCGACCTGTCGTTTGCCGGCGATTATCTCGTGCATACGCAATTTCCCGGCGGGTTGCCGTATGCCTACGAAGTCCTCTTTGCTCATGTGGAATCAAAACAGTGGAAATACGAAGACGACCATTCGGTATTGCCTGTTTTGATAGATACCCGCAAAGGCGTCAAAATTCTTTTTTCCGAAGCTGACTTGATTGATTATCCGAACATGTTTCTCAAAGGCAAGGGCGCCGGGAACGGTGTGAAAGCCGCTTTTCCGCCGGCTCCGCTCGAAACGGAATATAACAAAGACGGCAAACACATCAGCGTAACGAAAACGGCTGATTATATTACGAAAACGGACGGAAACCGGACTTTCCCGTGGCGTATGTTTGTCATTGCGGAAAATGACGGTCAACTTATTGAAAACACAATGGTTGCACGTTTAGTGTCGCATGAGGTTGATTTCGATGTTTCGTGGATTAAACCCGGTCAAGTGATGTGGGACTGGCTGAATCGCCGGTCGGATTACGGACCGGAAGTAAACCATGTCGCCGGAGTAAATACCGCTGCCTACAAACATTACATCGACTATGCCTCGCGACACAATATACCCTATATCCTTCTCGACGAAGGCTGGTCGAAAAACAGAGCGCATCCCATGGAGAGCGTTGCGAAAGTCGATTTGCCCGAACTGGTGCGTTACGGAAAAGAAAAAAACGTCCGCCTGATACTTTGGATGACATTCAGCGGCATACACGAAGATTTCGAAAATGACAGTTTCAATCTGTTTGAACATTTCTCCAAAATGGGCATCGCGGGATTCAAAATTGATTTTTTCGACAGAAGCCATGTGGACATCGTCAATGCTTACGAAAAGATTGCCCGGGAATCGGCTAAACATCATATGTTAGTAGAATTTCACGGCTCGTACAAACCTTCGGGAATGGAATATCGATATCCGAATATATTGTCGTATGAGGCTATTCACGGCATGGAATTTAGAGGAGACTGCTTTCCTGACAACACGCTTTATGTACCGTTTATGGGAAATACGCTCGGACCGCTTTCGTTCACGCCCGGTTCGATGCTGAACGTGCAGCCGGAACACTACAACCGTTTGGGTCCTAATCTTGTGACGAAAGGCACCCGTGTTCATCACATCGCTTATTTTGTCATTCTTGAAAGCGGTTTGCAGATGATTGCCGACAGTCCGCGCCAGTTTGACCAGAATTCCGACTGCCGCGACTTTATCTTTTCGACGCCGGTAACCTGGGACGAAACACGTGCGCTGGCTGCCGAAGCGGGTCAATATGCCGTTGTAGCACGTCGTCACGGCGAAAAATGGTGGATTGGCGGAATCACGAACAATGCCGAAAAACTCCGTGAGTTTGATCTTTCGCTGGATTTTCTTCCCGAAGGCAAAACGTTCAACATGACCGCTTTCGAAGACGGTCCCAATGCCGACTGGCAGGCGATGGATTACAATATTCGCAGGGGCACCGTCAAACATGGCGATAAAATGCACGTGAAACTGGCACGGAACGGCGGATTCGCAGCGATACTGGAATAATATAAATGATGGAATCCATCTTTGGCGTGTATAAGGCCAGAAAATCACCCAATGCTCTGAACGGTGCCTTTCAAGGCTTGCTAATATGAATTGCACCCATCAGCAGTTAGCAGGGGCGAAATGCTTTCACCCGCCATTGTCCGATACGTCTATACCCGCTACATTACAACAGTGCGACCGTGAGAGAATGAATTGTCTCATTTTCACACGGGTACAGTTCAAGTTGCTGCATCGAACAAATTTAACAGGCTATTCACAGCGTTATTAAGAGGCTATTCACAGCGTTATTAACAGCCTCTTCATAACGTTGTGAAGAGGCTGTTCACAACGCTGTGAAGAGGCTGTTAAATTTGTTCGATGCGACATTTTGAATGGGTGAATTCTTTTTTTGCCTGAGATTGACTTTTTTGTTTACCTTTGCGGCGGAAAAAGGCAAAACCTGCGAAACCGTCAGTGCCGGAAGACAAAGTAAATAATAAGATGAGAAATTTACAGGAAGCAAATGAAAAAAGTTTTTGTCAGTGGATGTTACGACATGCTGCACAGCGGCCATGTCGCTTTTTTTGAGGAAGCCGCAGGCCACGGCGAACTGTACGTGGGTATCGGTTCCGATAAAACCGTCTGCGAACTGAAAGCCCGTAAGCCGGTTAATACGGATGCGGAACGGCTTTACATGGTGAAGGCGCTCAGGGTGGTAAAAGACGCCTGGATTAACAGGGGCGGCGGAGTGATTGACTTTCTGGAAGAAATCAAGGCGCTCCGGCCGGATATTTTTTTCGTGAACAGCGACAGCCACAGCCCGATAAAGGAGCGGCTTTGCCGGGAACTGGGCATTGAATACATTGTGAGCAAACGCATTCCGCACGGTGCCTTGCCGGTACGTTCCACGACGGCCCTGCGCGAAGAATGCCGGATTCCTTACCGGATTGACCTGGCCGGCGGATGGCTGGACCAGCCGTTTGTCAGCCGGCATCATCCGGGCGCCGTCCTGACCATCAGCATCGAACCGGATTACGAATTCAACGACCGCAGCGGCATGTCAACCAGTTCGCGCAAAAAAGCCATCGAACTCTGGCACACGGATATTCCGGAAGGCGACAGGGAAAAACTGGCAAAGACCCTGTTTTGCTTTGAAAATCCGCCCGGCACAAAATACGTGAGCGGCTCGCAGGATTCGCTGGGGATTGTATATCCGGGTCTGAACCGGCTGTATTACCGGGGGGA
>JAISCQ010000308.1 GCA_031265445.1 Bacteroidales bacterium
GGTCTTTAGACGGGAGACTAAATGGTCTTTAGACGGAGGACTAAATGGTCTTTAGACGTTCCAGACCCTGTTGTCCCTTTTGACCCTGACAGGTCTGTCGACCCTGTCAGGTCGGGATATGTAAGCTTACGTCAATGACCTGATAGGGTCGACAGACCTGTCAGGGTCAATAAGAATAAAAAAAAATAAAGAATAAAAAAAATAAAACCCATTCAATATCATATCCATGAGAACCGTAAATTTTTTATTGGCGGCGATACTGGCCGCAACAGTCCTGACTTCGTGCAGCAGGAGCGATGAACCCGTAACCGGCAATGATCGCGTGGAGGTGAAATTTTCCGCCAACACTGCGGAGATCTGCACCCGCGTTACCGAAACCGGCTGGGATGCCGGCGACCCCGTCGGCATCTACATGATCAAGGCCGATCCCGGCACGCTTGCTCCCGGAAACATCGTTGAAGAAGCCGGCAACAGGCAGTATGAAGCCGACGCCTCCGGAAGCGGCGCCGTATCGTTCATGCCGCAGCCGGGCGAGGCCATCTACTACCCCGTGAGCGGCGACGTGGAGTTTATCGCCTATCACCCGTATGCGGCGACTGTGCCGGCGGATTTCAAGTTGCCGGTGTCGAAATGCCCCGGCTGCGGAGGCGTCGCAACCGGAACATACGAATTTGTCGCACACTTGAACCGCGGAAAAAGTAACCACGATCGCCAAATGAATCAAGAATTTACGAATACAACAATGTTATTACATAAATATCACAAAGATGAAAAATAATTCAGCACAAAAAAGGCCTGTAAAAGGCGACCATCCTGTTTATTTTATAAGCAAGGCAGTATCTTTATTTTCTTACAGCATGGCGGCTGCACTTTTACTGATAAGTTGTAACACAGTTAAGAACAGCGCAGAGATGAAAGACATTTCTTTGAGAATCTCCGGTATTGAGTTTCCTAAAGCCATCAAAGGCGCGGAGAAACATTTTGCAGTCAACGACAGCCTTTTAGTTGTCGACGGTACAGGAGGTTCCAATTATTTTATCTCGCCGGACGGTATGCGTGCCGAAGCTACCGCTCCTGTCCTTTTGACAGAGATAGATAACAGCAAGCCCTTTACTTTTACTGCCCGTGTAGAGAGTAAAGTAGAAAAAATATACGACGCCGGAACAATATACATCTATATTGACAACGAAAACTGGCTGAAATTTGCATTTGAACGCGATAAAAAACTTCGATATCGTGTTGTAACTGTCAGAACTGACGGTGACATCGGCGAAGTTGTAAGTTGTAAAAATGCACCGGAAACCATTTCGAAGATAAAATGCAAAAAAGCGTATTACGCTCCTTCGGAAACGCATCACTCTACATATATCTTGCTGATGCCGGATATCGAATAAATCAGGAAGTATCCGGCGCTTTTACCCGAAGGTTCGATGTTGCTGGGAAGATTGGATGGGATTTTTAACGGATCGTAAAGGTTATCCTGAAACAGGCTTCCGCTGCTTACTTGATGGTCAAGCGCCTGCAAGAAGGTATACTGCATACGGGTAAAGTTTTCGCAATGGAACGTGATGGTATCGCCGTTTTTGACATCCGAATATCCTCTGTAATAATCCGCTGTTCCCGGAATAACGGAGCCGGGATTCGCAACTTTGTCGACTTTGGAGCTGTTGGCAAACCGGATAATTTCACCACTTCCCAATCTTTGCGGGATAGGACGTACAAACCGGTGGTTGAGTAAAGATTCCGTGTAAATATAATCAGGGCCATTGTAATGAACTGTAAAGTAGGCCCTGTCGCCCAGCACGCCGTCGCCGTTGACGCCGAATTTTAAATTCAATGAATCGAGCGCTACCGGAACAGGCATGATGCCGGTTGCCTGATAGGCGTCTTTTTCTCCGTCTCCGTCGACATCCATATCCGTAATCGACAGATGATAGGTATGTCCGCCTTTGCCGCAGCATTTTTCCGGCGTTTGATACCATCCTTTTGTATCGGTTTCCACATATCGGAAGGTGTCCACCCCGTCGGTAACATATATGCAGGCTCCTGAAACCGCTTCCTGCGGTCGGCCTGTAGTAATGCTTCCCGAACGGTGCAGTTTGATACGGTGAAAGGCCGTATCGTTGGTAAATTCGCCTTCCACCAGCAGGCGCCGGTCGCCGATCCGGATGTCCAGATCCAGGTTCCGTTCGCATTGCGTAAAAAACGGAATGGCAACAGTGATCCATACATATACGGTTTTACAGGGAATGGGAAATGTCATGAGGATTAAAATTTGAAGTTCCAGGATACCGACGGTAAAATACCCAGCATATATACGCCTGTGGCATGGATGGTGCCCGGGTTTTCTTCCGACGGGGTAAATTTGATGTAGTACAGATTGGCATGGTTCAACACATTGATTACGGAAAAATTCCATTCGCTGCGCCGTCGCTTGCCGGGTTTTTCCCTGTTTTTCAGCGTCAGGCTCAAATCGAGTCGCTGATAGTACGGCAGGCGGTATTCGTTGCGGTTGCTGTAACCCGTCATTGCCTTTCCGTACATTTCCATCACATATACGGGCATGGTGGTTACCTGTCCGCTTTGCAGGCGCAGGTTTGCCGAAAATGATACCCTTTTACCGGCGCTGTAATTCAAAAACAGGTCGAATGTATGCGGTTTATCGAAAGGCGAAAGGTAAACCGTTCCATCGTTGATGCCGGGTATTTTCCGTTTGCTGCGGGCGTAAGTGTAATTGACAAAACCGTCGGCTGCGCCGAAATAGCCTTTGACCGTCAGTTCAATGCCATAGGCAGAACCTTTTCCCGTGCGAAGCTGTTCCTCAAAATGATAACTGCCTGTTGCGGGATTATAAGCAGTTCCTTTGTTCACCAGGGTTGCTCCGTCCTTATAGTCAATAATATGGTTCATGTCCTTGTAATACCCTTCCACACTTGCTTCCAGTGAGTTTCCGAACAGGTATTGCACCCATCCCAGACTGTACTGCGAGGATGTTTGCGGACGGATGTTCGCACCCGACGGAAACCATATATCCAGCGGGCCGCCGCCATTGGTCTTCATCAGTAACTGGGTCTGCTGCACGGTGAAACTGTAGCCTGCCTTGACGGCTGAATTTTTGGACGCGCGGAAATTCAGGCTGACACGCGGTTCGATGTTGAAATAGCCGGCATACGTCCTGTTCTTCTCCACATAAAACGAATCGGCCAGCAGGTAATCGTCGCCCAGCCTGTACACCCAATGTCCGCCGAGGTTTTGGTACAGGCTTGCCCTGACGCCGTACCTGAGTGAAAAACGGTCGGTCGGTTTTTGCAGGTTCGATACATACAGCGCGTAGTCCAGGACTCCCTGCTCTTCGACGATCCTGTTGCTGAACGGTACGGACTGGGTCGCATGGTCTTTTGCCTCCCGGCTTCCCTCCAATTTTCCCGGAACAAAATGCGCATACGTAGCCGATGCACCGAAATCAAGCGTGTTTTTGTTATTGATGAAATGGTTAAACTCTGCTTTCAACGTAGCTTGGCGGATACCTGAAGTCCAGGATAGGGAACGGTAATCACTGCTTCCGGCGGATTCCGACTTTAACCTGTAGTTGCTGTATATGAAGGAAATGTTGCTGAATAATCGCGGATGATATACATGGTTCCACCGCAGCGACAGGGTATTGTTTTTATATTTTGACCTTTGAATACCGTCGTTGTCCCCGCCGTTGTATGAAGACAGATAGATACGGTTTTTGCGGTTGACGACAGCGTTCAGCTTGAAATTCATATCGTAAAACGTCATCTTGATGGGTTCCAACAGTTGATACAGCCATCCGATATACGCATATTTTCCCGATGCGATCAGGGAAACGCGCTCTTTAACAACCGGACCCTCGACAGTCAGATTTGCTGCTGCCGGGCCGATACCTCCCGACATCGAAAACTTCTGCATGTTCCCGTCCTTTAACCGGATATCGACCACCGACGATACCCGGCCGCCATAATTGGCAGGTATATCTCCTTTATAGATCCTGATGTCTTTAACGGCATCGTTGTTGAATACCGAATAGAACCCCATCATGTGCGAAATCTGGAACACCGGCGCATCATCCAGTAAGAACAGGTTCTGGTCGATACTCCCGCCGCGTACGCTGATGCCGGAACTGCGCTCGTTGGCGGCCTGTATCCCCGGCATGACCTGTACGGCGCGCATCACATCCGATTCGCCCAGCAAGGCAGGCATGCTCCTTATTTCCCTGCTGTTCAGATTTATCACACTCATTTGCGGTTGCGATAATTTTGCGTCCGGGGTTTTGGAGCCCTGTATGACCACTTCGCCGATGTCGAACGGCTTTGGTTGGAGGAGGATGTTCAGAGCCGTATCTTTCGTGAGATTCATTCGGACTGTTTGTGGGTGATAGCCCAGATAATGAACGGTAAGAACGGCATCTCCCGCATTTTGCGCCATGCTGAAGAAGCCGAAAGCGTTGGACGTTGCCCCCCTGTTGGTTGCCGAATCCATGATATGGCAACCGATGAGCGTTTCGCCGGTCTCTGAGTCTTGAATATAACCGTTGATCGAAACGGATTTTATATTCTGGGAGAACAGGGAAATGGAGAAAAGTAGAGATATAAGGCAATTAATTAATTTGATCTTCATTTAGATGATTGGATCCCAAAGGTAACGTATATTGATTACATCAACCGGATTTCATTTGAACTTTATGCAAAAAACGTCGCAAGTATCAATATCTCATTTTATTGCAACCGTATTTTTTCGTAAAAACAGGTTCATTAAAAATGATTCCATTACATATATATGTATATATAACAATTCACCGGTGAATTGTGTCCGATACACGTAGATCACTGGCAATTCACCGGTGAGTTGCTGAAAATTTGTCGATGAAATGTTCTATTCGGCGCTGTCGTCCTGCGCTGCCTTTTTTGCTTTTGTTTTTCGGCTGGCTATGACAGTCCGGTATTGCGCGATAAGTTTGTTATGTGCAAGACTCGTTTGCCGCCACGCCGCGGACAAGGTCATGAAAAAATGTAACATTTATTTCTGTAATTTTCGAATGATGCAAATTTTTTGTAGTTGTATTTCAAAATTTCGTATTTTTGCTCCATTGAATTATGTTTCATAACAGATTTTTCAAAAATACAATGACCCAAGGTTTATTTACTCCGGCTGAAGTATCGGATCTGATACGCGCCGGGAAAAATTTATTGCTGGCAGGCGACGCCAAGCTTCTCTCCCGGTTGCCCGCCGGAAACTGGATCGGGGGAAGCACGCCTTTTTTCATCCTGTACCCCGAAAACAGGGCGACGTCGTACGATAAGATTTTCGTCAGCCAGTTGCCCGCCTTCGTTTCCAAAACGGAAATCAGGGAATATGACGAAACCAACATCCGGAACATCTTCAATGATGGGCCGCAGAATGGTTTCACGGTGCTGATCATGCCTTTTGCATCGCCGGTGGCGGTGGAATATGCAACGAATGCCACCGATTACCGGAATTTTGCAGCTTATCCTGTTTGCGGATGGCTGGCCGGCCAGCCGCTGGAAGTCATCATGACCGAAAAGTCGTATTCCGCTTCGGGCGCCGTGCCGGGTATCTCTTCGGAAAAGGCCGTGGCCATGCATGTATCGCTTCCCGAAAGCAAATACGCCGAGATACATATCTTCAACCCTTACAAACAGGGTAAAGGCGACAGTATCCGGTTCGATTACAGCAGCATGACGCTGAACGAAGCCATCATTAACGGCGAGAAACGCAATTTTGCCGAATACCTGCGCGGGATTGGCTATGACATGCAGATGCCGCTGGTGGCCAACTATTCGGGTGCGATGATCAACGTGGTTTGCTGCGGTATCGGCGAAAATGAAGTACAGATGTCCGCACCGGTGTTCAAATCGGTGGATTACCGCATTGCCGTGATTGACGAAGAAATCGTCGAGCCGTCGCTGGTGAGCGACCGGATTGTGTTTTCGGTGACCTGCATCGGAAACTTCATCCAGCCGGATATTTGCACGCAATACCTGAAAAAGATGAACGGACCGGTAGTATACGGTGAAATCGCCTATCAGCAGGTAGGACAGACCACCGTGTATGTTACCGTGGATGATACCCCTTTAAACACGGAAACAATATGACACAGATAGCAGAAACCATTGATATGATTCCGAATGATGTATTGATACGCGTGATCCGTCATTCCAACGATTTTTCATGGAATTTCCTGGCCATGAAGATCATCCTTACGAGGTTGAACCTGAAAATAGCGATGCACGACAGCGATCAAACCGTCCTGCCGGAGTGTTGCGACGAACTGCGGAACCTGTTGAAGAAAAGCACCAACATTCCCAACTCGCGGGCCGATTTGAAACAGATTCTTTCATTAACCGCATGAAATCATGATGATACAGTGACCAACCAAAATAACACACACCTGGAGAACTTGGGCAAGATACCCGAAGAAACGTGGATTTATGTGATCAGGCATCCCAACGATTTTGTATGGAATTTCCTGGCCATGAAAATTATCCTTACCCGACTGAACCTCAAAATTACCATGCATCAGAACAGTGACGCCATTTTGAGGCAATGCTGCGAAGAGCTTCGCGATCTGCTTCGTAGAAGCATCAACATCCCGAATGCGCAAAAAGACCTGCAACAAATACTATTATTAATCAGTTATCATATATGATACAAGGCCTGTATTCTATCGAAGAAGTTTCGCGGCTCATAGGCGAAGGAAAATTCCTTCTTCTGGCCGGAGACGAAACGCTGTTGACCAAATTGCCGCCGGGAAACTGGATTGCCGGTACCACGCCGTATTTCATGACCAGCAACCGCGAAATGATCATTTCGCAGGAACATGTATTTGTCAGCCGGCTGTCCGGCTTTATTACCGGCGCGACCATCCGGGAGTACGACGAAACCGGCATCAGGAATATCTACCTTGACGCGCCTGTCAATGGTTTCACCATGCTGATCGTGCCCAACTCGAGCAGGGTATTATTCGAATATGCGCTTAATGCGCCGAATTATCCGAAATTTGCATGCACGCCGGTGTGCGGCTGGGTTGCCGGCTGGCTGATCAAGGAAACGCTGACCGGCAACTCGTATAGCGTGTCGGGATTAAATCCCGTATTGCTCAACAACAGGGCCGTTGCCATGCATGTGTCGCTCCCGGCCGATAAATATGCCGAAATCAACATGTTCAGTTCGTTCAAGGCGCAATCAGGCCCCTCCATTATGTTCGACGACGATGGATGGGTGCAGGAAAACGCCACTATTGACGGCGTCAGGCAAAACTTTGCGGAATATATCCGCAAAAACAGGATCGAAACAGATTACCCCTTGATTTCCAACTATGCAGGCGCGCCGGTGTGCGTCAGCTACCTCAAAACCGAAGGAAACAAAGTGTATACCTACGCTCCCCTTTTCAAGGGGGTTGAGTATCATTTTTCCGAGGCCAACCGGCAAGCGCCCGGTCTGGTGTTGTCCGGCGGAGACATTATCTATTCCATGAGCTGTATCCGCAATTTCCAGCGGCCCGAATTGTGCGGAACCTATATTGAAAAGATGAACGGCCCGGTTACATTCGGTGAAATCGCCTATCAGCTGGTCAATCAAACAACTGTTTATTTAACGGTCGGAGAATTGTAAAACAGTTGACGCAAATCAACAGGCTGGAGCAGCGCAGGAAAGAGCTGCTGGAAAGCAAGCCGGATGAGTTTTTTTCAAGATCTTGGATAAAATGATAATTTTGCAGGGTTATTAATTCATTCAAATGATGGATCAGTCTGAACTTATCCGGGAGATAAAAGATTTGAAGGTAGCCCGAAATGCGGTTATCATGGCGCACTATTACCAGGAGCCCGAAATACAGGATATTGCCGATTTTGTTGGCGACAGCCTTGCCCTGGCGCAAAAAGCAGACGGAACGCCGGCTGACATCATCGTGCTGGCCGGAGTAAATTTTATGGCCGAAACAGCAAAGATTCTTAATCCGGCCAAAAAAACGCTTCTCCCCGATCCGGAGGCCGGATGCTCGCTGGCCGATTCGTGTCCTGCCAGTCAGTTCGAAGCATTTGTAAAAGCACATCCCGGATATACCGTTATCACGTACGTGAACACAACGGCAGCAGTCAAAGGGCTTTCCGACATTGCCTGTACCTCGTCCAATGCGGTGCAGATCGTGGAATCGTTACCCAAAGACGAGAAAATTATTTTCGGCCCCGACCGCAACCTGGGCAACTACATCAAGAGTCTGACCCATCGCGACATGTTGGTTTGGGACGGCGCCTGCCACGTACATGAAGAGTTTTCGCTCGAAAAGATTCTCGAATTGAAAAAAACGCATCCCGAGGCAAAACTGCTGGCCCATCCCGAATGTCCGAAACCGATACTGATCGTGGCCGACCATATCGGGTCGACGGCGGCATTGCTCCGGTTCTCGAAAACCGATACGGCTGCCGAATACATTGTAGCTACCGAATCGGGAATCCTTCACCAAATGCAGAAGTCAAGCCCGGACAAGCGATTCATTCCGGCGCCGCCCAAGGATTCCACCTGTGCCTGCAACGATTGCCGGTACATGAAACTGGTGACGCTCCAAAAAATATACGACTGTCTCCGCAACGAAAGCAACGAGGTACTCCTCGACGAAGAGTTACGGCTGAAAGCCGAAAAACCAATCCGCAGGATGCTCGAAATCTCAAGTAAATTAGGTTTGGTTTAGATATTACAAACAAATTTATTATTTTAGCCGTCTGTTTTTGATAGGTAATTCCTGATGAAATATTGTTTCGGAAATATGGCCCTTTGCCTCCTGGTTTGTCTGTTTTTTCTGCCGGATGCGTTTTCGCAGACCAATACGAAGGTTGATCCCGACGGGTACAATACGTTCTATTATCCCAACGGCAAGGTTGCCAGCGAAGGGATGATGCGGAACGGCCAGCCCGACGGGTACTGGAAAACATATTACGTGACGGGCCTGATGAAATCGGAAGGAAGCAGGATCAACACGCTGTTAGACAGCACATGGGTGTTCTATACCGAAACAGGCGACACACTCGAAATCATCCATTACCGTTTGGGTAAAAAAAGCGGCTATTACTATCAATACGAAACAGCTACCCAACGGAACAATATAAGCAGGCACTATCTGAAAGCAAAAGAATTATTTCTCGACGACAAACGCGAAGGCCCATCCTGTTACTATTACCCGAGTGGAAAACTCCGGCAGACCATCAGTTATAAAAACGGCAAAAAACAGGGTACCGGCAAGGAATTCGACGAAAACGGCACGGTAATCACCCTGTATGAATATCACAACGATTACATGATTTCGCGCGAATTTGTCAATCGTGTGAACGACAGGGGTGAAAAAACCGGGACATGGAAAACATTTTATACCGACGGCAAGCTCAAAGATGAGGAGACATACAAAAACGGCGTGCTCGATGGCGCTACCAAGATGTATTCCGAGAAGGGAAACCTCATCAACGAGCGCAGCTACCGGGAAGGGAGAATCATTGAGGAAGGCGTCCAGCTGAAAGTGGAGGCCATGGAATTGATCTCCTATTACGATGATGGCGTAACCATTAAACGTAAAGGCGTTTACCTTGATTCGATCCCTATTGGGTATCATTATTTTTACAATCAGAAAGGTCAACCTGAAAAGGCCATCCGTTACAGCGGAAAAGGGGTGCGTACCGCCGAAGGGCCTGTGGATGAGAACGCGAAACGCACAGGCGACTGGAAAAATTATTTCGAGACAGGCGAATTACGATCCGAGGGTCAATACGCGAATGACCGGCAAAACGGCGAATGGGACTTCTTTTCCCAAAACGGTAAAAAAGAGCAAGTGGGTAATTTCCGCAATGGCCTGATGGAAGGCAACTGGAAGTGGCGCTTTCCGTCGGGTAATATCCTTCGCGAAGAAACTTATGCGGAAGGGGAGCTCAACGGCCCGTGCGTTCAGTATTCCGACAGCGCTACCATCATCGTCAAAGGCGAGTATGTGGAAGGCAAACGCGAAGGCCCGTGGATCGAAAATGTAGGCGAGGCCCGTGAGGAAGGAAGCTATATCATGGGGGAAAAAAACGGTATGTGGAAAACGTATTACAATAACGGACAGCTCCATCATTCGGGCAACTTCGTGCAGGGTTATCCCGACGGCCGCCACGTGTTTTACTATCCCGACGGAACGCTCAAGGAAGAGCAGTACTACGTGATGGGCCGCCGTGACAGGAACTGGAAAAAATACTACGAAAACGGCGCTTTATTCCTTACCGTCATTTACAAAAATGATGATGAGATACGGATCAACGGAATCCGGATCGAGGATATAAGAAGGAAATAAGATATCCACATAAATCATCCGAAAATGGAATCCGGTTCAAAACAACAATTGCTCAAACGTATTGCTTCATTAGTTTCGGAAAACAAAGACCTGAAAGAAAAGCAACGTACACTTGCCGAGGCGTATAACCGGTTAGCCGGAGAAGTAGACGAATACAAAGAACGAATAGAGAAAGCCAAAGCGGAACAGGGCGACGCCGGCAAACCATCCTGTCAGCAAACCCGATTCGATGCGGTAACCATACTGTATGCGGAGGTACAGGGACTTTCGGATGTGGTGACCGCTACCAATACGTCCGAGCACATGGACAGACTCGACGATTTTTTCCTCCGGTTTAACGCCGTTGTCGAAAAATACCAATTGGTGAAGCTGCACAGCATCGGCGACAGGTTGATCTGTGCAGGAGGTATCCCCGAAAAAAATATCACCAGTCCGATTACCGTTACGTTAGCCGCCCTTGAGATGTTACACACTGTAGAAACCGACCTGCAGAACAGCGACGATCCTGTGTGGGGTTTGAATATCGGCATCCATACCGGCACGGTTACTGCGCTTGTCAGTGGGCACAAACGATCAACCTGCGACCTGAAAGGGGATACGGTGCATGTGGCAAGCCGTATCGGTTCTGTAGGCAAAGAAAATACGGTAGTGATATCAGCCACTACCTACGAACTGGTGAAAGAGCTGTTCAGGTGCTGTTATGCCGGTGTATTGCCCGTAAAATACCGTAACAGACTGGACCTTTTCACGGTTACAGGCATCAAGTCGGAATTTTCCGCCGATACAAACGGCTACCTGCCCAACGACGAATTCCGCACGCAATTGATGCTCGTACAGTTCAGCGATTTGCAGGAACATGTCCTGGACAGGCTGGAAAAAGGTCTTCCCAAATATCTGTACTACCACAATGTAAAACATACGGTGGATGTGGTGACCGAAAGCGAATTGATCGGATGGGCCGAGGGACTGAACGATCGCCAGTTGCTGCTGCTCAAAACAGCGGCTCTTTTCCACGATACGGGGCATATCATTTCGTATGCCGGCCACGAAGAACGCAGCGTGGATATTGCCCGCGAAACGCTTCCGAAATACAATTACACTCCCGAAGAAATCGACAGGATATGCCGCATCATCATGGCCACCAAGCTGCCTCCCCAACCCGGCGACCTGCTCGAAGCCATCATTTGCGACTCGGATCTTGATTATCTCGGGCGCACCGACTTTGTCCCGGTATCGAACGCCCTGTATGCCGAACTGAAGGCGCAAAATAAATCCTTGTCGCTCAACGACTGGAATCAACAACAATTGAAGTTTATCGGCTCGCACCAATATTTTACCAAAACAGGCCGCAAATTACGCGAAGTGAAGAAACAGGAGCAAATAGAACGCATCAAACAATTGATCGAATAAGTTTTACACGCACGCACACGCACACACCCGAAGTCAGTTTTTCACCATCCACAATTCAGGATCCAGCTTATTGGTTCCTTCCCATATTTCGAAGTGTAATACTGCCGTTTTTGCTCCCTTTTCGGTGAAAACTTTTCCGATGCTTTCCTTATGCTTCACCTTGTCGCCCTGTTTCACGGCCACATCCACCAGATTCTGGTAGACAGTGATGTAATTGCCGTGCCGCACCAGTACAAACAGATTGTCGCCCGGTATGCCGCCAACGCCCGTCACTTCGCCGTCGAAGACAGCCCTTACGTCCGCGCTGCCAATCGTAGTGATGTCAATGCCATTATTGATCATGCGGACTTCCTTGAAAAGCGGGTGGATGTTCACGCCAAAATAGCCGGTGATAATACCCTTTTCGGTGGGCCAGGGTAAACGGCCCCTGTTACCCTTGAAGTTACTGGAAACCAAACGTTCGTCCGGAGTCAATTTATTGTAGAGGTTGGCCGTAGTGGTTTTCCGTTTTTTAGCTTCGGCGGCGATCATTTTTTCGATGTCGTTTTGCAGCTTTTGCGCCTTTCGTTTTTGTACCTCCAGCTGGCTTCTCAACTTCCGTTCCTGCGCTTTCAGGTGGTTCACCTCTTTGTTTTGTTCGGCTTTAACAGCCTCCAGCCGCTTGCTTTCCTGACGCTGTTCGGCAAGCAGTTTTTCTTTTTCGGCTTTCCGGGCGGCTAATTGCTCGATTACAGCACGCAGCTCTTCCTGTTTGACCGTAATTTCGGCTACCTGTCTTTTTCGGTATTCGCTGTATTGCCGGAAATATTTCATGCGCCGGTACGCCTCGTTGAAATCCTTCGCCGAAAGCACATATACCAGCTTATTATATTTTCCCCTGTTTTTATAGGCATGATCAACCAACTGGGCATACTCCGCCTTCATTTTTTCAATTTCGTTACTCATCCCGCCTACTTTGGCCGACGTTTCGCCAATCTGCCGGTCGGTATATGCAATCTCGGCATTGATACTGTTCACGAGCCGGTTGAATTGCATGACCTGAGCGCTCAGCAGGTTAAATTTCTCCAGCGACTCCTTTTGGCTCTGCTGTGTTTCTTTCAGGTAACGGTTCGTTTCTTCGATGTCCTGCAATGCCCTTTTACGCTGTTGCTCCAGGTTTTGGCGCGATTGTGCATCCGCTCCGGCTCCCGAAAGAAACAGGACGAGCGGTAAAACTATAAACCAACGATATAAATGAAATACGCCCAATTGATTCACCAGATTTTTGCACAAAGATAACGCATATTTATTACATCAACCGAATTTCATTTGAACAATCCGATACCATCTGCCGCCGCACAGGATATTCCCGGCGCCAGGGAGGTGTACAGCGACCTGAAAGCGCGTTTCCCGTCCATCAAACGGAAACCCAGTGAGTAGCGGAAGAAACGGAAATCCTCCTCCATACAGCCGGGCGGTTTTGGGAGGGGGATTTTTCCCTGCCGCGCTCCGGGAACCTGTCGGCAAAGACGCGATGCATCGCGTCTCTACAACGCAGCCTCCATCCTCGCTCAGAGCGGGGACGTCCTCGCTTTTACCGACAATCGACCTTCCCGGAGAACCTCAATCCTCGCTCTGAGAACCTCAATCCTCGCTCTGAGAACCTCCGTCCTCGCTTTTACTGACAACGTCCTCGCTAAAAGCGACAAAATGGCAGTTCGGAGAGGCCGGCGGAACCATTTCAATCCGGATGGAGATTTCAATTATTTCACGGACACAGGATAAATCACATAAATTTTACCGGACAGCAGTGATGATAAATGAATGAACCTGTTTCAGGATTGATTTTTTGCTTACCTTTGCAGCGAATTTTAATGATAAAGAAATGTAGCGGGTGCGATCGGAACGCCCGACGCAATCCGGAGACTGTGCCGAAAAATCAGGTTTCAGGTATGTTATTGGTTCGTATTTTATTTTACTTATAAAAAAATAAAAAATGGAAATGTTCGTTATCATCTTTCTCATGATTGTACTTGCAATTGGTTTGGGACTTTTTTTTGTCGCACGGCTGATTTACATTCATTATTTCAAACAAAAAATTAATATGGAAGTATCTAAAGGAAAATTTACGCAATCGCTTACATTTAAGGGGATTACGATAGCTCTTTTGATTTTGATTCTGCTTATTCCGGGCGTAATGATTCAGGATCTGATTAAAGAGCGAAAGGACAGAAGTCGCGAGACCGTTCAAAGAATCAACGACAAATGGAGTCGCTCGCAAACGCTTTGTGCACCATTATTGCTTGTTCCGTATACAACCGGCAAATTAGACAAGGACAAAAAGCTTTATTACGAAGAACATACGCTTTACATTACGCCCAAAGACTTGAAAATAAATGCGACACTAACTCCGGAAGAGCGGCATTACGGCATTTACAAAGCCATTCTTTACAAGAGCGACATCCATTTTGAAGGTAATTTTTCGGAACTTGCCAATCTGAAAATCGACAACAGCGAAATTCATTTCAACAAGGCTCAGATTGCTATTGGCATAACGGATTTGAGAGGCGTAACGCAAAATCCCAATTTTAAGATTGGCGACAAAACGTTCGAAACAACAGTTGGAGTGGTCAAACTGTTTTCGGTTTCCGAGAATATTGCTGTGGAAGACGCCGTTGAATACAGTTCGCAAGGTTCGTATTTTCACAGTGCTAATATTTTAGGTAAAACGCTGATCGTAAATCTGAAAGATATTAATTTGACCGACAGTTTGCATTTTAACTGCGCCATGCAACTAAACGGCAGCAGCGCTATCAGTTTTATTCCAATCGGACAGCATACAGCCGTCACGCTTGATGGACAATGGAAGTCTCCTTCGTTTATCGGCCGTTTTTCGCCCGAATCGACGGTTAGTAAAGAGCAGTTTAACGCCTCCTGGAATATTTTAAGTTTCAATCGTGAAATCCCGGAAATGTGGTCGGATGATAATATTACCGATTTAGGCGATAATTCTTTTGGAGTAAACCTCATCGAAACCGTTGATCACTATCAGCAAAATATGCGTTCGGCAAAATATGCATTGATGTTTATTGCATTGACATTTATCGTTTTCTTTTTCGTTGAAATTTTTACAAAAAAATCAATACACTTTTTCCAGTATCTTTTGGTTGGCATCGCATTGATACTGTTTTACAGTTTGTTACTTTCACTTTCGGAACAAATTGGTTTCGGTTGGGCATATCTGGCGGCAAGTTTTGTAACTATATCAATGATAACGATTTATTTTTATTCACTGATCAAACAAAAACTTGCCACTTTCATCCTTGCCGTTATTATGCTTATACTTTACTCCTTCCTGTATATCATTTTACAAATTGAAGATTTTGCCTTGCTTTTTGGCAGCATATTCCTGTTTGTAATTTTGGGCGTAATAATGTTTGTGTCGAACAAAATAAAATCAGGAAAACAGACGCCGGCATCTTGTAACGACATAAAATAAAGGTTAGTAAAGCGAGGTTGATAAAGCGCCGCCCGTGTCAAGGCTTGCAAGGCGGCGCTGCAAAAAAATGAAAAATAGCCTCGTTCTCTTACGACGCCTGTTGTGTGATTTCCCCTGCCGATTCGCTTTGTCCAATACGCTGCTCTGCCTGAGAACGAATTTCAGCAGCACAAAATCCCCGTCCGCAGTCTCTGCCTGGATGACATTGCGTCAGGTCAATATGGAAAATTTATTTTCAACTTTATGGAATTTCATATCGCGCTGCATCTATAGTGTAAAATCAATATTTTGTCAAACATTAAATTCAGAACAATATGAAAACTCGTTCATTAAACCTGGCAATCTGCATGCTGATGACAGCGTCCGGTCTTTACGCGCAGGCGCCGACCATGAGCATTGGCGGGAAAAAGGGCAGTACGGAGGTATACCTGCAAACCTTAGACGTACAGGTAGAGGTAACCGGAAATATTGCTTCCACCAAGTTTACATTGACTTTTAAAAACCGTACCAAGCGTATCCTCGAAGGAGAACTGCTTTTCCCCCTGCCCGACGGCGTAACGGTGAGCCATTATGCGCTGGACATCAACGGAAAGATGCGTGATGCCGTTCCTGTTGAAAAGGCCAAGGCTACGCAAGTGTTCGAGGAAATAGAGCAGCGTCGCATTGATCCCGGGTTACTCGAACGCGTGGAGGGGAACAATTTCCGCACGCGTATCTATCCGATCCCGGCCAACGGAACGCGTACCATTGCCATTGGCTACGAACAGGAACTGTCGTCCGATCATCATCTGCTGCGCTACCGCCTGCCGATGGATTACAGGGAAGCCATTGATCATTTTTCACTGAAAGCCACGGTATGGCAAAGCAGCCAGGCGCCCCGCATCGACGGGAAAGCGGACGAGCTGCGATTCGATGCGCAGGGTGCAAACTTCGTATCCTCGTTCTCGCGCAAAAATTACCTGCCTTCGAAATTGTTGGCGTTTTCACTGCCGGCGCCTGCCGATGTGCCGCAGGTATTCGTGCAACCGGCATCGGGAAGCTGGTATTTCATGGCATCATGTTACCCAAAGGCCGAGCAGCGCCGCAAACAGTGGAGCGACCGGTTAGGAATCATCTGGGACGCTTCGTTGAGCGGCCTCCATCGCGACACCAAAAACGAACTGGAACTGTTGGACAGGATCATCCGCGAAAAGAAAGACCTCACGGTGACGCTTTTCCTGCTCAACAATCGTTTTGCCAACGCAGGTACATTCGCTATCAAGGGAGGCGACTGGAGCGCATTACGCAACGTACTGGAAAAGGTCGACTACGATGGCGGCACCAACTTTCGGGCAGTGGAACTGCATTCGACAGTGCAGGAATTCCTGTTCTTTTCCGACGGACTGTCTACGCTTAGCGAAGCCGAACTGGCAACAAATCCCGACAAGCCCGTACATTGTATTGTATCGTCGTCCAGGGCCGATTACAGCGCACTGAAATGGATTGCAGCACAAACTGGCGGAAAGTTTGTAAACCTGAATGTCATGACACAGGACGAGGCGCAAAACGAACTGATGAACGAAACATTGTGTTTCCTGGGTACGAAGAAGCCGGGAACAGTACGCGAGGTATATCCTTCGGCAATCACCCCCGTAAGCGGAAATTTCTCAGTGTCAGGAATATTAGATGCAGCTCAGGCCGAAATTACCCTCCTGTTCGGTTATGGCAACAAAATGAGCATTGAGAAGAGAATAAAAATAGATACCCGTAATGCAGCCGGCCAGGGAAACATACACCGCATGTGGGCGCAGAAAAAGATCAATGAGCTTGATCTGCGCTACGAAAAGAACAGGGAGGAACTGATCGAACTTGGGGAACAATTCGGTATTGTTACCCGTAACACGTCGCTCATTGTGCTCGAAACCCTGCAGGATTACATCACCTACCGGATTACGCCACCCGCCGAACTGCGCGCCGAATACAGCCGCTGGCAAAAGGGACAGGCGGAACAGGCGCGCCAAGACCGGCAAGACCTCCTGGCACAGGCCAAAACTGCGGCTACAATGTTAAAGCAATGGTGGGAAACGGATTTTAAACCCGTGAAGCAGAAATATCCCAAACCGGACAATGACAGCCGCCGCACGGAGGGAGCCCCTCTCCTACCCGATTCGCATGCGGTACAGCTTGAAATAGTGGAAATGGAGGAAGCCGGCGACAGGATGAGTAAAGAAGCAACGCTGGACGAAGTAGTGGTCGTCGGGTTTGGCACACAGCGCAGAGCTACAGTAATCGGTTCGGCTTCAAGGCCTGACATGTCGGAAGAACGTGAAACGGCGAACCGGAAGCAGGCCGCCCCGGATAAGCCCCGCACCCCTGCCGCGCCGCAGCCCGTCATCAAGCTGACGCCCATGAAGCAGGACAATAAGTACATGAAAGCGCTTACCGGTCGCACCGATGCCGATTACAGCGAATACCTGCGGCTCCGCAAGGATTACTTCAGCACGCCCGCGTTCTATTTCGATATGGCCGACTGGTTCTTCCGGCACAACGACCGTACCCGTGCTTTACGCATCCTCACCTCCATCTCCGATATGGAGCTGGAAAACGCCTCGTTGTACCGTCTGCTGGGTTATCGCCTGAAGGAATATGCCGAATACGAACTGGAAGCGTATGTATGCCGCAAGGTGATCCAATGGCGCCCAATGGAACCGCAGAGCTACCGCGATTATGCGCTGGCATTAGCCGATGCGGGACATTACCGGCAGGCGCTGGATACGCTCTATTCGGCGCTTACCCAATCGTATGCCCGGAACATCGGTCAACGCAGCCTGGGTATCGAAGAAGTGATGGTAACCGAACTGAACCGGCTGATAACTGCGAACAGACAACTGAACGCCCCGGCCATCAATAAGGAACTGGTGAAATCCATGCCGGTGGATGTCCGCGTAGTGATCAACTGGAACATGAACAGCACCGATATCGACCTGCATGTGACCGATCCCAATGGTGAAACCTGTTTCTACAGCCACAAAGCAACGGCTATCGGCGGACGTATCAGTCAGGATATAACGCAAGGTTACGGTCCCGAACAGTTCATGCTGAAGAAAGCGGTGAAAGGCAAATACAAAGTGTATGTGAACTATTTCGGCGACTCGCAGGTGAAAGCCGAAGGGCCGTCGACGATCATGGTGGAGATTTATACCGGCTATTCCGGCAACAGCCAGCAGCGTCAAGTGATTTGTCTGCAAATGTCTAAGAAAGCCAAACCTGCCGGCAACGGATTGATACAGGTTGCAGAATTTGAGTTTTAGGCCGGAACAAAAACACAGTGAAGCGAGTGGATGACACAATTTTTATTGGTCGGTGTGAAAACTTTTATGTACATTTGGTTCTCTAAATGACATCGCTATGGAGATCAAGCAGCAAATGTGGGCCATTATTGTGGCAGGCGGATCAGGTTCGCGGATGCAGGCCGGCGTGCCGAAACAATTCATGGAACTGTGCGGCCGGCCGATCCTGATGCATTCCATCGCGCGCTTCGCCGACGAAGGAATACGGATCGTAGTGGTATTGCCTTCGCCGCAAATCGGATACTGGAAAGAACTGTGCGACCGCTACGATTTCACATGGCCGCACAATATGATCGATGGCGGGGCAACCCGATTCCATTCGGTGAAGAACGGGCTTTCGATGCTTCCCGGCGAGGGACTGGTTGCAGTCCACGACGGGGTTCGTCCGTTAGTGAGCCGGCAAACCGTCACCTGTTGTTTTCGCGAGGCGGCAGGTTATGGTTGCGCTGTGCCCGCAGTTCCGGTAGTCGACTCTGTACGGGAGGTTTCCGGGCTGACAAGCCGCATGCTGGACCGTTCCGCATTACGGCTGATACAAACGCCGCAGGTCTTCGATATCGCGCTACTCAAGAAGGCATACGAACAGGAGTATACGCCGGCGTTCACCGACGATGCATCGGTGTTCGAAAAAGCCGGGCACGCCATCCATCTGACGGAAGGAAACGTGGAAAATATCAAGATTACTGTTCCGAATGACCTGATGATGGCCGAAGCGCTGATGCGACCGACTATGGACAGGGATCATCTATCTTTATTGCCGGAATAAACAGCTTATTGCCGAAATGAATGACTTCAACCAGCGTTTCAACAGTGCGGCGGTTCCGTTCGCGCAAAGAAATATCAAAACATCTTCCACCTGAAGAACCGTAATTTGCTCCTCACATAAGTGGTGTTCACAGGGATGTTGTATGAAAGGGTTATTTCGTGCGAACCGCTGTTGTAGCTGTTCAGATTGTCGAAACCGTAATCGTATGAATAAGTTACACGGATTCCTCCGTAAACATCGATTCCGAACGCGATACCGCAATCCACAGGATTCCGGTATATCAGGTTCACACATATATTATTGTTGTAGCGAAAAGCTGCATTTACCTCGCAGGTATTCAATTTGCGGGTATTGTGCCAGGTGACGCCCGGGATGAAATCCCAATACTTGTTCATCGGCAGTTTGACACGTGTATACGCATAGATATTCCTCATCGGGCGCACAAGGATTTGGTCGTCATACATATAGGTAATATGGGTCACCGAGGCGCCGACTTCCCAATAGCGTGTATTGAATTCAAATCCGAAATCAAAATCGGGCAGGGTTTTCGACTGTTTACCATCGGTGATCAATTCGTCGTTGTCGTCATAATTAAATAAGTTCGATTCGTCATAGATATTGCTCATGATCCCCATCCCCAGTCCGAACGAAAGAAAAGCGACTTCCTCGAACGGGACGAAATAGGCATAGTTCAGTTTGATATTGTTGGTTCGTTGCGGCCCGAACTTATCGTTGATCCATGATAAACCGAAACCCGAACGTATCTGCCTTACAAAGCCGCTGCCGGATATAGCCTGCGTTGCTGGTCCCGGGAATCCGACCCATTGCTGGCGTATGGCATAAGCAGCGTTCATATCGCCGCCTTTTCCCGTAGTCGCCGGATTGATCAGTCCGCGGTTATTGGTTTGCTGGAAGAACATCGGATCGGTTTGCGCATGGGATGTAACAACCACGCCAAATGCAAGGATAGATATGTAGAGGAATCTCTTCATCGCATCATCGTTTTAAGGTTACGGTTCCCTTGAAAATCCGCTGTTCGCCATTGTTCATGGTACGCTTGACCACGTACAGGTAAGTGCCCTGGGGCAACAGCTTGCCTTTGTAGACGCCATCCCACCCGTTAACGCCCTTATAGAGCAGTTCGCCGGCCCGGCTGAATACCTGAAGGTCGAAACCTTCGAGGAATATATCATTTTTACCGTCCTTGTTCGGTGTGAAAATATTGGGCAATTTCTTACTGGTTACATCAATTCGCAACTGGTCCTGCGAAGTGCAGAAATTGACGTCGGTGGCAAATACCCGCACATAGCATGGTCCCAGTTCGGCCTGGAAACTCACCGAGTTATTCAACCCCGCCTCCTGCACCACCTTATTGTCGAGCAACAGTTTGTAACTTGCAAAACCGGGCGTAGCTGTTACCAGTACTTCGTTGCCTTCGAATATTTCGTCCATGGGGCGGCCTTCGAGCGTCAGCGCCACCTGCGGGATTTCCAGTACCGTAACCTGGACATCTTTGGTCTGGGTGGTGATGCCGTCGCTCACGGTTACTTCGTATACGGTGCTTGTTAAAGGATAGTCGCTGAGCACGGCTTTGTTCCATACGCCCGGTTTCCACGAATAAACATACGTCCCGCTTCCGCCGCTGATTACCGTGGAGACGACGACTTCACCACCCGGGCAAACCTCGTAAGCGTTCACCCTCAGGGCCACTTCCATCGGGCGGTAGGGATGACGTACGATGACATTAAATTCGCAGGTTTCAGTATTTCCGGCAGAATCGGTGATCTCGTATTTTACAGGTGTTGTGCCCAAATTGAATACCGACCCCGAGGCCGTTCCCGTTGTTTCCATCACATATTTTACCGGGCTGCAATTATCGGTATAGTTCAAATTGTAGGTCACTACGGCAGAATTTTCATCTTCATCCAGTTCTATGATGATATCTTCCGGGCACGTTCCTTTGGGCTTTTCCCTGTCCCTCACCGAGATCGTTTGCAGCGCTTTATCCTTATTGCCTGCTTCGTCCATGACCCACCATGTCAGGGTCGTGTCGCCCAAATGATAAGTAACCGGCGCTACGGGATCGGTGTATACCAGAAGATTGCTCATATCGGTACAGTTGTCCGACACAAGGGGCTGGCCGGTATCGACATTGGCGGCATAACAGACCCCGTCGCCCGTACTGACGACCAGACTTGGCGGGGCGGTAATTCTGGGCAGCGTATGATCACTTACGTTGATCATCGCTGATTCGGGATAACTGCTTTCACACATATCCAGATACTGTACCGTAACGTAGTATGTCGTGTCGCGCATCAGTACAGGGGTCGTGAAGGTGGATCCGGTATGAATCAATCCGGTTTTATCATTGTGAGCATACCACCTGAACGTGGAATTGGATACCTGCGAAACAGCTTCGATCACGGTGCTGTTGTTGGGACACAATTCGGGAGTGTATGAAAGCTCCACGGCGTCCATATTAGCCCGGCTCCTGATCAGGACGGTGATTTTTCCGTTGTCTATCGGGCTTTCACATTCTCCGGTTTTGGTTTGGGTGACGTAATATGTTTGTTCGCCCGCCGTACTGGTGTTGATCTGAGGAGCAGTCGGCAACGATCCCTTCTGCTGGTCGTACCATTTGATGACGCCGGTACCGGCGGCTTTCAACGTTGTGTCGGGATCATTAAGGCACAAATCGATTACCGCTGCAAAATCGGGTATATCCGACAATGGGCGTACGGTTACGGAGGCAGATGTACGGTTGCTTTCGCAAACCGGGCCGGAAGAATACGTCACCTTCTGCGACACCCACCAGGTTTGCGTACCGGGCGTTGAAGTATCCGGGGCAGGCGCTGCTATGACCGATCCTCCTGTGGGGGCGTCATACCATACGGCTGTCCCGCTTTCGGTTATCGTCAGGGGCGCAGCCGCATCTCCTTCGCAATAAACGCTTGTAACGGGCGTAGGAGGTGGCGGCGGCGACCATACAATGATGGGTACGGAGGAAGACGCCGTTGTTCCGCAACCGTTTCGAATCTCTACCCAAAGAGGCTTTCCGCTTTCGACGGCGGTTACGGTATACACCAGATCGGGAACCGTGTTATTGGAGACCGTTCCGCTTTCAACCGTAACGCCTCCCAGTTTCCACTCGTACGACTGCAAATCACTGCCATTGGCAGTGATGCGGTCGACCGCCGCTACAAGATCACCGCCGCTGCATACTTCCGAGGCGATAATACCTGTGATGAAGGGGACATCGTGAATGATCAGGCTGGCAGGTTGGGAAGTCTCCGATGTAGTGGTGCCAAATAGCGTAACGACACAGCGGTATGTACCTTCATCGTGGGTGGTGTAGCCGGGCCCTTTGGCATCCTGGGTGGGCAACATGTTCCAGCTTCCATTAACCAGTTCATACCATTGGTAAGTATAGGAAGTCTGGCTACCGGACACCGTAACGGAAAATGTAGCATCCCCCTGTGATTTACAGATGGTCTGACTTACCGGCTGCGTAACAATCATATTTGCCGATACCAGCGAAACATTTGTCAACAAACAGAACAGTATAAAACTCCGTTTTAATATGAAACCGTATCTTTGTCGGGTTGTCATTCTTGATTCTTCATAAACACATCCACAAAATCCACCTCAAGAGGGTTTTAACCTGATATTTATCCCTTTATACGGGGAAAAAACTTTTTTGTTACACATTTTTGACACGAGGCCGGTTAAAATAAAAACATACCCCTTGCGATATTGTTAACCATTGGAACAGGAAAAAAGTTAATCTCAGACGGATCAAAGATTGTTTAACCTTCCTGAAGATCTTAGATCGAACCGCGCTTTCGGGTATCATCAATCAACGGATAGATGCTATACTTGCGATATAAATATTTTGGAGGTCTTGACGGTGGAACCGGTGGAAACCCTTTTTAAAAATGTTTTGTCTCTCCACCGTCGGTGGAAACCCTTTTCAAAAATGTTTTGCCTTTCCACCGTCGGTGGAAATCCTTTTCAAAAATGTTTTGCCTTTCCACCGTCGGTGGAGACCCTTTTCAAAAATGTTTTGCCTTTCCACCGTCGGTGGAGACCCTTTTCAAAAATATTTTGCCTTTCCACCGTCGGTGGAGACCCTTTTCAAAAATATTTCGGTGTTCCACCGGAGACGGTAGCGATATATGTTTTTTTATATTACATTTGCTTCCGTTTAAATATTTCAATTCACTGTTGTCCGGTAAAAAAAACAGAGCAAATACCTTTACAGTTATTCGCTCTGTTGGCTTCCAATGAACTTGTTTTTACGAAAAATATGGTTGTAATAAGATGATATGCTGTTGCTTTCGATGATTTCTTTTGCATAAGGTTCAAATGAAATTCGGTTGATGCAATAAATATATGTTATCTTTGTCGCTCTGTTTCATCCATTAATAAAAATTATGGCACGTTATTTAGACCCCAAAACCGACCTGACCTTCAAGCGGATCTTTGGAGAACACAAGCATTTATGCATCAGTCTGCTCAACAGCCTGCTTCCTTTGGAGGAGTCGGGCCGGATCGTCAGTATCGAATACCTGTCTCCGGAACATGCGCCGCACACGCCTTTGGGCAAGGATTCGATCGTGGATGTCAAATGCATGGATGCCACCGAACGGTTTTTCATTGTAGAGATGCAGATGTACTGGAGTTCCCTGTTTACAAAACGGATGGTGTTCAATGCGGCGCAGGCGCTGGTCAAGCAGGCAGACAGGCCCTCACCCGACAAG
>JAISCQ010000006.1 GCA_031265445.1 Bacteroidales bacterium
GCGGCATATATATCTTTGAAAACGAACCCATAGAAAATGTTTTTTTCAAACTGTCCCGGTATTACAATGTCACCATGGTTATTCCGGAAGAAGTTTCCGGCATTGTATGCTATGGAAAATTAGAATTAAAAGAAGATCTTTCCGTATTGCTGTCGGGACTGATGCAAATCGCTTCATTCAACTTCGTGATAAAAGACAATCAATATATCATACAGTTTAGATAAGTACCATTTTTTAACCTAAAAAAAAAATTTATGAAAAACGTGAACTTTAAGAGGAAAAGGCTGAAATTAGGCTTCATTTCGGCCTGCTGTTTCATCTTCTGCTTTTCATCTGCCGTGAGCGCGCAGACGGCAACGCAGACAATCACTATCGACCAAAAGGACAAGCCGGTCGGTGAAATTCTCAAGGCCATTGAGTCCGTGAGCGATTATGTGTTTTTTTACAACAAGGATGATGTGGACCGGGACAGGAAAGCGACGGTACAAGCCAACAACGCTTCCATAGAAAAGGTCTTGGATCAATTGTTTGCAAAGACAAACAATGGGTACCGGATGGAGGGTCGCCAGGTGTATATTACCAAGAAGGCGCCTGCTGTGGAAAAATCCCCGCAACAGGTGAAGAAGAAAGTGACCGGTAAGGTTATCGACAAAAACGGCGAACCTTTACCCGGCGTCAGCATTATCGTTAAAGGCAGTACGCGTGGCGCGCTTACCGACATCGACGGCTCTTTTGAAATGGATAACGTGGACGTCGGAGCTACGCTCACCGTATCTCTTTTGGGTATGGAAAGCAAGGAAATCCAATTCCAAGGGCAGGTTGACCTTATCGTGGTGCTGGAAGAGAAAGCCAGTGAACTGTCGGAAGTCACTATAGTTGCTTTCGGTGCGCAAAAAAAGGCGTCGGTGGTCGGGGCTATTGAGACCATCAAGCCGGAAGCGCTGGCGATCACCTCCAAGAAGAACATCTCGAACACGCTGGCCGGTAAGCTGCCGGGGATCATTGCCGTGACCCGTTCGGGCGAGCCGGGCTACGACCAATCTAATTTCTGGATTCGCGGCCTGTCGTCGTTCTCCGGTAATACCACGCCCTTGGTACTGATTGACGGTGTGCAGCGGAACTTGGACGACATGGATATTATGGAGGTGGAATCCTTTTCGGTGCTGAAAGACGCCGCCGCCAGCGCCATGTATGGCGTGCGCGGGGCCAACGGAGTGATCCTGATCAACACCCGGCGGGGGAAAGTGCAAAAGCCGGAAGTGTATGCGAAAGTGGAACATTCCTTTACCGCACCGACCCAATTGCCGAAATTTATTGGTGCGGCCGACCACATGCAGTTGCTCAACGACATTGCGGCAGATGCAGGCAGAATGCCTTACTATGACCAAAAAGTGATTGACTATACCCGGAGCGGGTATGATCCGGAATTATATCCCGATGTGGATTGGATAGACGCCATTTTCAAGCCGTATGCCTTCAATGACCGCGTAAACTTGAACGTAAACGGAGGAACTGAGATATTACGCTATAACCTCACCGCATCGTATTATCACGAAGGCGGCCTCCTGGAACGGGATAAATCTTTACCGTATAATACCGGTATAAACCTAAATCGCTATAATTTACGCGCGAATGTAGATCTGAACTTGACCAAAACCACCTCTATGCGTTTTAACGTAGGTGGTTACTTAGAGAAGGTGAGAAGACCGACCATCGCAAGTTATGTAATCTGGTATGAAGCCTACGCTAGCCCCCCTATGAAACATCCGATCAAGTATGCCGACGGGAAGATACCCAGTACCCCTATGATGGAAAATCCGTGGGGCGCCCTGACCCAATCCGGCTACAACATCAACTCCAGCAGCAAAATCGAATCGCTGTTTGCTATTGAACAGCAATTGGACTTCTTCACCAAAGGCTTAAGTTCGAAGCTGTCTTTCTCGTTCGACAATTACAGTGAAAGCACATTGGCACGCTCCAAAGCGTCTGACCGTTATTTAGCCGCTACTTCACGTAACGATGAAGGGGATCTGATCCTGACACAAACCCATACAGGGTCAGAGTTCCTGGAGTATGCCAACGGGGCCGCTTATGGAAATAATCAGACTTACTTGGAGTGGATGGTCAATTACGACCGGACTTTCAACGATGACCACAATGTCAACGCCCTGCTCCTGTATAACCAGCGCAGTTACGACGACGGCGGCATCCAGCCTTACCGGAACCAGGGGATTGCCGGCCGCGCCGCCTATTCCTACAAAAATAAATATATCGGGGAATTTAACTTCGGGTACAACGGTTCCGAAAACTTTGCCAAAGGACAGCGTTTCGGGTTCTTTCCTTCCGTAGCGGCCGGCTGGATAGTATCGGAAGAAGACTTCTGGGCGCCGGTAAGTAAAACCATCGACTTTTTGAAAATCCGTGCCTCTTGGGGAAAGGCCGGAAATGACCAGATCGATGCCGATGTCAATCGCCGTCGCCGTTTTGGCTACCTCACCACCATGAATACCGGCGCTGAAGGTTATGCGTATGGCTCACAAGGTGCTTATTGGGTACAAGGGATCACTGAAGGAGAAATCGGCGTTAGCAATTTAACATGGGAAACCGTTACCAAACAAAACTTGGGGATGGAGATTAGTTTCTTCCGGGCATTGCGTATTCAGGCCGATATTTTCCAGGAACATCGGGAAAATATATTTATGCAGCGCCGGACGACCCCGTCCCAGACCGGTTTCTTAACCACCCCCTGGAGCAATATCGGGGAAGCGGAAAACTGGGGAGGCGAGCTTGCCGTATCCTTCGACAAGAAAATCAACGAGGTGAGCCTCTCATTTTTTGCTAACATGACGTATGCAAAAAACAAGATCACCTACATTGATACGCCGCCCGGACAGCAAGGCACGCACCAGGATCAGACCGGCCATTCCATTAATGAGCTGTATGGCTATCGGGCGTTGCGCCTCTATACCGACGACGATTTCAATCCCGACGGCACGCTGCTGGCCACTTTGCCGCAAAACGAACTGGCTATGGTCCGACCCGGTGACATTATGTTTCATGACTGGAATGAAGACGGCGTCATCAATTCGAAAGACCAGGGATATGTGGGCGGAACCGTCGATCCGCGCTTGGTCTATGGTTTCGGCGGAACGGTCGCTTTTTACGGGTTCGATTTCAGTTTCTTTTTCCAGGGCGTAGGAGATACCTATCGGATAATCGGTAACACTGGTAGTGGGGCTTACAGGCTTTTCATCCCGGGCAGTGGACAAGGAGCCCTGGGAAATATTTACGATAACTATACCGACCGCTGGACTGTGGACAATCCGTCGCAGGATGTATTCTGGCCGCGTTTGTCGTACCTCACCAATGAAAATAACTATGCAGCTTCTACCTGGTGGAAAAAAGACATGCGCTTCCTCCGTCTGAGGCAGGTGGAACTGGGCTACAGCTTCCCGAAATCCGTTACGAAAAACTGGGCAAAAATGGTGCGGGTTTATGTCAGCGCCGAGAACCTGCTGACTTCCTCGAAGTTCAAACTGTGGGATCCCGAACTTGACACGGTAACCGGTGAACAATATCCGCTGATGAAATCCGTGATGCTGGGCTTGGAAGTAACTTTTTAGTTAAAAGTTAAAAGTTGAAAACGAATTATTTAAATTATCATAAAATGAAAAATTTTCATAACATAAAATTAGCCATCATAAAATGCTTTGTGCTTATGGCGCTCTTTGCCGGTTTTTCTTCCTGCGAGGATTATTTGGACAAGGAGTCGGATACGGAACTTACCTTAGATATGGTTTTTCAGGACAAAATCCGGATGGAAGGGATGTTGTCTTATGTATATACGGGCATTCCGGATGTGCTCAGGGGCTACGATGCTACCACCCAATGGAGGGTGTTTGGGGATGACTATGCGTTTTCGGAACGCTGGGGGTATGATGCGAACCTGAAAATTACCGGAAACTGGAATACCTCCTCCCCTTGGGCGGGGAATTTTTGGGCAGGGCTTCCCCAACGCATCCGTACCGCCAATATAGTGCGGGCAAATGTGGTCCCGATTCCAAATACCACCATCAACGCACAGGAGGTGGCGTATATCAAGGCCGAATGTCGTTTTTTACAGGCCTATTTCTATTACCTGCTTGTGAACACATATGGCCCCTGTCCTTTCCGTCCGGATTATATCGCCCCTACCGACGCATCGACGGCAGAACTGCTGGCCGGGCCTGAGCCGTATGACGACATTATAGACTGGTGCGAAAAGGAAATGCTGGCCGTTTCGGAAATTTTACCGGCTACTTATTCGCAGGACATTAAATACGGACGCATCACCTCCATTATCGCCTTGTCTATGCGGGCACGCATGTTGCTGTTTGCCGCTTCGCCGTTAGTAAACGGCAATCCGGATTATGCCGGCTTTACCGACCGCGAGGGCAGGCCCCTGTTCAACAGCAACGAAGACCCGTCAAAATGGACGAAAGCGCGGGAAGCACACCGTTTACTGATAGAAAAGGCGCATGCGGCCGGGCATGAATTGTATAAGATGTATAATAACGACAATTCCATCGACGCTTTCGCCTCTACGGCCTGGGTGCATGCCCGCACGTATGCGGATGGAAACAAGGAAATCCTTTTTTCGCACTCTCATGGAGCAGATTGGACACTTCATGAGCGGAATATAGCCCCAGTTGGATCGAATGGATATGGCGGCATGGGAATGACCCAATCGTTGGTGGACGCCTTTTTTATGAAAAACGGCCTGCCGGCCATTACCGGCTATCAAGCCGACGGCAAAACACCGGTGATCAATGGGGCATCGGGCTATTCCGAATCCGGTTTTTCCACAACCGACGACGTCCGCACAGCCAATAACTGGAACTGGTATGACGAACGTCCGGGGGTTGCGGCCAAAACAGGCACCTTCAACATGTACGTCAACCGCGAGCCGCGTTTTTACAACGCCATCCTATGGAACGAACGGTGGTACACCTCTGATAACCGGAATGTCGATTTTTATAAATACGGAATAGACAACAACTATACGGCCGACGCCCCCCAAAACGGCTACCTGAGTTTAAAACTCAAACACCCGAACAGTGATCCCAAAAACGGGAATTATCCGATACGGCAGGGCATTATCTATCGTTTGGCCGAAGCCTACCTGAGCTATTGCGAAATTCTAAATGAAACCGACCCCGGTAATCCGGACATCCTGACCTACTTGAATCTGATACGGGAACGGGCCGGCATTCCGCAATATGCCACTTCCCCAACCCCCGGCTATATTCAGGTGAACCTGAGCAACCAGGCGGAAATGAAGAAGCTGATCCGGATGGAACGGCGCGTGGAACTTTGCGGGGAAGGTACCCGGTATGACGACTTGCGGCGCTGGCGGGAAGCGGAAACCACGCTGAACGGCGATTTCTACGGAATGAATTTCTCCGGGACGGTAAAATCGGATGACCCTGCTAA
>JAISCQ010000043.1 GCA_031265445.1 Bacteroidales bacterium
GGTTAATGACCCGCGGTTATGAAAATCCGGCTTTTCAAGCCGCAGAATCACTTATTAATTAGCAAAATCCATTATAAAGACTGTCTGCCAAATCTAAATAATATAATTTTGATGACATAATTAGGAGATTTTTTTTACCGGCCGTCATTATTGACCCTGACAGTAGAGACGCGATGCATCGCGTCTCTACAATGCAGCCTGACAGGTCAGCGCTTTGCACCGGCGTGGGAGTAGCGCCCGACCTGTCAGGGTCGTCAGACCTGTCAGGGTCAAAACCGAAAGTACCACCACTGTCAGGATCAATAAACCTCCACCGCCGTCAAGCTTCAATCAATTTCTTTCGACAGCGACGCATTGACAAATAAAATATCGCCGATGGCCGGGAAATCGGTAAAAAACCTGAGCGCCGACTCATGCTTGATCATTTCTTCGCGGAAGCCGATGATGGTCAGTCCTGCGTGCCGGGAACGTTCTGTGATCAGTTCGCTGATGGTCTGGTTTTCCGGGAGCTGTACCATTTCGATGTTGGTCAGGGTAATGGGCAACCGTCCGCTATTGATCCGTTCTTCAAGCTCCCTTTTGGCTTCCTCATGCTGTTCGCTCTGGCAGATGTTGAATATTTTCAGCTGGCTTTTCTGCCAGTCGGGATGCGACATGATGATGTAACCCAGCAAAATCATCAGGTTCGCATTCATGGCGTCGGTCGTCCTTATCCATATATGGATGCCGTTACGGAACCTGACCGGCGGCGTGGAAGCGGCAAAGATGCAAATGTCGAAATTTCCGGCTTTCACCAGCTTCACGTTTTCCAGTATCCGGGTGATCTCTTCGGGATGGTTCCTGTCGAACTCGAATACCACCATGTTGTTCTCCATCCCGGAAATAGACGGCGTTTGAATGGCCTGGGCAATGGCCGAAGTGTAGGAGGGAGATATCATGGTATCGATATACAGGGTGCTCTCCTTTTCTTTTTGACGATCGATCAGCTGGCGTAATACTTCCTGCGAATCGGCGTATGTCTGTTTGCTGTAATAGCCTTCAATATGGTGGAAGTAAGTGCCGAAGCCGTACTGGTGGCTCATCCACTTCATCAGGTCGAGCACCTTATCGCGCTCCAGCGAGTTGGACGAGATGCAGATGGCTGCCGGTCGCCAGTCCTCGTCCTCGGCGTTGGAACGCTTCTTTTGTATGTATACATGCAGCTTCCTGTTGAGCTGGAAAATAGCGCCCTTGAATATGTTCATCAGCCCCTTCTGGTCTTTGTTATAATGTTCGATATACAAATAGATGGCTATAATGAGAATGTAGGAAATGATGGTATAGAGCGGGCTGATCATAAACATCACCCAAACGGAAAGCAGAAAGCCGCCCAGTGAAAAGTACCATTTCGACTTGAAGCGCGGCCGGTACGAAGGGGGCGAACCAAAGTGATTCAGGAAGGAAATAAGGCACAGGGAGCCATACGTGATCAAAAAGAACATGGATATGATTTCGGCCACCATATCTACATTTCCTATCAGGATAAAGACCAGCGCAATGACAATGGACACCAGCGAAGCGTTGAACGGTTCGCGCGTCTTTCCTTTTCCCCTGGCGAGCAGGATGTTCGCCCGTTTGAAGGGAAAGGTCCTATCGCAGGCGAGCGCCTGAAGCGTTCGCGGCGATATCATCATAAAGCCCAGGGCTGACGACAGGGTGCATGCGGCAAGTCCCAGCGGGATGACCAGCGCGCCCCAAAAGGCGATTCTCGACATGATCAGCTGATCCTCGATCAGGTCGGCTTGCGGCGCGGAAACAGCCAGTTTCCAAACCACCAGTATATAAATGATCAGCCCGGTGAGGGTTCCGCCCATGGTGCCCAGCGGAATTGATTTCCCGGGGTCTTTCAGGTCGCCGCTAAGCCCCACGCCGGCCGTCATACCGGTGAATGCCGGGAAACAGATCGCAAACAGGACGAAGAACTTTTCCCTGTTGAAAAATCCAAAGTTATGGTTAACGAAAAATGCCGCGTCTTCAGTTGCGTCGATCGGTTTGCCTGCGAAAAAGCAGATCAGCGACACGGCCAGTACAACACTGATGATATACAGCGCCTTTACTCCCGTGCCGGTTCCCTTGCGCAGAATGATCAGGGACAGGATGACGGCTGTAGGAATACTGATGACCTGCCGGGGAAGCGCAAAGCCGAAACAGCCCGTCCACCAGTTGAAAAGCGGCGTGAATGCTTCGGTAAAGGCGATAATGTAGAATGCCACGCTGATGGCTTGCGAGAGATAAAGGGTAATGCCGATGGTGGAACCGATTTTCAGTCCGAACGAACGGGATATGATGAAATACTCGCCTCCACCTTCGACGCGCTTGTTCGTAGCGATCTCCGAGATGGCAAGCGCTGTGGGAACAGTGATCAGGTGGCCCAGGATCACCAGGAGGATGGCGCCCCAAAAGCCGAGCGTACCGGTGGCATAGCCGAAACGCAGGAACAGGACGGCTCCAAGTACGGTGGATATGGCGGTGAAGAAGACGGGCAGCGTGCCAAAGCCGCTGTTGGCGGCGGTCGGTTTTTTAGTCAGCTTCATGATAATTGAATTTAAAAGGTAAGGTATGAACGAAGATGATCTCTAAATTTACTGCGTTTGTTATTTTCATGAAAACGCCTTTCAATACGCCTCTACGTTCGAGATCAACGGGCAAGCCTTCGCATCGGTGATCCGAATCCGTATCTTCCGGGTTTCCACCGGGTCGATCTTCAAAATCCGCTTATAGCCGATGGTCGTTCCCTGGGCTGCAAGGCTCCAGCTATTGTCTTTCCAGACTTCTACATGAAAATCCCTGACGCGCTGTCCCAGCCTGATATATTCCTGCAGCACCACATAATTGACTTCCTGCGCCCGCCCCAGGTCTATTTCGAGCAAACCGCCGGTAGCGTCCTCCCGGGCAGCCCAGTAGGTCTCCCTGTCGCCGTCGGTAACGTTGCCGGCCGCATAGGTCTTCGATTTGCCGCGCTGCGTGTCGGCGCCGGCTTTAGCTTTGGCTGCCAGGTTGACGGCAAAAGCCTCATCCAGCATCTTTTTCCATTCCATCAACGCCTTCACGTCGTTTTCGTGCAACAGTCCCCGCCGGTCGGGAGGGATGTTGAGCAGCAGGCCGGCGCCCCGTCCCACCGATTCCAGATACAGCTTCATCAGGTTTTCGGGCATCCGCGTCCTGTCGTCTTCCTCCGCGTGATAGAACCAGCCCGGACGGATGGATACGTCCACTTCGGCGGGAACCCACGATGCGCCGTTTTCCTCGCCGTGGTTCAGCAGGTCGCTGATGCCGCCCTTGCCCGCATATAGTGTGTCGGTATGGATGGGGCACCAGTTGGGATCGCCCACAAAACCGCGTTCGTTGCCGCACCAGCGGATGTCGGGGCCGGCATCGCTGAACATCACTGCCATCGGCGCCAGCTCACGGACAATAGCCCGGGTGTTCGGCCAGTCGTAATAAGTCCTGCCGTCGATCCGCCGCAGTTCCCGGGCGCCGCCATAATAGCCGTCGCCGCCATTGGCGCCGTCGAACCATACTTCGGAAATCTCGCCGTAGCCGGTGAGCAGTTCGCGTAACTGGCTGCGGTAATAATGAATGTATTCGGGCGTGCCGTACTGTGCGAAATTCCGGTCCCACGGCGAAAGGTACACGCCAAATTTCAATCCGTACCTGCGGCAGGCATCCGACACGGCTTTCACGACATCGCCCCTGCCGTCCATAAACGGGCTGTTTTTCACCGAATGTTCGGTATATCGGCTGGGCCACAGGCAAAACCCGTCGTGATGCTTGCAGGTGAGGATCACCATTTTCAGACCAGCATCCCGGATCACGTTCACCCATTGATCGGCATCGAAGGCCGTGGGGTTGAATATCTCCGGTTTTTCGTCGCCGTAACCCCATTCCTTCCCGGTAAAGGTATTGGTGGTGAAATGGATGAAAGCATACTGTTCCCGTTCATGCCAGGCCATCTGGCGTTCGGTGGGCACGGGAAGTACAGCTTGCGGCGGCGCTGCGTCCTGTGTGCAGGAGGCCAGAATAATGCCTGCTGCAAGGATAAGATAGAAAGATCGTGTTTTCATGATGATTGATTTTGATGATTAAAAAACAAAGGTAACGTATTATTGATTATATCAACCGGATTTTCATTTGAACCTGATACAAAAAATCCCGTAAAGCTGCAAAATCGATCTGAAAACGCCCATCAACCAGGGTCGTGTTCCGAAGTAAAAATTTTCATCTATCTTTGCGAAAAATATAAACCGTATGATATTAGCGGAAATATTGAAGGACAGCGATTACAGGCAATCGCAGTTTCATGTTGTTCAAATCCATGCATTTGAGCAAAAAATCATTGTGCGCAACGACAAAAACGATAAACCTGTCCCGTATATCACTTGCGCTATTCGCGGCAAGGAAATCAAATTGACGCCCGAAGAAGCTGTCAGGCAACTGTATCTCGAAATTTTACTCAACGACTATCAATATCCCGCCGACCGCATCGAACTGGAATATGCCGTAACTTTCGGACGCGAGAAGAAACGCGCCGATATTGTGATTTTCGATAAAGACCGGACAACTTCGCCCTACATGATCGTCGAGCTGAAAAAGCCGCGTCTCAAGGACGGCAAGGAGCAGCTGAAATCGTACTGCAATGCTACCGGCGCGCCCATCGGCGTATGGACAAACGGCGATTCCATTTCGTTTTATCACCGGCGCGATCCCAATTATTTTGAGGATATTCCCAACATACCCAAGGCAGGCGAAAGGTTGTCCGACATTCTTTCGGAGCGCTGGACGATTGACGATTTGATTAAGCGAGACAAGCTGGTTAACGAACGCAAGTCATTGAAAGGACTGGTGCTTGAGATGGAAGACGAGGTGCTCGCCAATGCCGGAGTGGATGTGTTTGAGGAGCTTTTCAAGCTGATTTTCACCAAGCTCTACGATGAAATGGAGAGCGGGCGCAACCGCAGAAGATATCTGGAGTTCAGGAATTACGGCGATACGGAAACCGAACTGAAAACCAAAATCCAAAACCTTTTCGACATCGCCAAACAAAAGTGGGAAGGCGTTTTTTCGCCCGATGCAAAGATAGAACTGACCTCCTCGCACCTCTCGGTTTGCGTTTCGTCTTTACAGGACGTGAAACTGTTCAACAGCAATCTCGATGTGGTGGACGACGCTTTTGAATATCTGATCAACAAAAGCAGCAAGGGCGAAAAGGGACAGTATTTTACGCCGCGCTATGTGATTGACATGTGCGTTAAAATGCTCAATCCGCAGGAGAAGGAAACGATGATTGATACCGCAGCCGGCAGTTGCGGCTTTCCTGTCCATACTATTTTCCATGTCTGGGAGCAAATCATGAAAGACGAAGGGCTGGACAAAAGCCATCTTTTTACGCTTGAACAAAAACCGGCGCGCTGTGCCGATTACGTGAACAATAAGATTTTTGCCATTGACTTTGACGAAAAATCGGTGCGCGTGGCGCGAACGCTGAACCTGATTGCAGGCGACGGACAGACCAATGTCCTGCACCCTGTTGTTCCGTATGAAATTCAACAAAGAATTGCTGAATTAGTCGAGAAAAGTTTTTACCTTTGCAGGAAAAGCGAAGGGTTGTTGGGTGAGGCTAAAGATATGATAGAAAAGGAAATAGAGTATGAAGTTGATAAAAAGAAATAAAATTATAAACAATTATAAACTAAAAAATATTTCATATTTATGAATAGATATGATTGGTTAAATAGAAAGACACCCCGTTCAGTCGAACAGTTAAAACTTTGGCCGGAAAACCCTCGTCTTAATCCCGAGGAGAAGCACATTAATTTAAGAGATTTCGTTGATGATATGACATCAGATGAAACAGATAAAAAACAATTTTTCAAATTGGTTAAATCCATCGCAGAAGATGGTTTTATTCCTGCAGATCCAATTGTTGTATGGAAGGAAAATGACAGATATTTTGTCGCAGAAGGAAATAGGAGAGTTTTAGCACTCAAATTATTACGCGAGCCTACTAAAACACCTAAAAGTATTCGTTCGTTTATAAGAAGCCAATCAGGTAGAATCAATAGAAATTCTATTGATAAAATATTGGTAAACGTAGCACCTTCCTTTGAAGATGCAGAGTGGTATATAAATCAACGAAATAGTACTTCTTCTTTGCAACAGTCATGGACAAGGGTACAACAGCAACGATGGATAGCAGAATTGTATAACAAATATAATGGAGATATTGATAAAATTGAATCCATTACTAAAATGACAAAAGGAGAACTCGAAAATTTTATACGAATATTAAAAATCAAAGATTTAGTTAAATTACAAGAAGTTAAAAATCTTCTATCGGATGAAGAATATCAAGAAGCTATTTCTTATAAGTTTCCCATAACAATACTGGAAAGGTTTTTTTCAAAGCAAGAAGTTAAAGATAAATGGGGTATTGATTTTGATGGCATTGATATTAGATTAAAAAACCGAAAAGATTTTTTAAACGCATATGCAACTTTAGTAAAATATATAGTAAATAAAGATGCTGATATAAAAATAGACACACGAACAATAACCAGTAATTTTGATGAAATATTTGCGAAACTGCCCATAGTAAATATCGATGGATTGGAATCAACAGAACTATTGTCTGAGTCTAATATAAATAAGAATGATAACATACAAGATAATTCAAAAGCAATACATACTTCTATATCTATACAGCCCCCTATAAAAAATGACCCTAATAGAAATCGGCTGATATTATCTATCTACAATATTAATTCTACAAGTTACAGATTAAATGGCTTATTTAATGAGTTGAAAAAAATATCACTGACACACATCAATGTTGTGGCTGCTTCAATGAGAATATTTCTTGATTTGGCTGTACTCAATTACATAGAAACTGAAGGAATAGAAAATAGTATAAAGACTCAGTATAAGTGTGAATTGAGGGATGTTACACTAAAAAAGAGATTGGAGTATATTAAGAATAGCAAATTAACTGGGAAGTCGCAAACAATAGTCAATAGACTGTTAGATGAAAAGACTCAATATTCATTAGATGTGCTGAATGGATATATGCATAGTCAGGATTCTCATTATCTAACAAAACAATTTTTAAATGGTTTTTGGGATTTTCTTTTCCCTTTATTTGAAGTACTAATGACAATCAATGAAGATAATAATTAATGTTTTACTCTCCATTACGATATCCAGGCGGGAAAAATAAACTTGCTGCATTTATTGCAAAGATTTGTATTGATAATAGCATTAACGGCCATTATATTGAACCTTATGCAGGCGGTGCTTCTGTTGCTTTATTTTTATTATTTGAAGGTTATGTGAGTCACATAACAATAAATGATAAAGATAGATCAATTTATGCTTTTTGGTATTCCGTTTTGAATCATACAGATGAATTGTGTCATAAAATAGCAACAATAGACATTTCTATTGATACTTGGTATACGCAAAAGAAATTACAACAAGATAAAGAATCTATAAATTTATTGGATTTAGGTTTCTCTACTCTTTTTCTGAACAGAACAAATCATTCCGGAATAATAACCGGAGGTCCTATTGGAGGGATAGAACAAAAAGGAAAATATAAAATCAACTGTAGATTCAATAAAGGAGAAATCATAAATAGAATAAAAAAAATCGCAAATAACAAAGAAAGAATAACCCTTTATCAGAAAGATGCTATCGATTTAATAGATATATTTGAGATTGGAATGGAAGAAAATAATATTATTATTTATTTTGATCCTCCTTACTATCTTAAGGCAGATTCCTTATATATGAATTTTTATAAAAGCAGCGACCACCTTGAAGTTAGCGAACGGATAAAAAAAATAAAAAAAATAAAATGGATTCTTTCATATGATAATATCAATGATATAAAAAAAATATATTCTCATTTTTTACACAAAGAATATTCATTTAAACATACTGCTTATAAAGCAAGGGTAGGAAATGAAATATTGTTTTTTAGCGAAAATCTAATTCTAACAAATATTCCTAATTGGAATCCTCTAAATTTCAAATATATAAAACATAAAATCATATATAAACAAAAAAGACATGAATTTTCATATCTACATTCATGGCAACCGTAATCTGCTTGAGCAGGGCAGCGATGAAAAAGGGAAATATTATAAAATCTATTATCAGGTGGAAGATTAAGATTGGAAAAAAGGAGTAATTATGTTATATTACAGACGAAAAATATTATTGGCTTTATTGGAAATTTTTAACGAACAGTTAACAGCCAAAAGCATCCAGAAATATTTATTCCTGTTTACACGCAAACAGGAAACGAAATCTTTCGATTTTGTTCCATATAAATACGGCTGTTTTTCTTTTCAAGCCAATCAGGATATTGCTACACTGAAAACATACGGGTACGTTGACATTACGGATACAAATAACGGACGGTTTATAAAGCTGGCCAAAGAGGAAAACTATTGTGCAGCTTTAAATCTTCTCGACAGACAAAGTTTATCCGACGTCAAAACCGAATATGGCAGCTTGTCACAGGACGAATTAATCAAATACACATATATCCATTATCCTTTTTATGCGATCAACAGTTCAATAGCACAGAATTTACTGACTGCCGAAGAATATGAGAAAGTCAGGCAACAAGTACATGTCCGTACCGAATCCGTTTTATTTACAATCGGCTATGAAGGCATATCATTGGAAAAATATATCAATAAATTGATAATAAACAACGTATCGGTATTATGCGATGTTCGTAAAAATGCGTTCAGCTATAAATACGGATTTTCCAAAAAACAGCTTGAAACGGCCTGTGCCGGAGTAGGCATAACATACATACACCTTCCCGCATTAGGAATTGAATCGGAATTCAGAAAAGACCTGCGTTCTCAAAAAGATTATGATATCCTTTTTAATAATTACGAAAATACTGTTCTCAAATCGAATGATGAAGCTATCAAATTGATAGTTGACCTGCTTAAAAACAACAGAAGAGTAGCATTAACATGCTTTGAGAAAAATCCCATACAGTGTCACCGGAGTAGAGTGGCAAAACAGTTGATGAGCGTGGAAAACAAAGATTATATATTAAACAATTTATAGATAATATGCCCAATACTAAAATATTGATAACGGTAAAGACGTACCCTGCTCTTTCGGAAAAATACGATGAACTGGTATGTACGGCAGGTTTCAGGGAAGACGGTACATGGATTCGTATTTATCCTGTTCCATTCCGCAAACTGGATTATGAAAAACAATATAACAAGTGGCAATGGATTGAAATGGACATTGTAAAAAATACTTCCGATTTTCGTTCTGAGAGTTATCGTCCAACTGACATTGATAAGGGTTTTATCATTGGGGAAAAAATAGAAAACTGGGAAATACGTAAGGATATTGTGCTAAAAAATGTCTGCGTGAATATGAAAGACCTGATAGCACGAGCTAAAGGTACAGTAAATAATGTTTCTTTAGCTATATTAAAACCCGCCAGAGTAATTGATTTCGTTTGGAAAGAATGTGAACGTGAATGGGATAAGAAAAAATTGGCTGCCATACAGGGCAATCAAGCTCAAGGCAGTCTATTTCAGGAAGCAACAAAAAAATTATTCCAAATAGTAAAAAAAATTCCATACGAATTTTCATACATTTTTACTACTGAAGACGGAAAAGAGCGTAAACTGATGATCGAAGACTGGGAATTGGGACAACTGTACTGGAATTGTCTGAAAAAAGCGGATGGCGATGAATTGCTTGCATGTCGGAAAGTAAAGGACAAATATTTTGACTGGATGCTCAAAAAACGTGATTTATATTTTTTTCTTGGTACGACAAAGAAATTTCATAACATTGCGCCTAATCCTTTTATTATCATTGGAGCTTTCTATCCCCCCAAGCCTTCGGGACAATTAACAATTGAATGGGGATAATTTGAAATTCTATAAAATCTATTATAAAGAAGAAAATTAATCCATCATGCCCTACAACCCCACCATTCATCATCGCCGCAGCATCCGCCTGAAAGACTATGATTATTCGCAGGCAGGATTGTATTTTATTACGATATGCGTACAAAACCGGCATTGTCTGTTCGGAAAAATTACGGACAACAAAATGATATTGAACAAATACGGTAAAATTGCATACGGTGAATGGTTGAAAACACCAAACATGCATCCCAATATTCAATTAGATGAATTTATTGTAATGCCCAATCACATGCATGGCATTATCGTCATTGCCGACAATGACGGCGATGGCGGTGGTCGCCGTCAAATACCATTGGGGCGATCATTCGTGGGTACAAATCCGCCGTAACAAAACAAATACGGCTGTTTTTCTTTTCAGGCCAATCAGGATATATCCAAATTGAAGACCTTCGGTCTTGTGTGCCGTACAGGTTTCAGTTCTCTAATTTTATGTTTATCAAATTCTTTATGTCATTAATTATTCCTCCGTCTTTCACTTCTACGCGGATTCCCCGACCTTCTGCATACGCTTTTGCCGATTCGAGTTCGGTCCTGATTGCTGTTGCAACTTCGCTTTTGAACACCCCGTCAGTTGCTTTTTGCCCAAAGACAAACGCTACTTTGAAAAAACCGTCTCTCGGTAAAAGGTAAATTATCGCGCGCCTGTTGTCTTTAAGTCTAAAACTCCAACCGCCACTCTTTGAGAAACTCCACTCATCAATTGACTTCGGACAAACAGCATGAACATAATCCACAAAAGTCTGCCAAAATTCGTAGGTAGCACCTAATGCAACTTTAAGACATTCATCCTTAGGCTCTGATCCTTTATCTGTAAATACACTTTTCATGTGATTCGTATTTTGTTTAAAATTCTAATTTTCTGCTTCATTGTCCCGCTTGTTCAGTTCGTCAAATTTGTCCACACATTCGCGAGGTGAAAAATCAGGAAAATCGCGGACGCGACGACAAGCGGCCAGCGCCTTTGCCACAATCCCAACGACATGTAATACAGCGGCGGCGGCGCGACAAGCAACGACAGGATCAGCGCGACGGATTGATGACCGTTGAAATAAAAATACCAGCCAGTGAAATATGTCGACAAAAACAGCATGGCAAAAATAAAAAACGACTTGTCGCGCCATGTGCCGAACGGGAAACGCTCGATTTTCCCGTTTACAAGCATGACAAGCAGGACAACTGTCAGGACGCCAAATATCTTTTCCATGATCTCAAGGACGGGACGCTCGATTTCCATCTCCATCAGTACGTTTGCCGGCAGGGAAAGAAAAGGCATCACGGCATAGGGCAATTCCTGAATCGCGAAAAGCACGCATCCGGCCAGCCAGAAGCCACAAAAATAATCCCCGTATATTCTAAACCACCTAACCACGGAACCCTGTTCAATCAGCCACCTTTTTATTCCCCGTTCCGGCTCTTGCCAAACCTGCGCGGCCGACCGAGAAAATAGGGTTTCCCACGTGTTGCCAGGCGATAGACATATTCGGTTTTATCCACGTACAGGAAGTCTCTCGTACGCAAATCTTCAAAATCCTGCATGCCGACGGGCAATTTCCTTATTACATCCATGATCAATGACAAATTACAATTTCACGAATGCAAAAGTATTAAATTTATTAGAGATATTTGGAATCGCGAAGTCATCATATCATGTTTTCTTCAATAAATCCTGCCCGATCAGCCCGCCTTGCAATGGCCAAAAGTCATGGCTGCCGTTGGAGTATTTTGACGTCACACGGTCAGGGCAACCCAATGTTTTTACCCCACGAATATTCGTTTGTTGTCATTGTTTTGAACCATTGTACCACCGCACGCAGGGGCGAACCTGCGTGTTCGCCCTGGATGTGTTCGCCCCGAATATCGTTGTGTTCGCCCTGAATATCAGGGCAGACACGCAGGTCTGCCCCTACGGGCGCAACGTGGTCTGGATACCGCGTCGGGCAGGGGTGGCAACTATTTTTATGATTTTCAAAATATCCAACAAAGGCTCCTCGTCCCGGATAATCATGCTAATGGAGTAACCCCTGCCAGATTCTTCATTAAACTTCGTGCTGAAATCAATAGCCTGCTGCACCTGTTCACTGCTTAAATCGTTCCTGTGCTTTAGAATCTTCAGAAAAAATCTTTTGATAAAATGAAAACTGCAGGTTATCTGCCCGCGTCCGTCGATAGAAGAAAGATATAAATCAACGGTCATCGATTTTTTACTTATCTGCCAACCATGAAAATACTTCCCCCTGCGCCCGGCATGATCCCATATCTCCAAATCTGGCAAAAGTAATGAAACGGTATTTTCGCGAATCACGCGATAATAATCATATACTTTTTCGCCCAGCAGGGATACAAGCTCCCGCTCGTCCGGGACATGATCCATGTTCATTAATCTTGTTTCCATTTCCTGCTTTGAGGTTTAAAAACCGCCATTCCCCCGTGTCCCGCGGAGACCGCGACGAGCGGGGGGATGAAAAGATCATTCCTCAGTTTTAATGTTATTTTTCTGATAAAAATTCATCGAATAATATAAAAAAATGATCCGAGGCTTTTTTCTCATCCTTAAATATCAAAAAAAGCAGTTCATCCCAGTTTCGGTTGTCATGTATGTTATATTTTTCCTGCAACCAAAAATAAAATTCATTCAGCAATTCTATTTCAGTATCTTTGCTTTCATCACGGAAGTACCATCCATCAATAAAAGCCTTCAAACAAAAAATATTATTCTTTCCAATATACATGCCTGGACGGGATCGAATCATTGCAATAAGTTCTGTAAGCCTGCTCGACATGGCGTCTTTACCGTGCCGCGCTAAAAGCAAGTCTTCTGCCTTGCAGCTGTCAAATGTCCCGTCCGCCGTCGCGGGAACATCGCCCGCTTGCCTGTTTTCCGCGTTCCGCGTCATGCGCCTGTCATTCGTCCGTACCCGCGGGCGGGACGGGGGGATGATGCATGCCCGCCCGCTGTGCCAGCACGTCGGCGTAGCGCTTGAGGAAGGCGTTCCACTCGTTCGCGAAATCCGTGAAGGGCGGGACGTCGCCGTTGAGGGTCATCGTGGCCTCGACGCGCGCCGTCATCCTGTAGTACGTTTCCTGCAGCTCGTGGCGCACTTCTTTCATGCGCAGCTTCGAGCGCTGGGCGACCTCCGCGTTGCGATCCTTGACGAGGGCCTCGTAGGCGGCGTTGTCGGCGGCGAGGCGAGCGGCCCAGTCGCGCAGGCCGAGCACGTCGACCGGGAGGGGCGCTCCGGGCGTTCCGCTGTCCAGTTCCTGCAGGAGGTTGTAGATTCCGGCGGTTTCCTCGTTGGGGGCTTTGCGGGCAAGGTTGCCGAAATGGTCGAAGAGGACAGTCAGCCGGTCGGCGGCGGCGCGCCTGGCGGGGTCGAAGTGGTTGCGGGCGGATTTCACCGCGTCGGCAAAGCCGCGAAAGGTATGGTCGCGCACGTGGTCGGCCTCGATCATCAGCGCAGTGTCCGCGCTCTTGCGGATGATCTCGAGCGCCGTGTCGGCGTCGGCGTAGAGGAGGAGGAACGTCGCCCACAATTCGGCGATGTTCAGGGCGCCGGGGCTGTACTTCAACACGAGGTCGCGAAATTCGGTGAACAGTTGAAACCATTCCTCGTTGCGGAGCCTGTAAAAATTCAAACCTGAAATCTTCATGACAAACTAATTTAAATTCTACGTTCATTCACTAAAACAGGTGCAAAGATAACATATATTTATTGCATCAACCGAATTTCATATGAACTTTATGCAAAAAAAAATCATCGAAAGCAACAGCATATCATTTTATTACAACCATATTTTTCAATGGGCAATGCACAACTTAGGAACTGTCAAGAAATAGACGTTACGTTTCGGCGGCTTGAAAAGCCGGATTTTCATAACCGCAGGTCGCGGCCTGCGGAAAGGAGATGTCTCGCGGCCGCTGCCTGAAAGGGAGACGCGTCTTCCGCAAGCTGCGCTTCGCTTGCATGCGGTTACGAAAATAAAGCCCTTTGGGCTTATGATACCTTGAGAAAATTTCGGACAATGTAATCATGAAAAATGTAATGCTTATTTTCTGATAACTCCTTAGCGAAGCGATCTCATCGCAGGTAATTACACATTGCCTGATGTTCCGGGCAGGTAGAACTTATGAGGTTATTGTTTTACCCTTTCCCGATTTTTTCAATCTCAGCGATACTCAGTCCCGTTGATTCGGATATCTGCTGCATGTCAATGCCGGCTTCCAACAGGATGCGTGCCGAGTTCCTGAGGCGAGCATCTTGCTTTTTTAAGTCTGCCTCATGCTTTTCCAATGCAGCATTTTGCTTTTTTAAGTCCGCCCCTTGCTTTTCCAATGCAGCATCTTTCTTTTTCAAGTCTGCCCCTTGCTTTCTAATGATGGCATCTTTTGCCTTGAGTGTGTTTTCTATTAAATACATATCTCTATATTCTTTAAGTGATTGATCGTACGAATCCCTTTCCACGGGACTCATTTGGGTGATTTCGGCAATATGGAACAGCTTGCGGAAAACCCTGTTCCGAAGCGGTTCCGGAAGATCCTGCAATTCCGAAAGGTGCTTGAGAACATACAGCCATCTGTCGAAATCGTTTTGCAGCCCGTCAACGGGTTTGGTAAACAGCGGCAGTTCCATGAACACAAAGGTCAGTTTATCGTAGAACACCCGGTGCGTATCCCTGTCGATGAGCTGCACACAGTGGAAATACTGTCCGGCGTCATCCGGATTCGCAAGTTGAAAATCCAGGATATTGACCGAATATACCGGACGAAGCCTGAAATCCCACTTCCGCTTCCTCATCCCCTGCTTCTGAATGGGAAAAGAGGCATAGTACAGGGCGCGGTCTTTAAAATAATCCTGCCGCACGTTCTGCACCTCCACCTGGATATGTTCGCCCCTGCCCGTGATGCAGTAAAGATCGAAAATGGCCCTGCGATCGATCGCCAGACGGCCCTGATGTTCGGGATTGGCGTAGCGCAACTCCCTGATGCCGACTTCGATGGACAGCACCGACTCCAGGAAATCGATCAGCAAATCCCTGTTGGCTTCCGTACCAAAGATACGTTTGAAGCCAAAATCGGTCAGCGGGTTGATATACTTTTCCGCCTGCGGTTTATTTGCCGGTACTGCGCTTTTTGTCATCGGATCGGTTGCCAAAATATCAAAATGTACTGCAAAAGTAACAATTATTTATTGCATCAACCGAATTTCATTTGAACAATCCGATACCATCCGATAAAACTCCCGTCCATCAAACGGAAACCCAATGAGTAGCGGAAGAAACGAAAATCCTCCTCCATACAGCCGGCCGGTTTTGGAAGGGGGATTTTTCTTTTCCGCGCTCCGGGAGTCGGCAAAGACGCGATGCATCGCGTCTCTACAACGCAGCCTCCATCCCCGCTCCGAACGGGGACGTCCTCGCTTTTACCGACAATCGACCTTCCCGGAGAACCTTAATACTCACTCCAAGAACCTTAATCCTCGCTTTTAGTGACAACGGCCTCGCTCGAAGCGACAAAATGGCAGCATGTTGGGCTTTTCAGGACTTTTCTCAACTAAACCGCGACTGTGACGACAGGGAAAACAGGAAATCGAATATGAATTAATCCTCTCTGATATTCGATGCCATGCGAATTCCTGCGAGGAATTAGTAACTTTGCGGCAAAAAATCACTCATGCGCATCCTGCACACTGCCGACTGGCATCTCGGAAAACATTTGGGACCGTACGAACGTACCGGCGAACATGCCCTTTTCCTGCAATGGTTGCTCGATCAGATCAACCGGCAGTCAATCGACGTGCTGATCATTGCCGGCGATGTTTTTGATACCGGAAATCCCTCAAATACCGCATTGAAACAATATTACGATTTCCTGTGGCAGGTAAAAAACACCTGTTGCCGCGACGTGGTGATCGTTGGCGGCAATCACGATTCGGTATCCACCCTTCATGCGCCGCGCGACCTGTTACGGTTTTTCAATGTACATGTCGTGGGCGGTGTTCCCGAAAATTTCGATGAACAGGTGATCGAGATCAAAGACGACTCGGGAACGACGCAATTGATCGTGTGCGCTGTGCCATTCCTTCGCGACCGGGATATTCGCTTGTCCGTCCCGGGCGAGTCGGCCGATGAGCGCCGGCAACGCATCAGCCGGGGTATCGCGGAGCATTACCGTCATCTTGTTCCTTATATCGTTCCATACAGGGAGCGGCATATCCCCATTGTCGCCACCGGGCATCTTTTTACGGCCGGCGCACAGGCTTCACCCGACAGCGAAAAAGATATCCATGTGGGTAATCTTGGACAGGTAGCCGGCGACCAGTTTCCCGCCGAATTCGATTATATGGCCCTGGGGCACCTGCACCGTCCGCAGTTAGTAAACGGGATGCCGCATATCCGTTATTCGGGATCGCCCATTCCATTGAGCTTCTCGGAGAATAGCGATCAAAAGGTGGTACTGGCGGCAAGTTTCGCTGATGGAAAACTTTTTGAAGCAAAAGAAATACCGGTGCCCGCCTCGCGACGATTAATACGGGTGAAGGGTGACTGGGAGAAGGTTAAAGTTAAGCTTTCGCTGATCGAATCCCAGGCCGGCGAATTGCCGGCCTGGATAGAAATACAGGTGGAAATAGATGATTATATGGACGATCTGGATGAACAGCTCAAAGCAATGGAATTCGTAAATTCCGAGATTGTTTTTGTAAAACAAATCCGTACACGTCAGCATCAAAGTATGAGCGAAACGGTTGAGGAAGCGCTTTCGTTAAATGACCTTCATCCATTGGCTGTATTTGAAAAACGATGCGCGCAGGAGGAGGTAGAAACGGGATACGACGACTTGCTGCAAACCTTTCACGAAGCTTTGGAACTGATGGAAGACAGAAAGAGTTGAATCGCACAGGTTTTACTTACAGGCATTTCTTTTTGAGCATCATTCTTTTAAAAATAAATCATAACTCATGAAAAAATCATATCCTTTATTGATCGCATGCGCGCTATGTGTTTTGTTCGTGTTTTGTTCGTGCGGCCCAAAACCGCGCCCGGTTTCGGTTATATTCGACACCGACATGGGCCCGGATTACGACGACGTAGGCGCTTTAACCGTATTACACGCCCTGGCCGACAGTGGCGAAGCAAAAATACTGGCTACGGTTGCATCCAACATGTATGCCAACGCTGTGCCCTGTATCGAAGCGCTCAACGTATACTTCAAGCGTCCGGATATACCTTTGGGCGCACCGCGTAAAGGCCCGGATATCATCGACCGGCGTTTTGGCGACAACTATTGGGCCGAAGCCTTACCGGCCAGGTATCCGCACAAAGTAAAAAGTTCGGCGGACGCTCCGGACGCCGTGCAGGTATACCGGCGTATCCTCAGCAGCCAGCCCGATACCGGCGTCATCATCATTACCACCGGATTTTTCACCAACCTGGCAGCTTTGTTGCAGTCGCCTCCCGACCGGTTCAGCGATTTGGACGGAAAAGCACTGGTGAAAAAGAAAGTGCGCCGATTGGTTTCGATGGCCGGATCGTTCCCGCAAGGGCGCGAGTTCAACGTGTTTGTCGATTCCGTTGCGTCTGTCGCTGTTTTCAACGAATGGCCAACCCCTGTACTGTTGAGCGGATTCCAGACAGGCGAAGCCATTCTCACCGGCTTGCGGCTGGTGGCCACCGACGTACGGAACAACCCTGTCAGGGACGTATTCGACATGTGTTTGAAAGTAGATGTCAATGGCCGGTGCAGCTGGGATCAAACAGCCGTACTTGTGGGTGTTCGCGGTCCGCAAAAGTATTTCGGTACGGTAAAAGGACGAATGACCGTGTTGCCGAATGGTAACAACACCTGGCAAGACGACCCCAACGGCCCCCACGAATATTTGGTTTGGAAAATGCCTCAGGAACAGTTAACCCGCCTCATCGAAGATTTGATGATGCACCATCACTAAAATGTAAAGAATGACAAATGTTGATAACTAACTTTTGAAAAGGAGAAGCCGTTTTTGTATTTTTGTGCCTTCATCAATCAGCTCCAATGAATATCACACACTTGAATATAAAAAAGGAAAAACAGCTGTTAAGCGCAGCCCAGAAAACCTTTAATCGATTAAACAACCGAATCGCCAAGCTCAAAAACGAAATCGAAAGCTTCCCTCGCAAAATGGAGATCGTTAGCGAATTTTATCGGGAAAAGCTGGCGCCGCTCAAACAACAGCAGACGACGCTGCAATATGAAACCATTAAGCGGCTGGATTATATGTACGGAACCGTGAAATTGGGAAAAAGACAGAGGGAGACGCTCCTGGACATGATACACGAGGAATTGGAAGACATCCACGATAACATTGATATGGAAGATGCGCGGTACGAAGAAATGCGCATGATGCATGAGAAATACATGCGCGAACAGTATGGCGAAGAAGGCGTCGCCGAAATGGAGGCCGAGACCCTGAACTCCGTCAAATCCATGGCGAAGAAAATGCTGGGGCTCGACCTCGATGGTCTTGAAAATCTTTCGGAAAGCGAGATGGAGGATTTTGTCCAGCAAAAAATGGACGAAATATTCCAGCAACAGACAAGCCGGGAGGAGCAGGTGCGCGAACAGAAACGGTCATCGAAGAAGAAACTCACACCCAAACAGGAAGAGAAGAAACTGGAAACGGACGCATCGCTGAAAACATTGCGGGAGGTGTATACCGACCTGGTAAAAAAACTTCACCCGGACCGCGAAAAGGACGAGACATTGCGTATCGAGAAAACCGAACAGATGAAACTTGTCACCGAAGCCTACGACAAGAAAGACCTTGCCACGTTGCTGCTGATGCAAATCAAATGGCTACAGCATACCGACAAGGATCCGATGACACAACCCGACGCTGTATTGGCGCGCTACAACAATGTCCTGAAAATGCACATCAGCAAACTGGAGGAAGAATACCGCATGCTGGTGTGGCGGCCCATGCCTTTTGATGTGGGAATGGACATGTTCACCGTCGTCAATCAGAACGAACACGCTTTTCCGTACTATCTGTCCAAAACCGAAAAGGAGTGGAAAAGCCAACTCGCCTGCGCCGAACGCATTTTCGCCCGTATACATACGCCCGAAGGCCTGAAACAGCGTATCAAGGAATTTCAGGAAGATTTGAAATGGGAGAACCGGAACATGATGGACTTTGATATGCTTGATATGCTGATGCGCTAATTTCGAGTTTCGGGTTGGCAAAACCGTATCACCCGCGCGAAAGCCAACAAAACCGCCATCCCGTCTAATGAGTGGAACAGTAACAGGCGGTTACTTCTCCCGCTTTAACAAAGTCGCTGCAAATTTTTCCAGAACAACTTTACGCGATTCATCAGGCAAAATCACTTCCCGAAGATGCGACATGGCCTGTTGATAGTGCCCATCCATAGCTTGCCGTGCAGTGTCGCTCACTCCTAACTGATTGTAGATAACTTTTACCCGACTGATTTTTTCGTTGCCTGGCATTTTTTGATGATTCAATAATACGCTTAATTCTTCGCGTGTTCTATCATCGGCCTTTTCGAAAGCTGTGAGCAGCAGGTAGGTTTTTTTCCCGCTCAGAATATCGCCGCCGATGGCTTTCCCAAATACGCCCGGTTCGGCATATACATCCAACCAATCATCCTGTATCTGGAAAGTGAGGCCGAGCGATATGCCAAACTTGTAAAGGGATTCGGCATTTGCCGCATTAGCGCTGCCGCATATAGCGCCTGTCTTGAGGCATGCAGCCAGGAGCACGGCCGTTTTGAGGCGGATCATGTGCAGGTACTCGTCGATAGAGACATCGGTGCGTTGCTCAAAATCCATGTCATATTGCTGTCCTTCGCACACTTCCAATGCTGTGCGGGTAAATGTATCGAGCAGGGAAGGCAGAATTTCCGGTTGCGCCCTGCACATATACCGGTAAGCCAGGATCATCATGGCATCGCCCGAGAGGATGGCAGTGCTTTCGTTCCAACGTTTGTGTACCGTAGGACGGTTTCGCCGCACATCGGCATTGTCCATCACATCATCGTGCAGCAGTGTGAAATTGTGGAAAACTTCCAGCGCTACGGCAGGCATCAGGGATTTTGTCAGGTCATCAACAAACAGGTTACAGGCCATCAGTGCAAGTACGGGACGAACCCGTTTACCGCCGGCTGCCATCACATAATCTACAGGTTCATATAATCCGGCCGGCGTTTTAGCGCCGATGGCCAATTGTTTTAACTGCTCTTCGACGAGTGAACTGCACTGCTCCAAAGTATACATAAAGAATGAAGAATTAAAAGTGAAGAATTAAGAATTGAAAAACCGGTGATTCCAGGGATATTACGGATTCAAGTTTCGCCTTTCGTGATATATCGCCGATTTCCTGCGCAAAGAATTCCGAAGCTATTGAATTGCTTTCATCCTCTCGATCAGTTCATCGCCCAGTTCTGTTTTGCGCTGTATATGGTCTAAAGCTTCCTGCACAAAGGCGTTCTTTTCGAACTCGCCGCGTACCTGTTCGAAATCGAGGTTACGGTCAAATTCGCTGCCATCCACGCCGAAACCGATCCGTGCACTGAGGGCGAACTCCTTCCTGGCATCATTGTAGAGCATGTGGTCGAGCGCCACTACGCTTTCTTTCCACATCTCCACGATACGGATCACGTCACGGGCGGTAAACTCGTCGATCTTTTTGCCGAAGCGTTCCCGAATCTTTTCAATAGCCCAGGTCCATTCGTAAGTATAATAATTGCGGTGCATATTGTGGAATGCCTTGGCGATTCCGGCGAGTGTATCGATCCGGCCGCTGTCGACATCGGCAAGGAGTTGTTCCACTTCACTTTTTGGTGCGATGAGGCCGGCCAGGTCGAGCCATTCGCCGGTGCCGACGGGTGTATCGGGACGGAGTCGCGCCTGTATGGCTGCGTCGTTTTCGAAATGTGTCATCTCAAGCCTTTTGATCAATGAATTGCCTAAAAACTTGATGATGCCTATCTCGTAGAGCTTTAACCCGTTTTTCAATGAACTTGGTTTAATTTTGGCGCTCTGGTATGAGTAAAACTCGGATGTCTCGCCCGAAATTTTCTGCAACATTTTCAGTACCTCCAGCGCCTTCACCATCCGGTGGATCGTGAACGGACTTAACAGGTTGAAATTAATGCAGTCGAGCTTGCACGGGTCGGTGCGTTTATCGCGCTTGGGCCATTTCTGGGCGTCGCGGATGGTGCCCACGCTGCGCAGGTTCGCGCCGGGTACCAGCACACTGTCGTCACCGCTTTCAATCAGGTACGAGAATGGCAGGTCGGATGTGTCCGAATGTTTGTAATGGCGGCCCATCACGAGGGTGAATGGTCCGATTTTGGCCGGCCACAAGATATACGAATCGCTGGTGGTTTTCGATCCGCGTTCCACAATACCCTGGTGTATCGGGCCGAGCTTGTACATGTGGTTGCTTTGGTTGGAGCCGCTGCCTGCATTCAGGAACGAGAAATATCCTGCAATGAGCAGCGTCGATTTGTGATGGGTAACGGTATAGGGGCCTGCAAAGACGGCGCAGGCCTCGCCGTGCAACCCCTGGCAGTTGGCAAAGAACAGCGAGTTCTCGGCCGAATACTGTTTTCCCAGCACACAGCCCTGGCCCACAAACGTGTTGAAAATAACCGTTCCTTCGGTCACATCCGAGCCGGTACAGGCGATAAAGTTTTCGGCGATCACACCCGGTCCGAAATGCGTCGGGGCATCTGCATTACTGTTGATGGTGCCGTCGGTAACGCGGTAAATGCCATCCAGGCGGGCATAGGCGCCTACGCGAAGATTGCGCAGCGTACGGCAATTGGTTAGACGGGCATGTTCGGAGATGGTGCCCATATCCGACGATACTGATTTTGCATAGTCGTTGATCATGGCTGTAATCCGGTCGATAACCGACGGTTTGTGACGGTACAGCGCGAGGATATAAGCCAGGTGCGCCGACAGGTGGTCGTAGACAGGCACTTCGCGACCGCCCGTTTCGTTCAACACACTCACAAGCGTACCGTTACCAAAGCTGCTCACTCCATCAACAGCCATCAAATCCACATTCTCCATCACCACATCGTCCTCGATTACATAATTGGCAACGTAATTGCGTATTTGCCCGATGTATACATTGTTTCCTATACGGCAATTGTGAACTGTAGCATTGAAAATGCCGGTATGCTTCTTTACACCGCCAAAGAAAGTCACATCCTTTTCAAAAACGCCAATACGGACATTCCCTGAAAAGTTACTGTTACGGATATATTCGGGGCTGAAATTGTCGGCGACTTCAATACGGCTCCAGTCATCACAGCGACACACCTGTGCGGTAAGGGTTTTTACCTCAAGATCGGTTAATTTTCTAAACATTGTTTGATCGTATCATTTAAAACGATGGATCGGTGCGCATCTTCATTTCACGGCTATGGTTTCGATCTCCACTAAAACCTGCATCGGTAATTCCTTTACGGCAAAGGCAGCCCGTGCCGGTGGCGCCGATGGGTAATAGCGGGCATATACCTTATTCATGTCGGCAAAGTACTTCATATCGGCCAGCAGGCAAGTCGATTTCACTACATTGGTGTACGAATAACCGGCTGCGGTCAATATCGCACCGATATTTTCCATTACCTGTTCGGTTTGCTCCTCAATACCGCCTTCAACGATCTTTCCGCTTTTCGGGTCGATAGGTATCTGTCCCGAAATGAACAGCATCCCGCTGGTTTCGATGGCCTGGCTGTACGGACCAATCGCTTTGGGCGCACTGTCGGTAGATATAATCATTTTTTGCATCCTGATACTATTTATTTCAGCCACAAAAGTAACATAAAATAGGGATTATTTCAAATGCTTTTCCATCAAAACATACGGCATGCCTGTTTCAATATCTGTCAGGGGTTGTCTTCTTCCATCAGCGAGGTAAAATCTATTTCCTGTAAGGCTTCCACTTCGGTTACCCGTTCGTTTTCGCATTTAACGGTACGGAATGGGAATTTTTTCAGCAGGCTGTAATTATGGGTCACCATCATCACTGTCTTTCCCGTATTTTTAATGCCGATCAGCAACTCCATGATTTCGGAGGACGTTTCGGGATCGAGATTTCCGGTAGGTTCATCGGCCAGGATGAGTTCGGGAGCATTCAGCAGTGCGCGGGCAATGGCTACCCGTTGTTGCTCGCCGCCCGACAACTGGTGCGGCATCTTGTAGCCTTTGGTCGATAGTCCCACCATTTGCAGCACATCCTTGATTCGCTGATCAGGGTTGTTTTTCTTTTTCCAGCCGGTAGCCTGGAGTACAAAGGACAGGTTGTCATACACGGTACGGTCGGTAAGCAGTTGAAAATCCTGAAACACAATGCCCATACGGCGTCGAAGGTAGGGTATCTGCGATTTTTTCAACGATTGCAGGGCATAGCCGACAACGTTCGCCTGTCCCCGGCGGAGCGGGAGTTCGGCATTCAATGTCTTTACCAGGCTGGTTTTACCACTGCCTACTTTCCCAATCAGGTAGACGAATTCGCCGGGATCGACGGAAAAAGTTACATCCGTCAATATCAGGTGGTCGCCTTGAAAAATATCTGCATGATTGAATAAAACGATGGGTTGAGTTGTCATTTTTTGCCAAATATGAATACATTCAAAAAACAAAAGTAGGAAAAAAAACGTTCACATGACGCAACGTTTTGCGAAAGTAAACATCTATATGATATAATCATAGAAAACAGTACACTTAAAAAAAAGCCAATGAAAGTTCAAATTTTCTTTTCAACTTTATTTAGACGCTGGATTTCACGTCTTTCCGTCCACAGGGAAGGCAATTCTATTGATTGCCAGAAGTGGGATAGCATGTATGATTCCGTGATCAGCGGACGAATGGAAAGGTATACGTCTAAATGACACGGAATGGGGATCGTTTAGAAAAGGAGGCTACGGCCTCCTTTTTTATTTGGTATCTGTTCATTTTTTGCATATTACGATCGTAAATTTCATGGGTGGATGATTTTCTTTGAACTTAACAGGTTCGTCGATCTCCGAAAAGCCGGCTAATCCATAGTTGCCGAATTCGCGCCTGACGGAGTCCGGGTCGTAGAAAAACAGTTTGACGCCATGAGGCATATCAAACCGGTCCTTACTCAGTTGTTTTCCTTTCCCGTACAGGGAGTCGTTTTTTGAAATGGTGGAGAAAATCATATATCCAGCCGGTTTGAGTTGATGATAGCAGTCCTTGATAAACTTTCGCCGTTCACGAAGATTCAATAAATGGATGAGCGCATAGCAAAATATCCCCTCATAGAGGCGGTTATCAAAGGGCATGTCGGTCACAGAGCCGTGAAATACAGGAATATCGAGTTTATTCAGCGTCCTTGCCAGATCAATGGCCGTTTTCGATATCTCGATACCCGTAACGGTTATTCCATGATCGAGAAAAATCCGTACATTCCGGCCATACCCAACCCCCGGGATCAGTACGTCTTTGATTTTTTCCTTCATGAAAATGTTTTTTGCAAGAATTGCGGAGTCCGAAGGTTCAAAACCCCACATGGTTTGTTTTTCAATAAAATTCGATTCCCAAAATTTTTCCATTTTCAAATCTCCTTCAAACCGCATGTTTATTTATCCTTCTTTCACCGTATAGACTTTGCTTGCGGCATACCGGTCGGTGACTTCGATCGTGAAGCGAGCTCTCAGTTCGTCAAAAGCTGATGCTGCAATTTCCGGCCTGTTGTTCTCGGCCGACAGGTGCGATAGCAGTACTACCTGTAACGCAGGATGGTGGTGTTGTCGAAGCAGTTCCATCGCCTGACGGTTGGACAAATGTCCATAATCCGATGATATCCGTGCCTTCAGGTAATATGGATAGGAACCTGTCCGGAGCATCTCCTCGTCGTAGTTGCTTTCCAGGAACAGAGCGTGACATTGTGACAGGTGATGGCGTACCCGGTTGCACGACAGGCCAATATCAGTAAACACGCCTACGCTGGTACCTTCGTACTCGATCCTGAAACTGCATGGCTCTGCGGCATCGTGTTTTTTCAAAAAGCTATGGATGGAAAAGTTGCCAATAATAATGGTATCGCCGGGCGCGAATTCCTGTATATCGGTTGCTTGCTGGTCGGACCGGATGCAACCGCGCGTCCTTGAAGTCATGTACGCCGGAATACCTAATCTTTTACTGAGTATCCCGATGCCGCTGCAATGATCGGCATGTTCGTGCGAAACAAATATGGCTTTTACTTTTGCCGGATCTAAATTTTTGGCAGCCATACGCAGAAGAACTTGCCGGCAACTGATACCGGCATCAATCAATACCGCATTTGTCGAATTGCCTATATAATAGCAATTACCATTACTGCCGGAAGCTAAAGCACAAATCTCAACCATGGCGCAAATATACGCAAGGATATTTCTATTGCCGCCATGATCGCATGAAAGTTTTTCACAATTGTCGAGTAAACGATCGGCGCGCCTTCATGATTGTTTTATGCTGATTTTATGCGCTTTGCAGGAGTAAAAAAATATTCCGCCATAACATTCGATTTCTTTGGCACGGTATTTGCAAAATGACAGGCAAGTTCTATAATTTAATAGTTTATTACCATGAAAACCAAGGTTCATACCAGTTTTTCAACGAAAGGTAATAAGAATTTCGGTCTCATCAGAAATTCTTTCTTTGTACGCAAGTACAGGACCACGTTGTAAAAATCGAGTCGTAGCTACAAGGTAGCTTGTACGGCTAAATTTTATAACGAAGACCGTTAGCTCAAGAATTGCACACTCATGAAGATTTTGAGTGTTTGCCCAAACTTTTAAGGTTCGTTTAATTGATAATTGTTTGGTTTGTTAGATTGAGTTGGTGTAAAGCCGACTCATCTATTTTTTTAAGGGAACTTCATAAAATACCATATATATAGTTTCCGATTAATAAAAAAAGAGGGTGATCAAAAGTCATCCTCTTTTTTATTGAGTGATTCCGCCAAACGTCAGTTTACAATATCTCAAATTGAAAACAGGTTACATGTTCGATTTGTTTTCCGGGTAAAATATTACATGACGGGAAATGAGCATGATTGGGCGTGTCGGGAAAGAATTGCGCTTCGAGGCATAAGCCTTCGAATGGCTGATGTTCTCCGCAAAGGTAATCGCCGGAGTAAAACAGCACGCCCGGCATGGAAGAACAAACTGTCATCGTACGCCCGGAACCGGCTTCCTTGAGAGAAGCCAGGCGCCTGACCGTATCGTTGCCCGGAACCGGATAATATGCATTGTAGCCTGTCAAAGCATCATGTTTCAACGCGGCCATCTGTTCGATAATACGGTATTGAGTGAAGTCGAATGCAGTACCGCTTACAGGCAGGATTTTTCCTGTAGGAAGAAAGTGATTGTCCGCTTCGAGATATTCCGAAGCATTTACATGCAACTCATGTTGAAACGCTGATCCCTTTTGGCCCGAAAGGTTAAAATAGGCATGGCATGCGGGATTGAAAAGGGTTTCGCAATCAGCTGAGGCTCTGTACCGGATGGTTAACAAATGATTCCGGAAGGAGAAACATACCGTTACCTTCATGTTCCCGGGAAATCCGCCTTCACCGTCAGGACTATACGCAGTAAGCGCCAATTCGTCGCCCTGTACTTCGGCATCGAATATCTTTTGGTGAAATCCCGAATAGCCGCTATGATTACAGTTCTCGCCGTCATTCCTGTCCAAATGGAAGGTTTTTCCATCCAATGTGAATTGCGCATTGCCGATACGGTTGGCAAAACGGCCGATGGTACTGCCAAGATAGCATGTATCGCTAAGGTAGTCCTCTATATTGGGATAATTCAGGATAACGTTGGCAAAACGGCCTTTGCGATCAGGAACAAAGGCCGATACGAGTGTAGCCCCATAATTCAACAGTTCGACAAATGCACCGGATTTGTCGGTAAGCCGGAACAGCATGATGTCTTTACCTGAACGGCGAGCGACTGCTTTACGCGTAATTTGCAGCATCAGTCATGAATTTATTCCGCTGTTACAACAAGGGTTTTACTTTTCTTCAATGATCATGGCGCAACCTCCACGCGGCAATACATCTAATTTCAATTTGCTTTTACGGGTTATTTCTTTTGTTTCAACGGCAACATGCGTCCGTGTTTTCACTTTTTCGCCACCATCGGTAAATAACCTCAACTCATATTTTTTATCCGGGTCGAGAAAGTCAAAAGAAAATTCGAATCTCCGCGGGTCATTGTTGGTGATGCTTCCCACGAACCATTTATTCCCCTTTCGGCGCGCCATGCTTACATATTCGCCGATGCTTCCTTCGAGTACACGGGTGTCGTCCCACACGGTGTACAGCTCATCGAAAAAGACCAGTTCGGGTTCGTCCCGGCAATCATCGGGCGTGTCGTACCAGTAGAGGTATTGCAGCGGACTGTAATTAATGACCGACAAAGCCATCTGGTGGCAAGCCGTGTTGAGCAACGAGCGGGCGTTGAGGCTCGATGCCAGGCCGGGTTTCAGTTCACTGCGGTGGTAATAGCAGACGGTGGCATCGGCTGCTCCTGCCAGGAAACGGGTAAAAGGTAACGTGGTATTGTTCACCCCGTCGGGAAATTCTTCGTTGCCGCGAACACCTTCCTGAGTAAGCAGGTTGGGATACGTGCGGCTGAAACCGGTGGGACGGTATTCGTCGTGTATATCGACCATGATATTGTATCGCGCACATTTAGCGACGGCTTCGTGCAGCCACACCGTCCATCTGAACGAACCCACCTGGACGAACCCGAACTTGATACCTGAAATGCCCCACGACCGGTACAAAGGCAATATCTCGTCCAGGTAATTCATCAGCGCGCGCTGGTTGACATAAAGCCATACGCCGATATTTTTCGAACGGGCGTAACGTGTCAGTTCGATCATGTCCAATGAGCCGATCGATTTTCGCGGGTCGGATTCCATTGATGTTTCCCTGCCATACCACCCGGCATCGAAATGAATATAATCAAGCTTGCGTTTCACTGCAAAGTCGACCATTTCTTTTGCGGCATCGGTATTCAACCGGGTTACCCTCATGATTTTCCCGGGTTTGATCCAGCCGGTGTTTTCAATTTCACATTCCTTATTGAGATTGAGGTAGATGTCGTTGTTTTCCAGCAGATCGCCAGGCCGGTCGGCCACCATTACCATGCGCCAGGGTGATGCAAAGGGAGCAATTTCTTCCACAGCGTCGTACATGCTACAACGGATGATGTTCTCTTCGCCTTGATCCACAAAGAATTTAGTGCGACTGTAGTTTACCGTTCCGGCTTCGCCCAAAGCAGCATACAGTCCGTTGGCCAATTGCAGGGTAAGCGGACGTTCGGCTTCGCCGGGCCATTCCCTTACGGGGAGTTTTTTATGTTCGGCCTGGGCAAACGGGGCAAACCAGCAGTATGTGGAATCGGGAACACAGAAAGTCGTTTTTTCCGAGGTTATTCTCAGGTAATTATTCCCGGCGTATTGATAACGGAAGGCAATACCTCCGTTGTAAGCGCGTACAATAAGATGAAGCCTGTCGCTGCCGCGCGTACTCGATTTGATCATATATGTCCTTTGACTGTAATGATCCTTTACTTCGGAACGTTCGCCATAAACGGGTCTCCATACGGTATTCACCGTTGTGTCCTCCATACGCTCCACTTCCAGATTCTTTTCCCAGTTGCTGATCCCCAATGACGAGGGTAAGATCACCGGACGGTCGCGATACGTTATTTCATACCCCAATTCGCCCTGCTGGTCGCGTAGCTCGAAATGCAAATTCCCGTCGGGAGATGACAGCTTTTTGTTTTGTGCTGCCACCCAGGATATGCAAAACGTATGGAAAAGGAAAAGGATAATGACCGGCTTGTTCATTTTTTATGGTTGATGTGATGGATTGATATATTTTATTCACTTGATTTTACGGTGTATATTTTGCTTTTATATGCACCCGTCAGGGGTAACCCGATTCCGACTTCCATCAGGAATTGTCCTGTAAATGTGCCTTTCACACCCTCAATCCGGTACTTTTCACCGGGTAATAACCCTCTTAATCTGACCAATGGGGTACGTTGTGTTTCCTCTATCGAGTTGACCGGATATTCAGCCATATTGTAAGCAAAAATTACCGCCTCCTTTTTGTTTTTATTCACATACTGGAGCACGCTCCGGTTTTCTTCGTAAGGAGAAACAATACGAAATAAATCTCCCTTCTGTACGGTTTCCCGGACGGTTTTGTACTGCGCTATTTTTTCCGTTGCGATTTTCTTCTGCCGGTCGTCCCACTGGGTGATGTCGTACCCCACGCCCAGCACGCCGGCCATGCATACGTCAAATTTGTATTCGAGCGACGGATCCTGCCGGTGCCAGTCTTCCCGGGTCACCCATGAGATCATGGTGTTGGCCGGGAACAGGGTCAGATAGGAATCCTGTATGAAAATACGATCCACAGGGTCGGTATTGTCGCTGGCCCAGTTGAAATCGAAACGCGACATCATGGCCGGATCGACGCGGCCGCCGCCGCTGGAACAGTTCTCAAACCACACCTCCGGGAACTCTTTCCGCAAGGTTTCGACCAAACGATACAGGTTTTCCACATATTTAATCCGCACAGCCCGCTGCCCGTCCGCAGGCGCCGACGGAAACCCCGGGTCGGTCAGCGATTTATTCATATCCCACTTGATAAACCTGATGTTGTTCTCTTTCAGCAGATCATGAAAATATCTGTAAAGATATTGATACACGTCTTCCCTTGCCAGATTGAGCATTAACTGGTTTCGCCCTTCATGCCGCCCGCGGTTGGGAAAATGGAATACCCAGTCGGGATGGGCGCGGTACAGGTCACTGTTGGGATTTACCATTTCGGGTTCGATCCAGATGCCAAAATCAAGCCCCATGGCGTTGATTTTTTCAATCATCGGCTTCAGCCCGTTGGGGAATTTGTTTTTATCGACCGTCCAGTCGCCCAGCCCGGCTTTATCATTGACTCTGCCTTTGAACCAGCCGTCGTCTATCACAAACATTTCCACGCCAAGTTCTTTGGCTACTTTGGCCAATGCCAGCTGGTGCTCTTCGTTGACATTAAAAGTGGTGGCATACCAGCTGTTGTACAGCACGGGACGTAACCTGTCGCGGTGCGATGCAGGCAACAGCTTCTCGCGAACATACGATGCCAGGCTCAAGGTTACTCCTTCGGCGCCGCGTTCGGTGTACCCGAACATGATGTGCGGGGAGGCGAATGACTGTCCCGGCTTCAGGTTGACCTCCTGATCCCAGAAATTCATCCCGCCTGTGATCTGGACGCTCCCGTTGAAAAACTTTTCGAAATCAACACGCCAGTTCCCGCTGTAGCACAACGTTCCGAACCACACTTTTCCCGTATACCGATGATCCTCGCCTTCAGGCCGTATCATGAACGAGGAGGAACCGTATGATTTGAAATCCTTTACCTGTAGCGTTTTTGTTCCCTGGGTAAGTTTGGTAGTCTGCGGTGTAAATTCGCGCCCCCATATTCCCGAATAATGGGTCAGTTCATAAGCGTCTTTGGGCAGGAAAACCGATCCGGACTGTATGTTTTCAAGTTTTATGGTTCCCTTTTTGCCTGTATTGATTACTTCGACCCATTTCTCAATCAGGTCATATTCGGGTAATACACGGATATACGACCGTACTTCCAGCGGGTAATACCTGTCGGCCTGAACGGTCGTCAAAACAGGATATCCGTCCATCTCGGCTGTTTCGTAAGTTTTGTATTCGAGTTCAATATCCCGGACGCCGTCGGGAAAAATGACCTCGAGCAGGGGCGTTGCCGACGCATAGCCTCCACGTACGGGAATTTCGGCTCCCTGAGCGCCTGCTGCGCTTTCCTGCATCAGTTTATTCCCGTAATAAACGGTTTGGAGGTTGCCGGCGGAATTTACAGCTAACCGGTAAACGGACGAACGGGTGACCAGGTCCCAGCTTTTACCGTCGTTATGGGTATGAATGACGTTGTCCCGGGCGGCAACAGCGAAAGTGGCCATTAACCCTCCAAAAAGACATAAAGATTTGTTTTTCATGTGAATAATATATATTGGGTTCAACTAAAATAGTTTGTAACAAAAGTAGATATATGAATCGCATTAAAAAATGTAACCGTTTTTGAAAAACATGTAAAAAAGGATGGATTAAGTTTCCTCCGCTGAACGACTCCCATCCGAACTGCGAAGCAGTTCATAAACCTCATTTCCACCTAATTTTCTAAACAAAACAACCTCAGTAGGGGGGGCGGAAATCACATGTCCGGATTTGCAATCCGGATATCGATTCCCGAATCGAAATATGATTCTCCTGATAACCTCAACGGGGACAAGTTGGCGAAGCGATCCCGCCGCAGGCAATTGCAAATTGCCTCGTGTTCCGAGCGGCATTATAAATGCTGCTCAACGGGGGTAAAAAAAGCGACGCCGTAAAGATACGATGTCGCTTTTATATTTCAATTAATCAATCCATTTAGGATTGATGGGTAATCAACAGGTGTTGTTGCGCCTTTTAGTTAAAAAATAAATCACCAGTCCGGATTCTGTTGATTCTCCAGTGCAGGATTTCGTTCTATTTCAACAGCAGGGACAGGCCAGAGTAAATCACGTTTTGTGAATTGGCGTGCATATAGATTTTCACCGTATATATTCTTAGCATAGCCCTTTCCGGCGGTTTCCCCATAGGCAACTTCAAAACCCCAGCGACGCAAATCACTGAAACGAAGGCCTTCCCCGGCAAGTTCAACGGCGCGCTCTTTCCGGATTCGTTCTGCCATTTGCTCCTTAGTGGTAACTGCTAACCACGCGGCGCCCGAGTTAAGACCCGGCAAGTTGACGCTTTCTCTTGCCCTTACCCTGTTTAACTCAATTACTGCCTTATCCAGCTGTCCGTCTTCATTATAGGCTTCGGCCAGCATCATCAGCACATCGGCATAGCGGATCACCGGAAATTCAAAGGGCGTATGATCCCGGTTGGTGAGGGCGCCGTCCAGGTTACCCTCTGCAACAAATTTTCGATAGAAACAGTTATGAATATTCCCTGCATCCCAATATAATGTCCCTGAATTTAAAATTCCCTGTTTATATCCATCGAGTGCGATCATCAAATTTTTCGGCGCATTGTTGACCCAACCCACATAATTGGAATAGGGTACAATTGCTGTCGCCATCAGGCGCGAATCCCTGTTTCTGTATGCATTCAATATTTTTGCCGTATCGGCATTCCGCATCCCGACGATTACGCCATTATCCATTTCTACGCACAGACAGTCCTGGCGCTTTGCCTCCCGCTGTCCGTTCTCAACGGGCGTGGTGTTGTATCCGGGAAAAATTTCTTCCCAATCAAAGGGGCTGCCATCAGGTTTTTCGTACATATCTATCAGTTCCGGAGATGGGTATAAAGCGCCTCCACCAGGCCCAAAAGAGCCGCGGTTGCCATATCTGGTATTAAACATCATCCCGTAAGCGTCCGGTCCGCCCTTATTTTGAACGGAGAAAATCATTTCCGTGCTTTTGGCTCCGTTGTACAGTTTAAAAATCCGGGCATAATCAGCATCTAATGCGTAACCGTAATTGTCGGATTTGTTGTACACCACTTCCTCAAAATCGGCGATGGCATTTTTCCATTCCTTATTGTACAGATATACCTTGCCTCGCTGTGCATAAGCCGCTCCTTTGGTAGCCCGTCCATAATCAGCGTTTGGCCACGCTGCCCTGAGTCCCGAAACAGCCGCATTGAGGTCGCTGAGAATATGCGAACGAATTTCTTCCGCCGTACTTCCCGGTTTTTTCATATCGGCATATTCTGCATTGACTTCGGTGGTTTCGTCATAATAAGGCACGCCTCCGAAAAAATCCAGCAAATTGAAATAAAACAAAGCCCTCAGAAATTTTGCTTCTGCAATCAGCTCGGTCTGTGCAGACTCATCCAAAGACATGCCCGACACATTACGAATAACGGAGTTGGTTCTTTGCACGCCCTCGTACATGTATTGCCATTTATCCTGCACGTAACTGTCGCGGGAAGTGTAGGTTCCATTGTTCACGGCCTGATTCGAGAAGGAGTTGCTGATACAGCCATACACATCGTTATACCAATACTGCTCACCGTAACAGTTATTGTTACGCAACAAGGCATATATACCCATCAGCCCTTCCCTTGCATGTGCTTCGGTTTGCCAGAATATACTCTGGCTCATGGAACTGCCGGGGTATGTGTCCAGATCAAAACATCCGTTTAATGAAATCCCGGCTATCACAATTGAAATATATACAATTATTTTTTTCATATTAAAATCGTTTAAAAAGTTAAATTAACGCCAAAAGAAGTTATTCGAAAGGTTGGGTACCCTATATCGCCACGTTCCGGATCAAGCCCCGGAAATTTGGTAAAAGTCAGGGCATTGTCGATACTCATATAGAACCGGATATTTTCCAGCAATATTTTCTGCGAAACCGTTTTCGGAACCGTATAGCCCAACTGTATATTCTTTACCCTGAAATAGGATCTGTCGACCATCCAGAAGTCACTTGCCGTATTGTTGCGGTTGGCATCGACGGAATGTGCCCTCAATTTCGGAAAGGTAGCCTTATCCGGACGGCCCTCATACCATCGTCCGTCGGCAACGGTTTTGTTGATGTGATGACCAAGCACAACGGTAGAAAAATAACTGGCGTGTTCCCATGCGGTAAAATAAACGTTATAACCGGCAACACCCTGCAGCAGGCATGAAAAATCAACGCCTTTCCAGCTGGCGCCCAAACGCGCGCCATACGTTACCGTCGGGTTCGTGCCGTTTCCCATCATGATGCGGTCGTCGGCAGTGAGGTCGTCATCGCCATTGGTGTCTGCATACAGAAAATCGCCCTTTTCCGGCCTGAGATAGGTTCTGAAATAATTGGGGGTTTTATCTGCCAGCGACTGTACATAAGCAAGATCTTCGTCGGTAGTCACTAACCTGTCCACTTTCATCACATACTGTATATTGATGGGTTGGCCCTCAAGAAGCACATTGGTTCCACTGATCGTCATTTCTTCGCCTTTAAACCTGGTGAGCCTGTTTTTTACATAACCGAAATTACCCTCTATAAAATAGCGAACGTCCCCTGCCCTGTCATTCCACGACAGGGTAAATTCGAGGCCGGTATTGCGTACTTCGCCCGCATTTGTCCGCGGTATGGAAGAGCTTCCATGTACTAAGGGAGCCGGCAGGTCAATCAGGATGTCTTTGGTGGTTTTTACAAAAAAGTCAACGCTTCCGTTCAATCTGGATTTTAATATGCCAAAATCAATACCCAGATTGCTTACGTATGTAGTTTCCCATGTGATGGCGGCATTCGACAGGGCCGTCTGCGCCCAGCCGACCTGTACCGTGTTATTCAGCACATAGTTCTGGGATGCATATAACGGCAAATAACTGTAATTGCCGTCATTATCCCTGTCGTTTCCCATCGCATTATTTCCCACTGATCCGCAGGATACGCGAAGTTTAAGATGATTCAGCCAGGATATATCCCGCATGAAATCTTCTTCGCTGATACGCCAGCCGGCTGAAAATGCAGGGAAAACGCCTCGACGCGTTTTACCCGATGCAAACCTTGACGACCAGTCCATACGTAAATTGGCTTCCAGCAGGTATTTTTCCGCCCAGTTCAATCCCACCCTGCTGAAGAACGAGCGCATCGCCCAGCTGGTATAATCACCGGTTGCAGCAGCGTTTGCGGTAGCGGCATTCAGTTCGGTCAGATCTACAGACGTCAGGTTTTGCTTGGATGCCGTAAACCATTGGTATTTGTATGATTCCTGGCTGACGCCCGCCATCGCCCGGATATTCAGGCGGCTGACATCCGTTTCGTAACGGACCACAGCATCCATCTGGTTTCTTGTCCAACTGTAGCTGGTATTGGCAACGGATGTCGTCGGAGTAGATGTAAACCGAACGGTATTGTCGTAAAAATTCCAAAGATCATAAGGGTCGCTGGAATGTTGATACGTTAACCTGCCGGTAAAATCATACGTATAGGAGCCTTCGATGCTCAACCCCTCAAAGGGGGTTAACCGGCCAAAAAATTGTGAAGCGATTTTGTTGGTCGTAACATCGCCTTTGGCCGACGCCATTATTGCCAAAGCGTTATTGCCGCTTGTCCCGTCCTCGGAATTGTTTCCCCCGCCAAACCGTCCGTCGGGATGGCGGTACAACCAGCCGGGCGAAGTCTGATTCAGATACCCCAAAGGGTTGCCGGTATTGCTGGTACCCCAGCCAATATCTGCAATGCCTTTGTATCCGTAACCATTGACACCCAGGTTGAACCATGGCTTGATGTCGACATCCAGGTTGGCGCGGGCGCTGATTCTATCATACCCGCTGTTTACCATAATCCCCGGATTTTTCAGGTAATTACCCGATACAAAATAATGTATTTTTTCCGCACCGCCGGATATAGAAAGCGCGTGGTTCTGCATCCATGCCTGCTCGTAAAGATAATCCTGCCAGTCGGAGTTGGGATATTTCAAAGGATCGCTGTCGCCCGCATTACGCCATTCGTTAATCTTTTCCCTGCTGAACGGTTGTGCTACATTGCTGTTTCCCATGCCTTCATTGATTAATTCCATGTAATCGGCATAACTGGTTACATAAGGAACCTTATGGTCTAATTTTTCTGAAGACATATAACCGTGATAGTTGATTCTGGCTACTCCTGCGCGCCCCCTTTTTGTAGTGATCAGGATAACGCCATTTGCAGCCCGTGAACCGTAGATGGACGAAGAGGCGGCATCTTTCAGTACGGAGATACTCTCTACATCCTGGGGGTTGACGTCGTTGATATTACCACCCGCCACGCCGTCAATGACGACCAAAGGATCAGAGTTATTCGTCGTTCCCTGTCCGCGTACGCGAATGGTCGCTCCGTCCCATCCGGGCTGTCCGCCACTTGTTGCTGTTACGGTAACACCGGATGCCAAACCGGCTAATCCGGACGACAGACTGGTGATAGGCCGGCTTTCCGTCATCGTACTCATGTCCACAGAAGACACCGAACCGGTCAGGTTCACCTTCTTCTGAGTCCCGTACCCAACCACAACTACTTCTTCTATCTGCTGCATGTCTTCATTCATGCTGACATCAATGGTTGTCCGGTCGCCAACTGTCTGTTCGGTCTTCATGTAGCCGATAAATGAATATAAAAGGACTGCTTCCCTGCCCGGGACACTAATGGCGTATTTTCCACCGGCATCTGTTACAACGCCAACTGTTGTTCCTTTTACAGCCACATTTACACCCGGTAAGGGTTCGCCTGCCGCATCGGTTACAGTACCTCTGATGGGGATACCCTGCTGCGCGAAGATCGAACAGGACAGTGTAACCAGTAAGCATACAAGGAAGATGTTTTTCCGGTGTCGCCTTTCTTTTCCTGGATTTCTTTTCATCTGTTTACAATTTAATTTTTAATGATTTTTAATGTCGGATGAAACCCCGGGGGGTTCATCACTGCTATTGATAATTTGATATATTAATTTTAATTCTGATGATCTGTAACAGTTTGTCATTGAAGGGCATTACTGCCGGATAAAAAACACTGTGTGTTTTTAAAAAAGTACAGTGTATTTTTGGAAAAGTACAGTGTGCTTTTTGGAAAAACATACTGCGTTTTTCGGAGAAACACAGTATGTTTTCGGTTGGATGCTTTTGCGTTCATCTGATATAAAAAAATCGCATACGCCCCACAAAGGACATATGCGATTGAAATGTTTTTCCCAAAAAATATTATACGCGCGCGTGCTTATAATGTTTTCTCTCTCTCTCTCTCTCTCTCTCTCTCTCTCTCTCTCTCTCTCTCTCTCTCTCTCTCTCTGCAAAAGCCGTGCCATTCGGTGATTTACCGAAGATGACTTGCAACAGATTTTCGAAAGATTTCGACATGATGAAGGATGCTTTTTGATTTAAAACCGGAGGCAAATATAAATCCTTTTTGAACAAAAACAAAAAAATATTTGTTACGGGCACCTGCTAAATCAGGTTCATGGGCGAACAAAAATATTTGTTACGGGCACCTGCTAAATCAGGTTCATGGGCGAACACACACACACACAGGTTCATGGGCGAACACACAGGTTCGCCCCTACATTGATTGCGGCACGGATTCCTGTTACGCCATCAATGACCTGTCGGTCATTGTAACCTTTGAAATATTTCCGGGTATCTTCTGATGAAATAAACAGGCGTGCAACTCCATGCATGGCAATAGCTGTTCATGGGATGGAACCCGTAAGGTGAAAGGAAGTCGTTCCCGGGGTCATAAGCCTCCCAGAAAGTATCGGCGCCTTTGCGTACCATGCCGCCCCAGTATTCGATCAGGGCGTCTTTGGCTTCCCGGTTCATGCCGCAGTGGATGAGCGCCTGGATATAATAGTGAAAGGCATAAGGCGTGCCTGTGTGTACGGCGCCATTCGCCTGATGGAGCGCTTTCAGCGCGCGCTGCGCTTCGGCCCTGTCAGCAACGCCGCTAAGAATCATCCACAACTGCGAATGAAAGGATACCTGCTTGTTTTCAATGCCGGTGAACAGACCGGTTTTCTTATCATAAAAATGCCTGCGCGCTCCGTTTGTCATGTTTTTGATCATTTTCGGAACATGGGCGAGTTCTTTTTCCCTGCCTAACATTTTGGCCAGTTCGTACGTCTGCTTCAGTCCGTAAAGCGCGACTCCCTGCAGCGCGACTTCCCGGTGCAGCCCGTCGCGCCAGTCGATGAATATCCACCATTCCCTGTTCGCCTTTTCGAAATCCATCAGGCCATGATCCATCAGGTATAAATTGATAATATCCAGTTGTTTTTTGGCTGTTTCCCATAAATCGCCGGCTGTTTCGTAATCCTTTGTGGCTTCTAAATAATCTTTGAGCGCTACATTATACAGGAGCGCATAGTCCAATAACAACTGTTTGGCCTGCGGATGCGGATGCGGCCGTTCGAAGACCGTTCCGTTCAGGAATCCGCTTTCATCGGCCAGGCCGGCTAAAAGATACAGGCAGCGTTTTGTCAGGTTGTGATTGCGATAGGAGTATGTATTGGCCAGCGCCTCCAGGTAAAGGTCGCCGATCCACAGGCGCTGGTCCCTTTTAGGGCCGTCTTCGTACACTGTTTGCATACATTCCCGGAGCGTATTCAGTCCCACGCGGTCAATGTCTTTGATGATTTGCGGGGTAGCCGGAGGTAACGGTTCGGGCATCGACGATGCAGAGGTAACCGCTTTGCAGGATACATCCGATATGGCAAAGTCGTAGTTGGGCGCATGAATCAATTCAACTTTTACATAGCGAAAAGCAAGTCTTCGCGGAATCGTAATCGTATCGGGAACCGTCATTACCGTCACTATCTCATCCTGAAGCCATGCACGGCTCAATCCGGCGCGGTAAGGGTCAAACGGCGTCATGATTTCGGAGGGCGCTTCGCCGAAGGTAAAGCGGATACGCGCCGGCGCGTCGGGAGTGCGGTTTAAGGGTGCGACGGCAAAGGTAAAATAACCGGTTATATGTTCGCCGAAATCAATGACAAACCAGGGTTGGGCCTTTAATGAAGTACGGTAAAACGTCTGAACCGGCGAACCCGGAACGACCTTCCAGCCCTGAAAGGCCGCGCTGTCTTTTACAATATCGACCGTTTTTTCAGGCCGTTTCATTGTTTCCGACAGCGCCGGCATGTTTTCCAGCGCTTTCCGCAGCCAATAATCACGTTCTTCCTGCGTATAATGATCCTGGCCGGAAACGGACAAAACAAAACAGAAAACCAATGCGGGTACGAAGATAATCTTTTTCATGTTTTTTCAATATTTATTTCCGGTTGCAAATATACAACTCTTTTGTTTCCGACAAAACAGGACAGTCAAACAGGTGATCAATCAATGAAACACAATATCAATGACAAAAAATACTCCGGGAAATAACACAAATATTTCCGGGTTTATAATTGCCCGGTACAGGCATTGGAATCCGGGGATATCTGAACCGAAAGCATTAAGAGGCTGTTCAAAAAATCGAAATCCGCTTTTATCTTTTTAAGAAAGTCAATTTCATCTCCTTGACATTATACCTTGGTTTCTCGCAATAAAACCGGATATGATGCGTCCCCGCAGCGAATGTCAATCGAAGCGGCGTAGCGGGCTGCCATTTCCACTTGTACCACTCCCCGCTGGCGGGAAGATCCACGCTGCCTGTCCGGTTTTCTCCATCCACCTCCAGATGAAACTTACCGACAGCTGTTCCCGAAGTACGCAATTGACACAGGTATATGCCGGCATCATTTACTTCTACCGTGTACTGAACCCATTCCCCGGCTTCAATGTGGCTCAGGTTGATTTCCGGCGCTTCGATATCTACCGGGATACTGAACGGATCATTACCCGAAAGCCGGTACCAGTCAGTCCCTCCCTGGTTCATCTCGCCGGTTTCGTGGAAGGCAATTCCCTCGCCTCCGATGTCAAAGTCGCTCATCGGGATGATGCAGGGCTTTCCGGCAGAGAGTACATGCGGACCCTTAAACGGCCCGTTGACCACAGGATGCATGTCCCCGGCCCTGTCGAGCAGGAACGGGACGCCTGCCGCAACCGGACTGCTATCCTTATAATAGACCGGAAAATAGCCCGTAGCCCTTCCTACAGCAGAAAAAACGCCATATCCTCCTTCAATGTGCCCCCGAGCTACGATATTGCGTGTCGACTGAAGACCCGCAACTGCCAGGTAGACCCGTCCGGAACTGTCAGGAGGCGATACGGTAAGCGGAACGCGGATATCGAAGAACCCTTCATATTCGGATGATGCGTCGGCGTAATTGTCGCCCCGTAACAGTGGAGGAGTGTCTTCCGGAGGTATTCGCATATATTCCTTCTGAACAGCATAAGTTTTCCGGTAAATCTTATTTTGAACGACCTCAATCGCCTGATGGGTAGCGCCGGGTGGGGTTTCGGTACCCAGGAACGAAATATGCTTTCCCGTGCTGTCGCAAACGGTATTCCATGAATGTCCGACGCTTCGGCCCGTGTAAACAGGCGCAAAATCAACGGTTACCGGAATGCCCAGACCCCGCATGGCGAAGGCGGCAAAGGCGGTGATCCTGTCGCAGCTTCCCCGCGTGGAGGCCATCGACTGCGAAAAGGTCATATCGGGGAAGTCCTTATCCAGCCTGAATTTCGGCAATACCCCATTGACAGTCTTACAGGCTTCGATGGCTGTTGTGTTCGGCTTGCCTAATTCCGCCTCCAGCCCGACAAAACTGGCCAGCACCTTTTCGCGCCAGTTTTCGAGCGGTTCCGTGCCGATTCGGTACGGAAGTATTTCTTCGCAAAAGACATCAAAAAGGATATGCTTGCCCCATGACCGTTCCTGCCACACCTTGAATGCCAGATCGATATTATTGATCAGATAGTCGGCAGTAATGTACTTCAAGTCTTCTTCAATAACAGGGTTGCCCAATCGATAGACATCGGATATCAACACCTTATCGGGGGAGCTTGTCCAGCGGAGCATGGCTGTTGCTACATTGTTCCACGGGGCATCATAATACGCCGAATACTTACCGGGCATGTTTTCTATCAGGAATACGGCAGCGCGGAATTTCAGGCTGTCGGCTGGGTTTTTGCCGTAATGTTTCAGTACCTTTTCCAGTTCGGAGCGATTGTTGCCCGCCTGCCGGAGTACTTCTTCAATGGCTTCCGGATATGAGGTGCAAGCGCTGAACCATAAAAGCAGGAAGAAATAATATAATTTTTGCATTTTGTTTGGCGATATGCATATGACTTAAAAGTCTATTTACTTAATCGTTTCTCCACTTCTGCAAAATACGCTTGTGTAATAGTAGAATGACCTCTTTTTGGAAAAAATACCATTTCCAGCTTGCCATCGCAGTTCATCACTGCGAAATATTGTCGGTATCCTTCGATTTCATGTACAGGTATTATCAGGGAATCCGTTGAAAGAACGCGATAGTTGAAAAC
>JAISCQ010000145.1 GCA_031265445.1 Bacteroidales bacterium
TACAGATCGCAGGCAGTACGCGGGGCGTTACCACCGATGAAGAAGGAACCTTCACGATGACCGGCGTGCAGGTCGGCGCCACGCTCAGCGTAAGCTTTATCGGAATGGAAACTAAAGAAGTCGTATTCCAGGGCGAGCGCAGCCTGACGGTTGTGCTGGAAGAAAAGAAGAACGAACTCGATGAAGTAACCGTCGTCGCTTTCGCAAAACAAAAGAAGGAAAGCGTGATCGCATCCATTACCACCGTCAACGCGAAGGATTTAAAAGTACCGAGCAGTAATTTAACGACTGCTTTTGCGGGACAGATGGCGGGCGTGATCGCCTATCAACGATCGGGCGAGCCGGGAGCCGACGATGCAGATTTCTATGTTCGCGGAATCACCACGTTCGGCACCAACCGCAATCCCCTGATTTTGATTGACAATATCGAACTTACGAAAACCGATCTGGCGCGTTTGTCGCCCGATGATATTGCCAGTTTTTCGGTCATGAAGGATGCGACCGCGACCGCGCTTTACGGAGCGCGCGGAGCCAACGGGGTAATTCTGATTACGACCAAACAGGGGCAGGAAGGTCCGCCCAAAATCTCATTCCGAATAGAACAGTCGCTTTCTGCGCCTACCGGCAAGGTAGAACTGGCCGACCCCGTTACCTGGATGCAACTGGCCAATGAAGCCGTGCTGACACGCAATCCGATGGGCGAGGTTCCCTACAGGGAAGAGAAAATCGACAATACCCTCAACGGTACCGATCCGTATCGCTACCCTGCCGTGGACTGGATGGATATGCTGATACGCGACAATACCACTTCTTCCCGCTACAACCTCCAGTTGAGCGGCGGCGGGAAAGCGCACCGTTATTACATATCAGGCGTTTTCAACCATGACAACGGGATCATGAAGGTAGACAAGCGCAATAATTTCAACAACAACATCAGCAACAATTCGTATTCGCTGCGCTCGAACATCGAATTGCAGGTAACGCCAACGACGAAGGTAAATGTGCGCCTGAGCGGAGTCTTCGATGATTACAGCGGCCCCCTGACCGGCGGGACAGACCTGTTCAACAACATTATCAAGTCGAATACCGTCCTGTTCCCGGCTTATTATCCGGCATCGGGTTCCTATTCCGAAATCCGTCACATCATGTTCGGAAACAGGGAAAATCAGTATTTTAATCCATACGCCGAATCGGTCAGAGGCTATAAGGAGAAAAACCGTTCGCAACTGCTTGCACAGGTGGAAGGGCAACAGGAGCTTGATTTTATCGCCAAAGGTCTTTCCGCAAGAGTCATGATGAATCTTTCGCGTCTGTCGCAGTTTTCGGTAAATCGTGCCTATATACCCTACTGGTATGAACTGAGGGGCGTTAACCCCATCACCGGGGAATATATGATCAACAATACGAATACCGGTACCGACTGGCTCGACTATTCGGAGCCGGAGGACGACAAGGAGACCAATTCGACCTTCTATATGGAAGCGATGGCCAACTACAACCGTACCTTCGGCAACCACAGTGTCAGCGGTTTGCTGGTAGCGATTCTCCGCGAAGGACGCTACGCCAATACGAAATCGCTGCAACTGTCGCTCCCGCACAGGAACCTGGGACTTTCCGGGCGCTTTACCTACGGGTTTTCCGACCGTTACTTCCTGGAATTTAATTTCGGCTACAACGGCTCGGAACGTTTTGCCGCCAATCACCGCTGGGGCTTCTTCCCTTCGGTCGGCGCAGCGTGGAACCTGGCCAACGAAAAATTCTGGGAGCCGCTGGCGAATACGGTGAACCTGTTCAAGCTGCGCTATTCCTACGGCCTTGTCGGGAATGACCGGATCGGTTTGGATGATAACCGTTTTTATTACCTCTCGGAAATGAATATGACCGATGGCGACAGGGCGATGACTTTCGGAAACCGCAGAGGCAGTACGCTGAGCGGGATCACTGTGCGCCGCGATGCCAATCCCGACATCGGATGGGAAATTTCCAGGAAAACGAATTATGCGGTGGAACTGGGTTTATGGAATAACCTGACGATCATTGCGGAATATTTTCAGGAAAACCGCTCCAATATCCTGATGGACAGGAGTTATATCCCGCAGACGATGGGTCTCATGTACAACATTCAGGCCAATGTCGGCGCCGCCGTGGGAAAGGGGACGGATATCAGCGTGGAGTATCAGAAATCCTGGTCGAAAGATTTCTGGACGTCGTTTCATGCGAATTTTACATACGCAACCAGCCGGTATGAGATTTATGACGAGCCGGCTTATGAAGAACCGTGGCGTTCGCGGGTCGGTAAAAGTCTGAGCCAGCAATGGGGATACATCGCCGAACGCCTGTTTGTGGATGACGCCGAGGTGCTTAGCTCGCCCCGGCAGGAAATTACGTCATACAATTACAGGGGTGGAGACATCAAATATACCGATGTGAATCGCGACGGACGCATTACGGTGGCCGATGCGGTACCGATCGGTTTGCCGACGACTCCCGAAATTGTGTATGGATTCGGGCCGTCGATAGGATATAAGGGGATTGATTTTTCATTTTTCTTCCAGGGACTTGCCAATGAGTCGTTCTGGATCAACGGCGCCTATACCTCCCCGTTTGTCGGTAACACCCAGATGCTAAAGGCGTATGCCGACGATTACTGGTCGGAATCCAACAGTAAAATTTATGCGACATGGCCGCGTTTGAGTTACGACCGCAATACCAACAATGTCGCGGCGCTGGATGACGAAAACAATCCTACTTTTCTGAATACCTGGTTCATGCGCAACGGCGCTTTCCTGCGTCTCAAACAGGCGGAACTGGGATATACGTTCCGGGGAAAATGGAAGAATAAATTGCATATAGGAAACCTGCGGGTTTATGTAAGCGGTACGAACCTGCTTCTTTTCAGCCGTTTCAAGCTCTGGGACGTGGAAATGGCAGGCAACGGGCTGGGATATCCGATCCAGCGGGTGATGAATGTCGGATTAAATATTACGTTTGATTAGCCTTTAAACAGATCATATATATGAAAAAAATGACAAAAATAAATTCAGTAAAAAAAGCAACCGTCTTGTGGCTTTTGCTCCCTCTTTTGGGAATATGGGGCGTATCCTGCAACTACCTTGACGTAGTTCCCGAAGGTACGCCCGTTCTTGACAATGCATTCAGCATGCGTGCGCACACGCTGCGGTATCTGTATACCTGTTATTCCTATCTGCCGTCGCATATCGGAGGCAATACGCCGGACATACAGGGTTGCGATGAAGCCTGGATACTGGACAATCCGCAGTATGAACAGGGGATAGGCCGGGAAGGGTGCCGCATTGTAAGGGGGCAGCTGACGCCGTCCAGTCCGGTTTACGATACATGGGGATATTATTATATCGCGATTCGTGAATGTAACAATTTCCTGGAAGGAATTGAAAGAATCACGGTACCCGACCTGCCCGAACCTGAGCGTCAGGAATGGATAGGAGAAGTAAAGGCGCTGAAAGCCTGGTATCATTTTCTGCTGTTCCGTCAGTACGGGCCGGTGCCGGTTGTCAAGGAAAACCTGCCGGTGGGTACCGACGTCGACGGAGTACAGGTGGCCCGCAATACGGTGGATGAAGTGATTGATTATGTTGTTCAATTGCTGGATGAATCCATGGAAACGCTTCCGTCGATCGTCCGAAGCGAGCAGACCGATCTGGGCCGTTTCACGCTTCCCATCGCAGCCGCGTTGAAGGCGAAGGTACTGGTGACGGCGGCGAGTCCGCTGTTTAACTGCAATACGGAGTTTGCGCCGATGAGAAATCCGGACGGGACGCAACTGTTCCCGCAGGATGAATCGGAACGCGCCGGGAAATGGACTCGGGCGGCGGACGCCTGCCGTGAGGCGGTCGATATCTGCATGAATTCGATGGGAATGAAACTCTACGTTTTCCCCGGCGATCCCAGATATAATCTTTCCGGGACGACAGTTCAGCAAATGTCCCTGCGTCAGGCTTTCTGCGAGGACTGGAACAGCGAAACCATCTGGGCGGATACCAGAGACTGGGTTGTTATGCTTCAGGCGGCTACGACGCCGACGCTGAATCCCATGTATATGCCGACTCCCGGGATGGCTCAGGTTTTTTCGGTACCGTTGCAGATCGCGGAAATGTTTTATTCCGAAAACGGCGTTCCCATTGAAGAAGACAGGGACTGGGGATACGATGCCCGCTACACCCTGCGCAGGGCGGAAGAAAAAGACCGGTATTACATACGCAAAGGCGCCGAAACGTCCCGAGTGAATTTCGAACGCGAGCCAAGGTTTTATGCATGGCTGGGATGCGACCAGGGGATCTGGTACGGGTCGGGTTCATACGACGATACTTATCCGGAAAACCTTTATTACCTTAGTTTGCGAAGATTCACGTCCGACAATACGAAGGAACCGACCGGATATCTGCCTAAAAAATGGGTACATTACCAGTCGGCGCAACCGGCTTCCTATCAATTTGCTCCGTACCCTTATCTGTGGCCTAACTTCAGGCTTGCCGACCTGTTGCTTTACTGTGCCGAAGCGCTGAATGAGGCCGAAGACAGCCAGGCCGCACGCCAGGAGGCCATGAGATATGCCGACATGGTACGCGGACGCGCCGGGTTACAACCCATCGAAACGGCCTGGAGGGACCATTCGAACAATCCGGGCAAATATACATCGCAAAACGGTTTAAGGGATATCCTTCAACGCGAGCGGATGATTGAAATGTGTTTTGAGGGGAGCCGTTTCTGGGATTTGAGGCGATGGAAAACCGCCCGCGAAGTACTGAACAGGCCGATCGAAAGCTGGAGCGGATTCAATTCCACGCCGGAAGAAATTTTCAAACCGTACAATATGTACGCCATCAGTTTCGGATTGAAAGATTATTTCTGGCCGATTAACGAAAGCGAGTTGACAAAGAGCCGGAACCTGAAACAGAGCCTCGGATGGGAGTAGTAGAATTATAAATAATTATAAATTAAACATCATGAATAATAAAATGATAAGACATTTGATTTCGTTTCTCTTCTGTTTTGCGGTATTTATGGCCTGTGAGGAAGAAAAGAAACTGATTTATTACGACGGGAACGCTGCGGCGCCCGCCGTTATTGACGTGAATACGGTTACGGTGGAAAATTTTGCAGGCAGATCGGTCTTGAGGTACAAGATACCGGTTGATGATAATCTGTTATATGTCAGGGCGGAATATGAATCGGCTCCGGGCGTTCAGCGTCAGGCCAAATCTTCGCGTTTTACGGATTCGCTGGCCGTTGAAGGTTTCGCCGCTGCCGCGGATTATAAGGTAAAACTTTTCAGCGTCGGGAAAAACGAAAAGGAATCGGGGCCGGTTACGGTCACTGTTTCACCGCTTACTCCGCCCGTTGTAGAAGCGTTCCCCAGCCTGGATATCATTGCTACTTTCGGGGGAATTGAGGGAAATTTCTCCAATTCGTCGGGACAGCCGCTAAAAGTCGTCCTGATGATCGACTCCACCGGGAATGAACCTGAATTTATGCAGTCGTTCATGATCGATAATCCCGCGGGAAAATTCTCTATCAGGGGGCTGCCGTCAAAGCCGATGCAATTTTTTGCCTATATGATGGACCGGTGGGGTAATAAAACCGATACGAAGACGTACACGCTGACGCCCATGTTTGAGGAAGCGCTGGATAAAACGCTGTGGCGGGAATTTAAACTGCCGTCGGATTTTCAAAACTCACTGCAGGACAATTATCCGGGATACGCTTTCCCCGGTATGTTCGACAATGTAATCTGCCCGTGGAACGGATGGTCCAACGTCTTTATTCCCGATATTTACAGTTTGCCCAGTACGTTTACGCTTGATCTGGGCGTGGAAGCCAGGCTTTCGAGAATCAACATAGTTCCCTGGTGGACCTCTATATATATGGATTATCCGAAAGAATTTGAAGTGTATGGCACCGCGTCCCGCAACCCGGGCGACGACCTTACGGGGGGAGACTGGACGCTGATCGGCAAGTTTAAGTCGTGGAAACCTTCGGGTGACGATCCGCTTGTGATTACTGCCGAAGACCAGAATTATGTATGGCCGGGCGGTGAAAACTTTGACGTCAAGTTTTCGGAAGAACAGCCGAATCCTTATTTTCCCGTCCGAATGGTGAGATTCAGGATCATGGATATATCTCAATGGAATGGCGGCATTCTGTATGCGATAGACGAACTGTCTATCTGGGGTGAAATTGTAAAATAATAGAGAAATAATATAAATAACTTTTATGATGAAAGATTTTTTTTCAAAGATACGATCCGGGATACCGGCAGTTACCGCTGTTGTACTTGCCTGTATCATGCCGG